>JAJZOO010000027.1 GCA_021811485.1 archaeon
ACGCTCGGCTTGAGCGGCTCTCCATACCTCTTGTCGTCGCAGAACAGCTTCTTGCAGCTCCTGCACCTCCAGACGTCCACGACCCCCTGAAGGTAGTTGTCGCGGTTCACGTTGACCATGCCGATGAATACGATTTCATGCTGGTGAGGTTCAGTCATTGTTCAGCCGCCTCCGCCCCCCTGTTTTTCTCCGTTGCGGCCTCGTACAGAGGGATGAGCTCCAGTATCAGCCTGTCTACGCGCATCCTCCTCTGGTTGATCTCCCTCACCATCGCCTCTCTCCAGGTCCTGTAACCGTTGGCTATCCCCAGCCTGGGGTGCACCGGGATGACGCTCTCCCCATCGCCTGAGATGATGGCCATCCCCTTCTCCAAGAGCCCTTTGGCCGACTCCCTCTGCGAGGATGGGACCCGGCCCTCGCGCAGGAGCCTCAGGTAGAGGGTGGCTTCCTCTCTGGACAGCGCCGCCTCGGCCCTCAGCTCCCTGACGACCTCTTCCTCATCCCTGGGCGGCTGTCTTCTGCTCAATGATTTGACGTCCCCGGCGAGCTCCAGAGGAACTCGAAGTAGTCCTTCGCGAAGCTCGCCAGCCCGTGGTGAGAAGCCCAGATTGCAAGCGGGAGACCTCCCTGCTCCCCGCTCCCAAGCAGGAGGACCACCTCTCTGGAGTCCGATACGAGGCCTCCTCCGTACATCGTCTTCCTCGACCTGACCTCTGCGTGCTTCGCCAGCTGGTCAGCCGCCCCATGCGGGAGGTCAGGGGAAGTCAGTATGAGGCATTTGACCCCCTTCTCCCTCAAGGTGGCAAGGAGGGGCTCGATCCTGTCGATGAACGGCGCCAGCTGCGAAGGCAGCGCTATGAGCAGCTCCGCCCTGCAGTTCAGCAGCAGGTTCTTCACCCGCGAAAGGATCTCGTTAGTCCCTCTCATGATCCATATGTCCGGCTTCTCCTGCTCTCCTCTGCTGACATAGATCCCCATCAGCTCCTCGAGGGCGGTCTGTTCCCTCTCCTTTCTCTCGGTCTCCTGCCTGGCCCTCAGCTCTTCCAGGGCGGTGTCCGGAGGCTTCGCGGTATACACGATTGGCCTGCTTTTCTGCTCCTCCACCCACCCGCGCCTGTGAAGCGACTCCAGGGCGTCATACACCTTGGAGTAGGGTATCCTTGCTTCCCTGCTTACGTCGCTGGCGGTCATCGTCCCTCCCTTCAGGAGGGCGACGTACGCTTTGACCTCGCTCCCGGTCAGACCGAGCTCCTCCAGAGACCCAGACGCCCTCTCGCTCAGAGTCACCTTTTCCAGCCTCCGGTCCCGTCGCGACAGGGCGAGTTTTAACTTTTTACCCTCGGCAAAGTTAAAATGCTTATATGCACTACGGGGTAGGGAGACTCCAGCGAATCTACTTTGGCCCAAATCGCAGATGTCAGCCTAGAGCTGAAGAAAGAAGTTTCGAAGGGGAACTTCATCCGACAGACGCAGTCGATCTGTCCCGACTGCAACCGGATCCTGCCCGCGATCGTCTTCGAGCGCGGCAGCAAGGTCTGGATGACCAAGACCTGTCCGGAGCACGGCGAGACGGAGGAGCTCTACTTCGGCTCCTACGAGATGTACAGCAAGTTTTCGCGCTATTGGAAGGACGGCAAGGGGACCCACGCCGCCAACGTCCCCATGGACGTCTGCTCCTGCCCGGCAAACTGCGGCCTTTGCTCCAACCACCTGTCGCACACTGGGCTGTCCAACATCATAGTTACCAACAGATGCGACCTGACCTGCTGGTACTGCTTCTTCTACGTCAAGAAGGGACTGGAGGGAGCCTACGTCTACGAGCCCACCCTAGACCAGGTCAGAGAGATGGGTCGCTCCCTGAAGGCTGAGAGGCCGGTCGCTGGGAACTCCGTCCAGATCACTGGCGGAGAGCCGACGATCAGGGAAGACCTCCCCACCATAATCAAGATACTGAAGGAGGAAGGGGTAGACCACATCCAGCTCAACACCAATGGGATCAACCTCGCGTTGAACCCTGGACTGGCGAAGAGGCTCAAAGAAGCCGGCGTGTCGAACCTCTACATGAGCTTCGACGGCGTGACCCCGAAGACGAACCCGAAGAACCACTGGGAAGCGCCCTATGCCATCGATGCCTGCCGGAAGGTAGGGGTGGGGATAGTGCTGGTCCCGACGGTCATAAAGTCGGTCAACGACCACGAGCTCGGTGACATCATCCGGTTCGGACAGAAGAACATCGACACGGTCCACGCCGTCAACTTCCAGCCTGTCTCGCTCACGGGCCGCCTTACCAAGACCGAGAGGGCAAAGTACAGGATAACCATCCCCGACTGCATCGAGAGGATAGAGGAACAGACCAACGGCATGATCACAAAGGACGGCTGGTTCCCGGTCCCGTCCTGCTCGCCGGTGACCGGCTTCATCGAAGCCTTCACGAAGAAGGAGCAGTACGAGCTCTCCATACACTTCGCCTGCGGGGCCGGGACGTACGTGTTCAACGACCCGGACAAGAAGAGGCTCGTCCCGTTGCCGGAGTTCGTCGACATCCCGGGGCTCATCGAATTCCTCGACGAGAAACAGGAAGAGATCTACTCAGGGACCAACCGCTACGTGGTCGCGGCGAAGGTCCTCACCAGGATTTCGTCTTTCGTCAACAAGGAGAAGCAGCCCAAGAGCTTGAGCTTCGCCAAGCTGCTGACCGACGCCCTTGTCAAGCACGACTACTCTTCCATCGGGCAGTTCCACCTTAAGAGCATGTTCCTGGGGATGATGCATTTCCAGGACAAATACAACCAGGACGAGGAAAGGCTCCAGCGTTGCGACATCCACTACCTCACCCCAGACCTGAGGGTCATACCATTCTGCAGCTTCAATGTCATACCGGAATGGTATCGTGACAAGATTCAGCAGAAGTACGGGATGCCCATAGAGGATTGGGAGGCCAAGACTGGGAAGAAGCTCGAGGCGGGGCTCTACAGAGGGACTCTAAGGCGCGGTGGGCACGTGCAGGGGTGCGGCTGCGCTGCAGGTGAGCACGGAGAACCACTTCCCATCCAGCCCATAACGGGAACCTAGTCGCCGACCTCCAGGCTGACCGCTTTCAAACCGAGACGCCTTGGCTCAGGCCCCGATTCCGTCGGGTGCTTCAGCCAAAGGCGCGGGGCGAGGCTGTGTTTCCTTCACTCGATTTATTTACCGGTGTTAGAGGTCGCTCTCTGATTGTCGATAAAGGCCAACCTGAGGGCCCGCCAGAGGAGGAGGCGGATCATGTGGATCTCGATACTGGCGGCCGTGGCCGCCCTCATCGTCGTCTCATACTTCGTAGCCGCTTCGCTGAACGACCCCTACGCCAAGTACATCGGCCTCCCCGTCGACTCCGCGACCATGAACGCGCTCACCGGGGTGAGCACGTCGACATTCGATGCCGTGGGAGCGCCCAGCGGCGTCTCGCCCCCGTTCAACATCACGGGCCCCCTCTTGACGTCCGGCGGGAAACCTGAGGTGCTCTACATAGGGGGGGACTACTGCCCGTACTGCGCCGTCGAGCGGTGGAGCCTGATAATAGCGCTGTCGCGCTTCGGGAACTTCAGCGGCCTTCAGTACATGCTCTCTTCGAGCACAGACGTAAACAAGAACTCCCCGACCTTCACGTTCACCAACGCGAACTACACGAGCAAGTACGTCTCATTCGTCGCAGTTGAAGAATGGGACAGGAGCGGGAACGTGATACAGACCCCCACGACGGAACAGTCCAGCCTGATGGCGCAATACGACACCTGCGCTTCCACGGGGCGAAGCGGCTCCATCCCCTTCTTGGACATAGCCAACCAGTACGTGCTCAACTGCGGGGCCCAGTTCAACCCGTCCTGCCAACCCCTGACCCCGCTCTGCATATCCGGAGACAACTGGACCCAGATCACCTCCCACCTGAACGACCCGACCAACCCCAAGACCCAGGCCATAGTCGGGGCGGCCAACTACCTCGTCTCGGCCATCTGCCAGGTGACCGGCGGGAAGCCGAGCTCCGTCTGCAGTCAGACCTACGCCCAGCAGAACCTTTCCTACTCGCCGCAGGCGGCTTCCTTCCAGCCGACGCTCATGGCGGTCCCCACACGACCACTGGAGTAGCGTTGGACCGTCTCACCAAGGCGTTTGTCGCCCTCTCTGCCGCAGGGATCGTCATAGCCGTCTACCACGGCTACGACGAAATCACGGCGTACTCGGGCCCGCTCTCGAACGGCTGCAGCGTCTTCACCGGCTTCAACCCGTTCCTATCGTGTACCACCGTGTTCGCAGGAGGGCATGACACCTTCCCTCCAGGCCCCTATGGGATCCCTCTCTACGTCTACGGCCTCGTCTGGTTCCCCTTGATGACCGCCCTCGCCCTCTACTTCGGGCGGAGGGGGCCCCTCAACGGAGAGGTTATGGTCCCGGTGCTGATGGTGGGGAACCTCTTCACGGTCTATCTCTGGTACATCGAGCTAGTCGTCATCCAGGCCCTCTGCCCCGTCTGTGTCTCCATGTACATCCTGAACTACGCCATGTCCGGGCTCGCCTTCAAGGCCCTGGCGAGCGCCTCCTAGGCCCGGCTCACTCGATTCCAGGAGGCTCCTGGCAGCTGATGTTAGAAGGGGATATCGGCAGGTTTCCCGCCGAGATAGACGGGACGTTGTATACTATGGTGAACTGGCTCCCCCCGGCAAGGGGTTTGACGGCGATGGACAGGTCGACGTTGGAAAGTGCCGGCGACTCGGTGATGGTAAAGGGCATGAATATGCTCTGCCCTTCCGTCACGTTCGACAGGCCTATGCCGCACACCGGGGTGTTGGCCGCGTCGGTGGCGGGGGACGTGAGCTGGGCATAGAGCGGAAGCGCGCTCGCGTTCTGCCAGGTCAGGGTGAAGGCGAACTCGGTCCCGTTGAACGATGACGAGGAGACGGTCGCGTAGTTGGCGAAGGGCTCGGTCCGGGTCGGGAAACTGTCGTTGGCATATGCAAGGTATCCGATGTACAGCCCGAAGATCACCGCTCCCACGATCGCTACGACCACCAGGGCCTTCGGCAGTGACAGTCTGGTGCGGGCCCTTTCCCTGGGGCCGCTACCTGAGGTCATCTAGCCTCGAGGACGAACGCATCAGGCTCAGGATTCTGTCGAAGTAGGATCCGAGCGCTGCCCGGAACCTCTCCGCCTTCCAGCTCGGATCCGCGCCTTCGAGGAACTTCTCAAGCCATTCGAAGTCCTGATCAGACCTCCCCCCCATGGACGAAACGAACGACTTGTTCCTGTAGTGCATGTCGCTCTCATTCTCGAATTCCCCCCTCCTCTTCAGCGAAGCTACCGCGAAGGCGTTCCTACAGAGGAGCCCGGCGTCTGTGACCGGATCCCCGGAGGGCCTGTCAGAGACCCATTCGGCGAAGAACTTCTTGGTCATCCCTCTCTCCTTCTCGCCCATCACCTCGAAGACGACGTCGTCTACGAGCACGTTTTGGAGGTGGTTGAAGGCGTCGATGAGGAGCTCCGTCTCCTTCGCCCTCAGCCCGTCTCTCTCCTTGAGCTCTTCCAGGACCTCCTCCAAGACGCCGCCGTCGTGCGAGCTCGCTCCCTGCTCGGTGAAGTATACATGCGCCAGCTCATGGAGGACGAGCCCTCCGAGCATCTCCGAGTCGAGGGCCCACTCAGAGATCAGGATCCTGTGGGCATCGCCCTCCTTCCGCGCGTATCCCATTATAGCCAGGCTGGGTTCGACGTTGAGCGCCACTTTGGATTTGACCACATACCCCTTCTGCCGCATGCGCTCCAGCGCCCAGTCGAGAGTGTTCTGGAGGGACCTGTCGGTGCTCATGGCACGCATTGTTGGACGCGCGTTGCGCTTCAGACGGATAAACATCTCGGTCTGAATCGAAACCGGGGCCACGCGACAGCAATCCTATTCTATCGGAGCGTCGGCGTTGGGAGGGATGGATTCCAGACGACTCGCCGCAGGAGGACTGGCTATCCTCGGGGGTGTGCTCATGCTCGGGAGCGGCTATGTCTCGCGGGGGTTCCTTTACACCGCCCTCGGGTACGCGGAGCCTCACATCTCGGCCTTCCTGAGTGGAGAATACGCGGGCGCGGCGGTGCTCGCGATCACTATCGTCCAGGCGGTCATCGCCCTTGGGGGCGCCACGGTCGCTGCCGGAGGGCTCGCGGTCATAGCGAGACACGCGACCGTCGGAAGGACCCTGATATGGCTCGGCGGGGGTGCGGGCTTCCTGGGCCTGTTGGTGGGGTTCGGATACTCCGCGTACAGGCTGGGCGGTGTGAATCCGGTTCTGGGGTATCTCCCATACTGGGTGGGCCTATTGATGGCGATCGTTGCGAGAAGGCTCGCGAAGGGCGCATGAACCTGCTGAAGGCACCGAGGGAGATGCGTCTGCCCGAGGCAGGCGTCGCGACACCGGCTGGGCGCCTCCGCAGGAATTCGGAGACACTCTGCTAATGGTAGATGCTCTCTTTGGGGGCTGTCCTCGGGGGGGCTGCGGGCAGGGCCTTGGAGCGCAGCTCTTCTAGGTCCAGGTCGAACCCGGCCAAGCCCCCGAGGACCCCAAGGAGCCTGATGACGGAACGGACGTGCGGGCTGGGCTCTCCGTGGTCCACGGAGAGCTTGTACCCCCTGATTCCATGCTCCTTCGCCATGGCGACCACCATGGAGGCGAAGAAGGGGGCCGGCTCCTCTCCCAGTATCTTTACGCCGTTTTTCTTGAGCTTGGAGACTCCGACGGCGTCCGTAGCGAACCCCGACGCCTCAGGGTCGGCCTCTGGTGGGAGCGGATTCTCCGCCCACCTCGCTCCGATCGAGTAGAGCTCCTTCACCCCCATCTCCTCCGCCTTCGACAGGAGAAACTGGGCGAATCCGTACTGCTCGTCTATGGGGCTCGCGTCTCCGGCGAACAGGACGATGTCGCGCTTCCCCCTGCAGAGGAAGAACCCGCATTCCTGCAGGGAAGCCAACCCCTCCTCCCTGACTATGATTTCAGGCGGGAAGGCCGAAGCCCTGACGGTCCCTATCTTCTTGAATTCCATCTTCTTCAGCATGTACTGCCCGAGCTCTCGGGCCTGTGAGTAGAGTGCACGATACTGCGGCATTGCGGTGGAGACCGCGACGACCATGACAGAGTCTTTGAGCGGGCGGCCGGCGGCCCCCTGGTAATCTAGCCACATGAGACGGGGCGCCACGGGTCCCCCCGCTTATTTAACCATCCCAAGGAAAGAGGAGATCGGCATGGCGATTTTAAATAGACGCGGAAGAGAAACTTCCTCAGCCCGTTCATGAGCGCCTACTGGACGACGCTTTCTCACAATGGGGTCAACTTTCCCGACCCCTACCTGCCCGACGACCTGTCGATATCGGTGAGAGGGAAGGTCGTTCCTCTATCGGCCTTGGCCGAAGAAATGGCATACAACTTCGCCAAGAAGAAGGACACGCCCTATGTCCAGGACCCGGTCTTCCAGTCCAACTTCGTCTCGGACTTCGTCACGGAGCTTCCAGATTGGTGCAAGGGGGCGAGGTTCAATGACTTCGATTTCACCCTGCTGAACAGGAAGGTGGACCGCGAGAAGGCTGCGAAGGAAGCCATGTCCAAGGAGGAGAGGAAGTCCCTGGCCGCTTCGAGGAAGGAAAGACGGGAGTCCCTGAAGGCGAGGTACGGCAAGGCGGTCCTCGACGGGAAGGAAGTGGACATCGCAAACTGGATGGTGGAGCCTCCAGGACTGTTCATGGGTCGGGGGCAGCACCCTCTCAGGGGAAGGTGGAAGCCGAGGGTGGGCGCCTCTGACGTCGTGCTCAACCTCGGGGAGTCGGCCCGGGTCCCGCCGGGGGACTGGAAGGAAGTGGTTCACGATCACAACTCCATGTGGATGGCCAAATGGATCGACAAGCTTACGGACAAGGAAAAGTACGTCTGGCTCCACGAAAGCTCGCCCCTTCAGCAGTCCCGGAGCAAGGCGAAGTACGACAACGCGAGGAAGGTCGGGACCCACCTCGACAGGATTCGGGGAAAGATGAACAAGGAGCTCGACGCGAAGGACGAAAGGCTGAGGCAGGTCGCAACGGTGTGCTATCTGATTGACACCTTCGGAATGAGGGTCGGAGACGAGAAGGACGAAGACGAGGCGGACACGGTCGGGGCGAGCACCCTCAGAGTCGAGCACGTCACGCTTGGCGGAGACCTCGCAGAGTTCAACTTCCTTGGGAAGGATTCGGTCCTGTGGCACAAGTCTGAGAAGGTGCCCGCATCCGTGGCACGGAACCTCAGGGAGTTCATGTCCGGGAAGAGTCCAGGGGACGAGGTGTTCCACAACGTCAGCTCCGGTATGGTCAACCAGTTCCTTTCATCCATAGTCCCCGGAGCCACTGCAAAGGTGTTCAGGACGTTCCACGCGACGGCGAAGGCACGGGAGGTCTTGGGCGCGAAAGACATGAGGGAAGCTGACGACCTAGACAAGCTCTACCATGCCAAGGAGGCCAACCTGCAGGCCGCAGTGTTCTGCAACCACCAGAGGACCCCTCCGAAGAGCTGGGAGGAGTCTCGTTTGAAGAAGAAGCAGAAGCTAGAAGAAGCGGTCTCCAGGAACGACGTGAAGAGGATCCCGAAGCTCAGGCGCGAGCTCGAGTTCTACGAGAGGACCAAGAACTACAACCTGAACACTTCGCTGAAGAACTACATCGACCCAAGGGTGTACAAGGCGTGGTGCGACTACGTGGGGCTCGAGTGGGCCAAGGTGTACAGCAAGTCTCTGCAGAAGAAGTTTGCATGGGCCGCGAAATCCTCGACGAAGTGGGAGGGTTCCCGACCTGGAGAGCCGGAGCCCTAGCCTCTCAGAGGGGGTCTGCGAAATACCCGCCACAGTTCGTCCTGCGGGGCGTCGGTCATCACTAGTTTCGAGCCGTCCCTCCCGACGACCGACCTGGCCCCCTCCGCAAAGTTCCCTATGCGCGTGACCCTGCACACCCCGCCGAGCGCCTTCTCCACCCCGATCTCCTCCCCCTTCCTCACGGTCAGAAGGAGCGCCCCAGAGCCTATGAGCTTCAGCGGGTCGATCGACAGAGCCTCGCATATCTTCGCAGTTTCTGGGAGCACCGGGACCAGCTCTCTTCTGAGCACGAATCCAAGGCCCGAGGCCAGTGACATCTCATAGGCGGCCCCGAGGACGCCTCCTTCGGTGCAGTCGTGCATCGCGTGGATGCTCCCGGTCGCGAATGCGGCCACGGCCTCCTCGACGACGCTGACCTGGGAGATGAGGCTCCCCGCCCTCCGCAAGGCGGCCTGCGGGACGCCCCGCAGCAGGTCGGCGCGCTCGGTTGCTATCTCCGACGTCCCTTCCAGCCCGGCGAACTTCGTCATCATCATCGTGTCGCCTGCCTTGGCCCCACTCGAAGAAACGTACTTCTTCGCATAGCCGAACGCCGTGACCACGACTATCGTCTTCTTCAGTCCGGGGGTGACCTCCGTGTGCCCCCCCACGATGGCCATCCTCAGCGACGCCGCAGTTTCGTGCATCTGCTTCCCGATCCCGGCGGCGTCCTCGACCGAAGAGCCCTCTGCCAGAAGGACGACGGTCTCGGCGAACATCGGCCTGGTCCCGCTGGTGGCCACGTCGTTGGCGCTCACGTGGATGGCGTAGCGTCCGATGTCCTCGGTGGCGCCGGTTATGGGATCGGCTGACACGAGGAGGAATCCGCCGTCCAGCCTGACTGTGGCGAAATCGAGGCCGGGCTTCGGCCCTTCGACGACCAGGTCCGAATGTGCGCCTATGCCGGTCAACATCGTCCGCCGCAGGATGTCGATGGGGAGCTTCCCCAGCTGGAGCCGCTTCAACTCCCATCACCAGGCACGGGACGCTTCACGACAGCAGGCGCTCCGCGTTGTCATGAAGGACCTTGCGTTGGAGGCGGTCGTCGAGCCCAGAGACCCGGACCTTCTGGAGCTCCACGGAGTAGTCGTGGAAAGGGTAGTCTGAGCCGAAGACGACCCTATCCTCCCCCACGCGCTCGACCGCCTCCCTGATCTTGGAATGCATCGACACCCCCGAAGTCTCTAGCGTTATGTTGTCGAACTTCTTCGCCGTATCTATGGCCGCCTTGATGTAGACCCCGTGGGCGTGACCCATGTGGAGCATGACTATCCTGGCTCGTGGATACTTCTCCGCCAACTCCCCTATGCTCCACGGGAGCGAGAACGGAGGATGGCCTGAGTGGATGGCCACCGGGAGGCGCCTTGACGCCATGAACTCCACGATGGGTCCGACCTCGTCGTCGGTGGGGAGGAACGCATGCAAGAGAGGGTGGAGCTTCACCCCCATGAACCCCCATTCGTCGACCGCCTTCTGGACGAGGTTTAGCGCCCCCGGATCGTGGGGGTTAGGCCAGACATACCCGACCAGCCTTCCAGGGTGGGAGTCGACGGCCCGCCTGACTAGGTCGTTGTCGAGGCCGAAGACGGCCGCCTTTTCAACTTCGAACTTGTCCATCTGCTCGAGAAGTTGGTCTGCTGTGGCCGAGACCCCGGCCCAGCTTTCGAACACTCCGATGTGGGCGTGGGCGTCTATCACTGCCACTGGGCATCAGTCCGGTGGGAGCCTAGAGTGGAGCGTGGATAGGTCTATGCCTCTCTTCTTGTTGTACCAGCGCGAGGCCGCGTAGACTACAGCTGGGACGGCGACAACGACGGCGGTGAAGACCTCGGCAGGGACCGAGAACGGTCCCACCGCGGGGTTCGCTATGCTGTTGTATCCTAGATACGCGAACAGCGTTGCGGCTGCTACGCCGAGGACGGACAGCAGGGGGACCCCCCTCCTCTGCCCGTAGATGTCTCTCCTGGTCAGGGGGAGAAGGATCGCGCAGA
>JAJZOO010000028.1 GCA_021811485.1 archaeon
GGCAGTGACCCGCCGAGATATTCAAGCGTTCTTTTCCAAGTAGTGCATTATGCCCATGGTGGAGGTCCTGACGGATATCCTCGCGTAGATGGGGAGCCCCTCCACACCCGCGTCCGCCATCACAGTGCGCTCCATCTCCTCGGCGGCCTCGTCCAGCGTCATCTTCTGCTTCCACATCTCCTTTACCCTGCCTACCCAGCTTTCCACCAGCTCTGCGGTCCTGTCGAACACCCAGTCGACGTCTCTCCGCGTCCCGAAGTGGGGGACGAGGAGCTCGACGGGGGACGTCTGCTTCAGTTTAGCGATAGTGGCTACCAGTTCCGAGGGGTGGAAGCTCGGAGGGGGCGTGGTGGGGATCAATGCCTTCAGTCCGGGATAGACGATCCCCACCGAGTCTGCAGTAAGGAGGGCCCTGGTCCCGTCGAGGCTCACTGAAATCTGATGGGGAGCATGTCCTGGGGCGTGCATCATGGTCGCTGTGAGCCCGTCTCCCAGGTCCAGGGACGCCTCTTCTCCGACGGCCATGATCCTGGAGGCCGGTATGGGTTTGGGAACACCATACAGTTCCATCATCTCTTTGCCGAAGACTCTGGTGGAGCTTTCCACCAGGCGGGTCGGGTCGACGAGATGGGGAACCGCCTTCTCCTGCGCGAGCACCTCCGCATTGGGCATCTCCCCGAGCAGCTTCCCTGCGGCCCCGGCGTGATCGAGATGGACGTGGGTCGGGATCACGTATCTCACGTCTGAAGGCATGACCCCCGTCTCCGCCAGCCCGCGCAGCACGCTTTCATAGGAAGAGGCGTATCCGCAGTCCACCAGCGCTGGCCTTGGTCCCTTCACGAGGTAGGCGCCGACCGTCCCGGGCACTCCGAGCGCATATGTGTCCAGGAGGTAGACTCGCTCTGAGACCCTGGTGGCGAACAATTCTCTCCCCTAGGCTCTGCCGCCTGGCCTTCCGAATTCAAACGCCAGAGAAGCCAGCGAAGCCGCTCCGATCTTGAGCACATCTTCGTCCACCTTGAACTTTGAGCTGTGGTTCGGATAGACGCAACCCTTCGTGGGGTTGAAGCTCCCCAAAAAGTAGAAGGTCCCCGGCGCTTTCTGCAGGAACCTGGAGAAGTCCTCCCCGCCGAGTATCGGCTCTGCCTTCTTCACCCTGGCCCCGCGGACCTTGGCGAGGACGGCCCTCGCCTTGGCGGTCGTCCTCGGGTCGTTGACAGTCACGGGATAGGCATCCCTTTCGAAGGTCACTTCTGCGGACCCTCCGAACGCCCTGCAGACTTCCTTCGCCACGCTTGCCACCTTCCGCTTCGCAAGGCTCCTCGTCTGCTCGTCAAGCGTCCTGATGGTTCCATGCAACTCGGCCGTGTCTGGTATTATGTTCTCCTTCGTCCCAGAATGGATGGACCCGACCGTGATCACGAACGGCCTGACCGGGTTGATCATCCTCGACGACACTCCCTGCAGCGCGAGGATCACGTGGGCCGCCAGGTAGATCGGGTCTACCGTCTCGTGTGGGGCTGATCCGTGCCCTCCCTTGCCCGCAATCTTCACCACGAACGAGTCCGGCGCGGCCATTATCGGGCCCTCCCCCACCCCGAACACCGCCGACCTCCTGGCACAGTCGATGTGTAGCCCAAAGACGTAGTCCACCTTGGGGTCCTTCATCACTCCGGCTTCGATCATCGGCAGCGCCCCGCCCCTCCCTCCGTGCTCCTCCGCAGGCTGGAAGAGAAACTTCACGGTCCCACACAGCTCTCTTTTTTGACCTGACAGGAGCTTCGCCGCCCCCAGGAGCATCGCCATATGGGCGTCATGCCCGCACGCGTGCATCACCCCGTCCATCTTCGACTTGAACTCCACGTCGGCCGCCTCCGTGACGGGGAGCGCATCCATGTCCGCCCTTAGTGCGACCACCTTCCCCTTCTTGGCTCCCTTCAAGGTGCCCAGCACCCCCGTCCCCCCGGTCATCCTCTTGACCTCCATTCCCATGGCCTCGAGGGTCCGCGCCACATACTCCGAAGTCCATTCCTCTTGGTAGGCGAGCTCCGGATGCTGGTGGAGCTTCCTCCTGTTCGCGATTATCTCCGGTTCGATGCGTTTTGCTTCTGCCGCGAAGTCCATGGCCCGGCGCCCGCATGAGCGGCGTTTAAAGCAGGCCCTCAGAACATGAGCGAGCCCTGGATGTTGACCGGAGGGAGGTCCTCCGGGTCAACCCTGAGCTCTAGGACTAGGGGAACGTCCGATTTCTCCATGATGAAATCTACCGCGTCTCTGGTCCTGTCGTCGGAGTCGACCACCATTCCCTTGGCGCCGAAGGCATCGGCGACTTTCGCGAAGTCTGGGTTGGCATGGGTGGTCCCGTACACTCTCCCCATCTTCTGGATCTTCTGCCTCATCATGAGCACCCTGTATGAGTTGTCGTTCACCACGACCACCTTCGCTCCTATCCTCTCCCTTACCGCCGTCTCCATGTCATGCAGAGTCATCATGAACTCCCCGTCCCCCATGATTCCCACGACCTCCCTCTCCGGGAGCGCCATCTTGGCCCCGAGGACGGCTGGGAAGACGAACCCCATCGAGCCCATATTGGTGGCCGCTAGGAAGCTGCGGCTAGACCTGACCTTGAGGCACGCGTACGCGTACACTTGGTGGAGCCCCTGTCCGGCTGCGAGGATCGCATCCCTGGGAAGGGCCCGGTCGAGGGCTGAAAGGAAGCCGGCAGGGTTCGCGTATCCTGGCTTGTGGCGCCTCTCCGCTTCGCTTAGAATCACACGCCACCCTTCCCTCTCGCCCTCGATCCTGCTCCTCCAGCCGTCTTTCGCACTCGCTTCGACCACGGCCGCGAGCCTCTTCGCGAATTCCGAGGCGTCCGCATCAGAATGCATGGCGTAGGGGATTGGCTTCTTGTCCCAGAGAGGGTCCATGTTCACCGCGTAGACTTCGCCCCTGGGGGCGGTGTTGAAGCCGAACGTCGAGACGTCAGAAAGGCCGCACCCGAGGCAAAGGACCATGTCGGCCTGGGCGAGGGCGGCGTCGGCGACCCTGACCCCGCCGAACCCGATCCTCCCAAGCGACATCGGGCTATCCTCAGGCACCGCCCCCCTGCCATTCCCGGTCGACACAGAGGGTATCTTCGTCTTCGACAACAAGTCTGCGAGGGCCTCCGACCCCCGTGGGGAGTTGATTCCTCCCCCGACCACCAAGAGGGGTCTCTCGGCCTTGGCCAGGGCTCCGGCGGCGAGCTTCACCTCTTCTTCCCTGGCCTGCTTCTCTTCAACTGCGGAGGCCTGGACTACCTGCCTTCCTGCCTCCTGAGACCAGACGTCGTCTGGGACTTCGAGGTAGACCGGCCCTGCCGGGGCCGAGGCAGCCAGTGAGAATGCGTCAGCAATCGCCTTCCCAGCTCCCATCCCTTTCTCGATCCGCCATGATCCCTTGACCAAGCTCCTTGCCATGTCAGTCTGTGGTATCTCCAGCCAGGAGTCCATCCCTGACATCCTCCGCTTCACGGCCCCCGCCACGAGAAGCATGGGGGAACCGTCCTTCCACGCGTTCGCCAGGCCGACGAGAGAGTTCAGGAAACCCGGCCCACCGTGCACCAGCGCGACTCCCGGCCTTCCCGTGACCCTCCCTTCTGCATCGGCCATGCTGACCGCGACCTGCTCGTGTCTGGTGGAGACGTACCTGATTCCGCTCCCGGAGAGCGCGTCCATCAGATCGAGGACCGAGGTGCCGACGAGCCCGTAGGCCCTCCTGACGCCATATCCTTCGAATGAGGCGACGAGGAGTTCGGAGACTTTCATTGGTTCACAACGTTCAGAGGCGGTTGGCCGAGGGCTACCCTTACCACGTTCTCCACCGTCGCCTGGATTATCCTGAGCCTAGCATCATTCGTCGCGCCCGCCATATGCGGAGTAAGAATCACGTTCGCCCCGTCCTTTGCCGCCAAGAGGAGGGGGTTGTCAGGGGAGACGGGCTCTTTTGCGAACACGTCCAACCCCGCCCCTCCGATCCAGCCCTGCGTGACCGCCCTGGCCAAAGCGGCCTCGTCGTTGAGCTCACCTCTGGAGACGTTGATGTAGACGGCATAGGATTTCATCAGCCTGAACTCCCTCTCCCCGAACATCCCCCTTGTGCTCTCCGTCAGGGGGACGTGTACGCTCACGACGTCGCTCTCGGAAAGAAGGCGGGGAAGCGGGAGGAACGACGCACCCAGCTTCTTTTCATCGTCGTCTCCGAGCTTCACCAGGTCATTGTAGACGACGCTTGCGCCCAAGGACCTCGCCCTCCACGCAACCTCCTTCCCAATCCGTCCCATCCCGACGATCCCCCAGGTCTTCCCGTGCACTTCCGCGGAGACGTTCAGGAGCTCTTCCTGGACCCAGGCTCCTTCGGTTATTCTGCGGTAGGCGTAGCCTATCCGCTTGAGGAGGACCAGCGCGGCTGCTAGGGTGTGTTCTGCCACCGAGATGGCGTTGGCGCCCCCGATGTTAGTCACCGGGATCCCCTTTCTCCTGCAGGCCGCTAGGTCGATGTGGTCGTAGCCGGTGCTGGGCTGTGCGATCAGCCTGACTTTGCTCATCGAGGCTACCTCCCTCTCGGTTATCGGGATCCTGAACGTGTAGTCTCCGATCACTACGTCCGCCTTCGAGAGCTCTTCCATCAGTGTCGGAGAGCCGGGGTCGCTCACTGTGGCGAACTCTGCGTCAATCTTATGCTTCTCGAGGCTCTCGGCGAAAAACAGCCTGATGAGCCCTTCCGGCATCGGTGAGAGGACGAGTATCTTCAGCACGGGGTCTCCCCACCTGTGACGGCTCCGTCCGAGGACTTCACGCTCCTTCCCGGCCGAGCACGCACCTTTTTAGCGTAACCTGAAGCATGCGCTGCCGTTGGGCTGGAGCGATGCCAGGAAGGCCGGCGCGCTACTCTTCTTCGGCGTTGCGCAGTTCGCCCTCTTCGAGATGGTAGCCGAATTCGTCTACCCGGGTTACAGCGTCTCCCAGAACTACATCAGCGACCTTGGGCCGCCCTGCGTGAACGGTGGGGGCTGCCCGTCCCAGAGCTCCTGGCTCATCTTTGACACGTCTATCGCACTCATGGGCATCGCAGTGATCCTCACCGGAATATTGATCCAACGTCATTTCAAGTGGAAACCGCTCTCTGGGGTCGTCATCCTGGCAGGCATCGGGGCGCTCGGGGTGGGGGTCTTTAACGAGACTGCGCCATACGGCCTCCATGGGATCTTTTCGCTGATCACATTCGTCGGCATAGGCCTGACCGCGATCCTTTCTTACAAGCTGCAAAAGGCTCCGCTTTCTTATTTCGGGGTGATCTTGGGCCTGCTCACTCTGGCATTCCTCGTCCTCTACATCCCGGGCACCGGAGCCGAGGGGACCGCCATCGGGATAGGCCCCGGAGGGCTCGAACGACTTATCGTCTACCCAGTCCTCATCTGGAGCCTGGCCTTCTCCGGCCACCTGATGGCTACAGACTAGCGCCGGCCCTCGCCGAGGGGGTCGACATACCTTACAGCTCTTCCACGGCTGTGAGGCAGCTCGTCGCCATCAGCTTGAACTCGTCTGCGCGACCTCCGCGCCTGCCGCTCCTACGTAGCCTGGACCTGCTTTCGGATGGTCTCGACGACGTCCGGGTTGGCGAGGGTCGTGACGTCGCCGTAGTCCTTCCTGTCTGAAATCGAAGCGAGCACCCTCCTCATTATCTTCCCTGACCTCGTCTTTGGTAGGTCTGGGACCACGTACACGAATCTAGGCCTGGCTATCGGCCCAAGCTCCCTCACAACGTTTCCTTTGATGACGTCTTCCAGCCCCTTCATGAGAGCGCTGCCGGGCTTGAGGGCTACGTACACGACAGGGACATGCCCCCTGAGTTCGTCCTCCATGGCTATGGCTGCCGCTTCAGCGACCTCAGGCGTCGTGAGCACCGCGTTCTCTATCTCCTTGGTTCCGAGCCTGTGCCCAGCTACCTTGATGACGTCGTCTACCCTCCCGACGATCCGGAAATACCCGTCCGCCGCCTGGACCGCCCCGTCGCCTGCAAAGTAGGGCCAGTCGTGCCAGTCCTTGCTCTGCCCGTCGCGGTTGTACTTCGAGTAGTATACGCTCACGAAACGGTCAGGGTCTCCCCAGATGGTCTGCATGATCCCCGGCCAAGGATTTCTGATGCAGATGTTCCCTGCCCTGTTCTGACCAGGAGGGACCTCCGCACCGTTCTCGTCATAGATGACCGGGTATATCCCGGGCATGCCTGGACCTGCGCTGCCCGGCTTCATCGGTGCTAGAGCCGGCATCGTGGAGCAGAGGAACCCGCCTGTCTCGGTCTGCCACCAGGTGTCGGTGATCACCGCCTCCTTCTTCCCCACGACTTCGTAGTACCACCTCCAGGCTTCTGGCTCTATGGGCTCCCCCACGGTGGTCATGGCCTTGAAGCGGTAGTGGTACTTTGAGGGCTCGTCCGGACCGGCCTTTCTCAGCATGCGGATGGTGGTGGGGGCCGTGTGGAATATGTTGACCCCGAGGCGCTCGGCGATCCTCCACGGCCTTCCGGGGTCCGGGTACAGCGGGACCCCCTCGTACATCACCGAAGTCGCCGCGTTCGTAAGCGGACCGTAGACTATGTACGAGTGGCCAGTGATCCACCCGATGTCGGCGAAGCACCAGTAGACGTCTTCGGGGCGCAAGTCCTGCACGAACTTCGTAGTCCCCGCTACGTAGGCCAAGTAGCCGCCTGTCCTGTGCTGAATCCCTTTGGGCTTCCCTGTCGAGCCGCTTGTGTACATCAGGAAGAGAGGCGCCTCGGCGTCCATGGAGGTCGGAGCTATGGTCCTCCCTCTGAACGGCCTCGCCACCTCGTCCACGAAGAAGTCCCTCCCTTCGACCATGGGGGACCGGGAGATGTACTTCCCCGGGTGCCTCCTCCAGACGAGCACCTTCTCGACTTCGATTCCCAGCTTCTCGGCCTCCTCCACCGTGACGTCTGCCTCCTTCTTCTTGTCAATCAGCCCGCCGTTCCTATAGTAACCATCGATTGTGACCAGGACGGTGCTCTTGGAGTCCTCCATGCGTTCGGCGCAGGCCCTCGCGCTGAATCCTCCGAACACCTGGTTGTGGATTATCCCCAGCCTTGCCGCTGCCAGCATCGAGATGGGGAGCTCAGGTACCATGGGGAGGTGGAACGTTACTCTGTCCCCTGCGTTCAGGCCCGCGAACTCCTTCAGCACCAGGGCGAACTCGTTGACTCTGTTGTAGAGCTCCTGGTAGGTGACGGCTTGAGCGGCTTCGTCCTCCGACTCGGGAACCCAGATGAGCGCTGCCTTGTTCCTGTGTTTGGGGAGATGCCTGTCGACGGCGTTGTAGGACGCGTTCAGCTTCCCCCCTACGAACCACTTCCAGAAGGGGGGTCTGCCTGTGTCAAGGACCGTGTGCCATCTGCTGTCCCAGCTCAGCAGGTCAGCGTATTCTTCGAAACACTGGGGGAAGTTCTTTTCGGAGAAACGCTCGAAGACCGAGGGGTCGCTCACGTTGGCTTGCTTCACGAAGCTTCGTGGCGGCTCTATGAGCGGCTCCTCCTTCCAGTGCACCGCAATCTGCGCTTCGGAAACTTCGGCCTCGGTATCGGCCGTCATTCAGCCCCGAAATGGACGAGTCGCTCATTTAAGAGTGGCTGACGCCTCTCGCTCTCTTCCTCCATGCCGAGGGCCTTCGCGGAATCCGATTGAGGATGATTCCAGTGTGTAGACAACGTTACGGGCCAATCACGTCATCGACGTCATATGGACGCGGGGAGATTCCGGTTCGCGCTGGCGGTCAGGAGCCGAACGGATGCGCTGGAGCTCTGCGCCAGGAAGACCATTTCAGAGAAGACAGACCAAACCCGTTTCGTTGCACTGGTGCGGGGGATGGGATTCGAACCCACGAACCCCTAAGGGAGGGGATCTCTCGGGCTGTGCCGCTTAAGTCCCCTGCTTTTGGCCAGGCTTAGCTACCCCCGCGAAACACGCGACGCAAGGTTCCGTTATTAACATTGGACGCCTATGAGACGCGTCTCATGAACCCCTTTAACCCCCCGGCGTTCGCGACGCAGTCGGCCTGCACCCAAGCCCTTCGCGCGACGGTCACGCCGTAGCCGACGTTGTCGAGCTCGCCCACCGAATGGGCGTCAGAGTCTACCACGAGGGGCACTCCCTCTTCCATGGCTTTCCTGGCCCATAGTTCATCCAAGTCGAGTCGCTTGGGCTGCCCGTCGATTTCGAGCATCTTCCCGTTGTCTTTGGCTCCCTTGATCACCTTGGCGAGGTCGATGGGGTTCCCCTCCCTCCTGCCGATCAGCCTGTTCGTCGGGTGGCAGAGGAAGTCGACGGATGGGTGAGCCAGTGCCTTCAGCACCCTTCCTGTGAGCTTCTCTGGATCCTGCTTGAAGTTCTGGTGGAGCGACGCCCCGACTACATCAAACTCGTCGAGGAAATCCCTGCCGAAGTCAAGCGACCCGTCGCTCCTTATCTCGACCTCAACCCCCTTCAGTATAGTGAACGGCGCCAGCGCCTCGTTGAGCCTGTCGATC
The DNA here is from genome assembly GCA_021811485.1 of archaeon. Lineage (GTDB taxonomy): Archaea > Thermoproteota > Nitrososphaeria > Nitrososphaerales > Gagatemarchaeaceae > UBA183. Next base: position 8,581 of record JAJZOO010000028.1, read on the forward strand.
TCCTTCCACTGGCGCCTAAACCTCTCTTCCGTGAGCCCGTTGGCCACCCTCACCGACGCGGAGTGGTCTGTGACTGCTATGTACTCGTATCCCCTCCCCTTCGCCGCTCGGGCCATAGCTTCAAGCTCCCCTGACCCGTCGCTCCACTTCGTGTGCATCTGCAGGTCTCCCCTGACGTCGTCGAACTCCAGGAGCGCGGGGAGCCTATGCTCCAGCGAGGCCTCTGTCTCCCCTCTGTTCTCTCTCAGCTCAGGCGGGATGTATTCCATCCCGAGCTCCCTATACACTCCCTCCTCGGTCTCCCCTGCGAGCCTCTTCCCCTCTCTGTCGAACAGCCCGTACTCGTTGAGCTTCCACCTCTTTTCGATTGCCAGGTTCCTCATGGCGATGTTGTGGTCCTTGGAGCCGGTGAAATAGAGCAGTGCAGCCCCGTATTCCTCCTTGGCGAAGATCCTGACGTCGACCTGTACGCCGTCCCCTAGCTTGACGCTCGCCCTTTTCGGCCCGCTCTCGACGACCTGGGCGACCCCGGGGCACCCCTTGATTGCTTCCACCGCCCCTGGGTCTGACGAGAGGAGGTCTAGGTCCCCTATGGTGCCCCTCCCTCTCCTGAGGCTCCCTGCCATCGCGATGGGTATTCCGAGCGCCTCAAAGTAAGACTCCAGTTTTCTGAACTCTCCTTCGGCCTCGGGGAGGAGCATCCGCTTCTCATAGCTCGCCAATCTCTCGATCCCTTCCCGAAACGACTCGCGCACCTTCGGACCGAACTCGCCGTCTAGCCTGCCGCTCTCCAGGGCCTCCTTCAGTTTGACTATGCTGTCTATCCCGAGGTCGTGCGAAAGATGGTAGGCGATCCTCGGCCCTACCCCCTGGACCTTGGTCAGAAGGGTGGCCCCCGGCGGCGTCCTCTCTTCCAGCTTCTCAAGGAGCCGCAACCTCCCTGTCGTCAGATACTCGTCAATCTTCCTGGAAATCCCCTCCCCGATGAAGCGGATGTCTTCGAGCCTCCTCTCCCTCCACACGGTCTCGATGTCCTCGTCCAAGTTCCTGACACTCGTCGCCGCGCGGTGGTAGGCGACGACCTTGAACCTGTCCTCTCCGTTGGCCTCCTCCAAGTCGCCCAGCCTGTCCAGGAGCTCGGCCACCTCTCCGTTCTTCAAGGCGGTCGTTTCACGGCGATTCGTTTTTAAAAGGAATGCCGCGCTACCAGGTAATAGTGCCAGTCTTTCAGAAGGCGTTCGTTCTGCTCAAAGTCGTTCCGGGACACGAAAGGGAAGTGATCGGTAACCTGCTGAAGATTCCCGATGTAGTGGAAGCCCACGTTGTCCCCGGCGACTGGGACGTCCTCGCCGTGATCAGCTCTCAAAAGGAGGTGCTCATGCCGAGCGACGAGAAGGTGTATCGACTGGTCATGGACAAGATCCAGAAGATAAAGCACATCCAGGACACCAACACGATGGTGTCCCAGTTCTCCCAGTCGAAATAGACTATCTCCACCAGCCGTACTGTTTCGGAGCGTCCGTGATGGGGGCGCCTCGCCCGCCCCGGATCAGTACGTCGTCTTCTATCCTCACTCCGAACTTCCCCCTGATGTATGCGCCGGGCTCCACAGTGAAGCACACGCCTTCACGGAGCTTCTCCTTCCCCCCTTCTACGATGTAGGGCGCCTCATGGATTTCGAGCCCCAGGCCGTGGCCCGTCCTGTGGAAGAAGTACCTTCCGAGCCCCGCCTCGGCCAAAACCCGGCGCGCAGCGGAGTCGACCTTCCCCACGGGGGTCCCTTCGGCAGCGGCGTCGATGGCAGACTCTTGAGCCTCGAGTACCCTGTCATAGACCCGTGCCAGCTCGTTCGACCTGCCGAGGCAGAAGGTCCGGGTGATGTCGGCGTAGTATCCGCCATATGCCGCACCGACGTCCACCAGCAGGCTTTCGCCACGGGCCAGCTTCCTCTTCGAAGGCAGGTGGTGGGGGTCTGCCGCCGCCGGCCCTGCCTGGACCAGCACATCGTCCACCTTGGTGGCTCCCTTCGCATAGATGACTTCTGTCATCTCTCTGGCCAGTTCCTGTTCTGTCCGCCCTTCCTGGATGTGGCCTGGGAACTCTTCGAACGCCCTGCTCAGGATAGCGGCGGACCTCTTGAGCAGGGCCACCTCTGCCTGGTCTTTGACCTCCCTCATCTCCTGCAGGACCGGCTCCGCACTCCTGAACTTGGGGGACGCTTCCTCCATCAGCTTCGCGATGTATTGGTACGGCGCCCTCCCCTCCACCCCCCATTCGCCTTCTAGCCCC
>JAJZOO010000029.1 GCA_021811485.1 archaeon
GCGAGCACCCTCCGGAAGTCCCTGGCGTTGCCAGGCTGCATGGAGGTCTCCGCCGCCTCCGCGAGGAGCGAGTCGACGGCTATGTCAGACGCCCCTCGCCCGAGGAGGCCTGGCTCTCCCTGGATCACCGGAAAGAGGGCGTCGCAGAGCGCCCTGAGCGCGCCCCTCTCTGAAGCGGTGAGCTCCAACGGCGCCACCTCCGCCCTGGCTCCTTTTCTGCTTAGACCCCCAGGACCACCGGGACGTCGGCTATGGAAGCCACCACGAAGTCGGCGCCCTCGCTCTTGAGCCTCTCGGCGGAATGGTTCCCTGTGGCGACCGCGACCATCTTCACCCCCGCCCCTCTGGCGGCCGCGATGTCGTACGGGCTGTCCCCGACGTAGTAGACAGACTCTGCGGTCGGGCCAAGCCTCGTCGCAGCCATGGCGACCCCCCCGGGGTCGGGCTTCATCACTATGGTCTCGTCCCTGGTGAGGACGAACTCGAAGATGTCTGCCAGTCCGGCCCTCCTGAGCGACACGGAGGCTGCGCTCCGTCCGGCGTTGGTGAGGACGGCGATTCTCACCCCTCTCGACTTCAGGCGCTCGAGGGCCTCCCTAGCTCCCGGGATTGGCGCCGTGGTGAAGGCGCTCACCGCCTCGAACCTGTCGAGGAGGGCGAACGCGGCCTTCCTGAAATCCTGGTAGCGCCACTGCTCGTCGTCTGGCGTCTGCAAACGTGCAGCGTCGAGAATCCTCTGGGTCGGAGTCTTGAGGTCGATCCCGGCCGAATCGTATCCTTTCCTGGCCAGCTCTTCTATGAGCGCCTGCCTGGTCCCCTCCATGTCGAACTGGAAGGTGACGAGCGTGCCATCGACGTCGAAGACGGCTGCGACTGTCATGATAGCACTAGATCTTTCTTTTGGAGAAGAGGATGAGTATGGCGATCCCGACGAGGCCTATGGCGACGACGAGCACTGCGATGGCGCCAAGGGTGTCGGAGCTTGAGCCCGCCTGAAGAAGCGGCAGGAGGACCACGGTCTCCTCCGACACCAAGTTCGTATTTATCCGTTCCCGGGGCGAGGCGGTCGAACCGTTAAGTAGCTTGTACCAGGTCTCCCTTATGTGTACCCGAGGCTTACCTGCTACGGTGGAGTAGGGGAGATCGGGGGGAACAAGTTCCTCCTGGAGGACAGAGGCTCCAGGGTCCTCCTCGACTTCGGCACCGGGTTCTCAGACGGCTCGGACTACTTCAGCGGAGGGATTGAACCGCGGCTGGTCAACGGGGCGGGTGACCTGTTCGAGTTCGGGCTCCTCCCCGAAATCCCTGGGCTCTACTCGGAGAAGGCGCTTCAGAACACCCGCCTGAAGCACTCCGACCCTGAAGTGGACGCCATAGTCCTGAGCCACTACCACACGGACCATACGGGGAGGATCGGATACACCGACCCCGAGATCCCTGTGTACTGCGGCGAGACCACCTCCCTGATTCACTCAGCCTACAGCGATTCCTCCTCGTCCCCGCTCGACGACCACGAAGTCAGGAAGTTCAGGACAGGAGACAGGTTCAGGGTCGGCTCGATGGAGTTCGTCCCGGTCCACGTGGATCACTCTATCCCGGGCGCCTATGGGTTCGTGATTCACTGCGGTGACGCCACCCTGGCTTACACCGGGGATTTCAGGTTCCACGGGCCCGCCGGATCCATGACCAAAGACTTCGTCGAAGCGGCCGCGAAGGAGAGGCCTGGGACCTTGCTCACGGAAGGGACCAGGGTGAGGGAGAACGACGACGGGGTCAACACCAGCGAGAGTCAGGTCATGGAGGAAGCCATGAGGCTCGTGGGCCGCAGCAGGGCCCTGGTCTTCTCTTCGTTCAGGGGGAACGACGTGGATAGGATCAACACGTTCCACGCGGCGGCGGAGGCATCCGGGAGGAGGCTCGTGGTATCCATGAAGATGGCCGTCCTGCTGGAGAAGCTCAGCGCCGACCGGAAGCTGAAGGTCCCCAGGATCGGGAAGGACGTGGGGGTGTACGTGCGCAGGAAGAGGACCGGGAAGCTGGACGACTCCGACTACTTCTCCTGGGAGAGGCGGTTCCTCGGGGACGGAGTTAGCGCCAGCGACGTGAGGGCGAAGCAGCGCGAGGTCTTCCTGCACCTGGAGGCGTGGAACTTTCCGGAGCTCATCGACATCAAGCCCGAGAAGGGGGGGACGTACATTCACGCGGCCACCGAAGCGTTCAACGAGGAAGGAGAAAGGGAAGAAGCCGTCATCAAAAACTGGGTAGACCACGTGGGGTTCACTTACACCCAGCTGCACGCGTCGGGGCACGCCCCCATGCGAGAGGTGAAGGCCCTTGTGGACGGCGTAGGGGCCAGGAAGGTGATACCCATCCATACCGAGCATCCGGAGATGTTCGCAGCGTTCAGGAAGGGGAAGAAATGGAAGCTCGCCCCGCCCTTGAAGGGGGAGCCCACCCCCCTGGTCTGAAGACTCAAGCTTAGAAGCTGGCCGCGCGAGCCCCTGCCCATGCGGACCCAGGAGGGGAAGGACCTGGCCGAGGCCGCCGTATCGGTAGCACAGAAGGAGGGAGCTTCGTACGCCGAGGCCAGGGTCCAGACGACCTGGGAGAGAGAGTTCGGGCTGAAGAACGGGGAGCCGCAGCCGTCGTTCTTCGTAGAGGGGTTCGGGATAGGCATAAGGGTGATTTCGAGGGGCGCCCTCGGGTTCTGCGCCACCAACGACATGAGCCTCCGTGCTGTGAAGGAGGTGGCCTCGAGGGCGGTCAGGCTCGCGCGGGCATCGGCCCAGGTCCTCAGGGAGCCCGTGCTGCTGGACAGCACGAAGGGGACCAGGAGAAGCTGGGCAGCCCAAGAGACGAGACGGGTCGAGAATGCCGACCCCGCCTGGCTCCAGGGGGTGCTCCGGGACGTGGAAGGGAGAATCGCAGGGGAGAGAGCCGGGGTGAAGCTCCCTGGACGGCTCCTCTACGCCGCAGCCGAGCTCCAGGAGAGGTACTACGTGAACAGCGACGGAGCGCGCGTCACAGGGCGGGTCCCTCGTGTCGGGTTCTTCGGCTCCCTGACGGCCATTGACGGCGGGAGCACAGCCCAGAGACACATCCAGCAGGCGGAGACAGGGGGGCTCGAGGTCATGGAGCGGCTCAGGATCTCCGACCTCGTCGAAGAGGAGGCAAGGGCGCTGGGGAAGGTCCTGAGGGCAAGGTCAGGGCCTCCGACAGACGTGGTCGACGTGGTGCTTAGCCCCGAGCTGTCCGGGATAGCAGCCCACGAGTCCGTGGGGCACCCGCAGGAGGCGGACAGGGTCCTCGGGAGGGAAGGCGCCCAAGCGGGAGAGTCCTATCTGAAGGCTGACAGTTTGGGCATGAAGATAGGGAGCCCTGAGGCGAACGTCAGCGACGACCCCACCCTGCCCCGCTCGAACGGGTACGTGCCTGTGGACGACGAGGGGGTCCCGGGGAAAAAGAGGAGGCTGATCAAGGATGGGATGATCAACGAGTTCCTCCACAACAGGGCGACGGCGAAGAGGTTCGGCTTGAAGAGCAACGGGGCGGCGAGGAGCGTGTCATTCGACAGGGAGCCGATAATCAGGATGTCCAACACGTTCGTGGAACCCGGGGACTACACCACGGACGAGATATTCAAGGACGTGAAACACGGGGTCTACTTCAAGTCATACACGGAGTGGAACATAGACGACAAGAGGCTCAACCAGAGGTACGTCGGCCTCGAGGCATACCTCATCGAGAGGGGGGAGCTGAAGGGGCTGGTGAAGTCCCCCGTCCTGGAGATAACCACCCCCAAGCTTTGGGGGAGTGTGAAGGCCAGGAGCCGGCACATGGAGTTCGAAGCGGCGACCTGCGGGAAGGGAGACCCCCAGCAGGGGGCGCCCGTATGGACCGGGGGACCGGAGACGTTACTGGCCGGGATCAGGCTCGGGTCGAGATGATGGACCTGGAAGAGCTGGACGAGGTCGCAGTGGGGGCGGCGAAGCGCCTGGGGGTGGACGATGCTGTTGCGATCAGCTCGGAGTCGGCCGACAGCATGATCAGGTTCGCCAACAACTCGGTGACGGTGGTGAACAGGGTGCAGGAGGCCGAACTGGTGGTCTATCTGGCCAGGGACAGGCGGAAGGCCATAGCTTCCACGTCTAACCTGGGGCCTGACGCGGTCAAGAAGTTCGTCGGGGACCTGTTCGCGTCGCTGAAGGGGCTCCCTGAGTCAGAGTACGTCCCTCTTTCCAACACGAAGGCGAAGTTTGCGCCAAGCAGGCTCGGCTACGACCGGAGGCTGGAGGATGTGGACCGGGAGCTCCCTGCCATGGCGAAGTCGGCCATAGACTCTTCCCTCAGGGCGGGAGGGAAACGTTCAGCGGGGGTCATAGACGCTTCCAAAGGGACCGTGGCCATACTAACTTCGGCCGGGACGAGTGGGAGGGACTCGAAGACGGCCATCACTCTGAACATACGAAGCTTCGCCGAAGGGGAGGCGAGCGGGCACGGGCTCTCCTGCTCGTCCGCCCTGAAGAGGTTCGACCCCGAAGGGGCCGGGCGGCGCGCCGGGGAGGGGGCGAAGAGCATGCGCGGAGCCAAGGAACCTGAGGCAGGGAAGTACGAAGTCCTCCTCAGCCCGACCGTGGCGTCCAATATCGTCGAAACCGTCGCCGGTGCCGCCTCGGCCTTCTCTGTGGACGCCGGGACTTCCTGCCTCGTTGAGAAGCTGGGGAAAAAGGTCGCGTCGGCAACCTTCAATCTCACTGACCACGGGGTGGTCGAAGGAGGCCTGGGCGGGAGGGTCTTCGACGACGAAGGGACCCCGACGAGGACCAACAGGATAATCGAGAAGGGGACGCTCACGAGATACCTGCACAACCTCACTACCGCGAAGAAGCGGGGGGTCGGGAGCACCGGGAACGCCGGTTTTGTCTCTCCCCATCCATGGAACCTCGAGGTCGGAGAGGGTGACTCCTCCTATGGCGAGATGGTGAAGGAGATGAAGAGAGGGGTCGTCCTTACGAGCAACTGGTACACCCGCTTCAAGAACTACAGGAGCGGCGAGTTCTCGACCGTGCCTAGGGACGGGGCGTACATGATAGAAGGGGGGAAGGTCGCTGGGCCGCTGAAGGGGATGAGGGTCGGAGACGACCTCCTCAGGCTCTTCTCCTCTGTCAGGCTCCTCTCCAAGGAGAGGGAGTGGATACAGTGGTGGGAGGTGGACACCCCCACCCTCTGCCCCTGGATCCTGGTGGACGGAGTGACTGTCACACGGGCCTACGGATAGGAAGCCGCACCTGGGAGGCTACCCGACCACCGGGAGTGCTTGCAAGGCCCTGTCGAGGTCGGCGGCGGCGGGCTCGTAGTCGACCAGCCTGTCGGCCAGCTTGTCCTCGTAGGCCTTCAGGTCGAGGAGCCCGTGCCCGCTCAGGTTGAACAGGATCGTCTTCGGCTGATTCTTCCTCTTGCACTCCAGCGCGATGTCGATGGCCGCCTTCACGGCGTGGTTCGACTCCGGGGCCGGGACCACCCCCTCCGTCTGCGCGAAGAGGAGTCCCGCGTCCATCACCTCGTTCTGGCTGTAGGCCACGCTCCTCATGAACCCCTTGTCAATCAGCATGCACATGGACGGGGCCTTGCCGTGGTACCTGAGGCCTCCCGCGTGTATCGGAGGGCACTGGTAGGAGTGTCCGACTGTGTGCATCTTGATGAGCGGAGTGGTCTCCCCGGCGTCGGCGAAGTCATACCTGTAGGACCCCCGGGTCGTGGATGGTACGGCCCTGGGCTCTGACGCGACAAACTCGGCCTCGCTCTTCCCTCGGAGCTTATCCCTCATGAACGGATAGGCGAGCCCTGCGTAGTTGCTCCCACCGCCGATGCACCCGACGATGTAGTCCGGCTCGGCGTCGAACTCCTCCATCTGCAGCTTCGCCTCCTGGCCGATCACGGACTGGTGCGTCAGGACATGGTTCAGGACGCTCCCTAGGGCGTACTTCGTGTTGTCGTGAGTGACGCAGTCCTCGACGGCCTCGCTGATCGCTATCCCGAGGCTCCCCGGGTGGTCGGGGTCCTTCTCCAGGAACTTCCTCCCTGCGTTCGTCCTCGGGCTGGGCGAGGAATAGACCTCCGCCCCGTAGACCTCCATCAGGGTCCGCCTGTAGGGCTTCTGGTTGTAGCTGCTCCTCGTCATGTACACCGTCAGGTCGATGTCGAAGAAGGCCGTCGCGAGGGCCAGGGCGGTCCCCCACTGACCAGCGCCGGTCTCCGTCGCCAGGCGCTCCGTCCCCTCCTTGCGGTGATAGTATGCCTGGGCAATCGCGGTGTTCGGCTTGTGGCTCCCAGCAGGGTTGAGGTCCTCTCTCTTGTAGAATATCTTGGCAGGGGTCCCAAGCCGCGCCTCGAGGCGGGTCGCGCGCTGCAGGGGGGTCGGTCTGCCCAGCCTTAGGTACGCCTCGCGAACCTCTTCAGGGATGGGGATGTACTCCTCGGTGGAGACCTCCTGCATGACGCACTCCTTCGCGAAGAGCCGCAAAAGAGGCTCGGGAGCCATGGGCTTCAGGGTCCCAGGGTCCAGAGGAGGAGGGAGAGGCTCCGGGAGGTCGTGCTGGATGTTGTAGTAATTCTCGGGGAGCTTATCCTCTGAGAGGACCGCCTTAAGCTGGGTTCGGCTCATGGACGAGGCCGCCCTTCCGAGGATTAAATCAGATCCTGCCCACATCTGTACATCTGAATCCTGCTTCCGCGAGCTGGAAATGCTCAATAGCGCACACTTCCGGACATGGTTTCGTGTGGGCCAACGTACGGAAGCAGTTCGAGAGGCAGGTCGTGCGGCCGGACGTCGTCAAGAAGATGATCGAGTGCGGGATGAGGGTGTCCGATGACGAAAAGATCTATGTCGACGGCGTCGAGGTGGACTACTCCGCGGTCGCCCGGGCCGTGGACGTGGACAGGCGCGTGGTGAAGCAGACAGTGGAGCAGATCCGCAGGAATGGGTACCTGTATTCCCTCTTTTCCAAGACGAAGCCTCTTGGGACCAGCCTGGTCGACCTGGTAAGGGAGCTCGGCTACACCGGTATCGTGGTCCAGGCTGACCCGAAGTCTTCGGGGATCATGGCCGCGGTCGCGGAGATACTCTCGCGGCACGGGATGGTGGTGAGGCAGGCGGTCGCCGAAGACCCCGAGATGGTCCCGGACGCGAAGATGACCCTCGTGGTGGAGGGAGAGCTCACCGGCCGGGCGATGGAAGAGCTCCACTCGCTGAAGGTCGTTAGGAGCATAAAGATCCTGAAGTAAGATGCCGCCCAGGTTCGACGTAGCGGTGATGCACGACTACTTCGTCGACAGGCTTGTCCACGCGGAGGGGATAGACGGCATCGTGGGCGAAGTCTCCCGCAAGGCAGCGGAGGGGGGCGGAGGGATTCACGGAGTCGTTCAGGAGGAGATCAGGGGTGGGAACGCGGTCAACCTGGCCCACGCCCTCTGCAGGCTGGGGCTCAGGACCCTTCTGATAACCCACTCTGAAAGGGTCCATGAACATCTCCTGAGGAAGAGCTTCCAGGGGCTGAAGGTGGCGGTCAGGGTGAAGCCTCTCCCCGCAGGGCTCACCGTGGCCATCGAGGGGGACGTCAACGTGATGCTCGGCGACGGCAGAGGGGCTTCTGATTTCGGTCCGTCCCTCCTGGACGAGTCAGACTGGAGGGACCTGGCAGGCTCCAGGGTGGTGTGCTCCGTCAACTGGGCGGCGAACAGAAGAGGGACGGAGCTGCTTTCGGCCCTCAGAAGGCGCCTGGGGGAGGAGAAGACCATCTTCGTGGACCTCGCGGACTTCCGCGACCAGCCCGGGAGGTTCGCAGAACTGCTGGCATCGATGAAGCGGCGACGGCTGGCAGACTGGGTCAGCATGAACGAGTACGAGGCGAGGACGGCGGCAGGCGCTGCGGGGATAGACGAGCCTGACAGAGCCAAGGCTTGTCTGCGCCTTGCCAGAAAGCTAGGGGTCGTGTTGGACGTGCACTGCGTAGACTCCTCGTTCACGAGCGAGGGGACCCGTGTCACCGCCAGAAGGACGAGGGTGATCCGGACGAAGCGGCTGACTGGCGCAGGGGACGTATGGGACGCGGCTTCGATATTCGGACGGCTCGACGGGATGGACGAGCGGGAGCGCCTGGGGTTCGCCAACAGGGCCGCGAGGCTGTACCTCCAAAGCCCTGAGCCGGTCCCTCCGACTTTGGCCCAAGTGATGAGGTCGTAGTGCCGGGCTCCAGCCGGCCCCACCGCGCCATCGTCGGGCGCAGACAGACTGCCGTGGCGGGGTCTACTTCTCGAGCATCCTGGAGAAGGTCCAGGCCACCGTGCTGAGGATTTCGTTGAGCCGGGCACTTTCCCTGTAGTTCTCGATGATCAGCTTCCTGATGGAGCCGTTGGACTCTTCGACGTCGAAGCGCAGCTCCGACCCCTTGGGGAGCTTCCCGCCCTTCACGAGCTCGTCGTCCTTGGCCTTCATCCCCTGCAGTATCTTCCCAAGGAGGAACGACTTGAAAGGGGGGGTTGCGCTCTTCAAGACGACCCCGGAGGGTTCCACCGACACGGCATCCGCGGTGATCGAAGCGGTCGCGATGACGTCTCCGCCCTTGTCCCGCTTGAGGCTCCTGACTTCAGGGGCCTCCCTCGACTCCGCGAGCATCTCTATGGCGGGCCTGAAGGTGGACGCCCTGAGAGTCGCGTCGACATACTCGAGGGTCTCGTTGAGCCTGTCTATCTCTTCCCGCAAGTGCGCTATCCTCCCTTCCAGCCAGAGCTTGAGCTCGGCGGCCTTCTTCACATCGGAGTCCTGGGAGGACATAGTGAGAGGTCCATGGGTTTCCGCTAAAAACCTTGGCAGAGGGAAGCCGCCCCGAGAGGGACGGCCATGAAAGTGTTAAGACCGCACTCTCATGAGCCCCGCTGCTTGCTGAGCGTCAAACGCAGGACGGCGTTGGTGGCCTCTGCTTCCGTCTTCGCCGCTCTCTACGCCGTCCTGGGCGCCATCCCCGTCTCCAGGCTGGTCCTCGGGTCCGGGAACTTCCTCACCGCGAGCAACTTCACCACCCCGCTGGCGGGGATGGTCTTCGGGCCCCTCGTGGGGGGGTTCGCTGTGCTGGTCGGAGACCTCCTCGACGTGTACGCGGGGATAGTTGTCCTCCCCACGGGGATTTCCATCATCGTCGCCGACCTAGCGGCGGTCGCGGTCGCAGGGCTGGCTTACACCGGCAAGAGGAAGGCCGCCGTCGCCCTCCCGGTCGCCGTCATCGCCCTCTACTGGGCGGACCCCATCTCGCGCCTCTTCGTCTACGGCATCCCTTTCACCTGGCTCCACATGCTGTCGCTGGTGCCTCTGGGCGGGGTACTCTATCTTGAAGGGAGAGGTAGGATTTCGAGGCTCAACCCGGCGTTCGTGGTGGGTGTGACGTTCGGGGCCCTCCTCTGCGGCCAGCTGACCGGGACCCTGGTCGGCCAAGAGCTCTCCGTCAGGGTCTTCAGGACGTTGTCAGAGCAGGCCTGGCGGAACATCGTCCCGTTGTTCTTCCCCCTGTACCCGGTCGAAAGGACGTTCTTCACCGCAGTGGGTTCCCTCGTGTCAATCCCTGTCCTGAGGGCCCTTTGGCGGAGGCAGCACCACGGCCAAAGTCCCTGAGCCGGCTTCGAGAGCAGGCTTTAATGGAGTTGCAGAAGGCCGGAGCTGCGATGCCTGAGCGAGACCTGCCTTTCGAAGCGGCCATAGACCGGTTCCGGGGGCTCTTGAAAGAACAGGCGGAGAGGGTGGAGAGGATAGGGAAGCCCACCGAGTGGCTAGACTACGCCACGTTAGACAGGCTCGTCATAGGGGTGGTCGGAGGGGACGGCATCGGGCCAACGATAGCCAAGGAGGCGAAGAAGGTCCTCGAGGTCCTCCTTTCGGGCGAGCTGAAGTCAGGGAGGGTGGAGATACGCGAGATCCAGGGGCTGACCATCGAGAACAGGGCGAAGCAGTCGAAGCCTCTTCCGGACGAGGTCCTCGAGGAGATCAAAAAGTGCCACGTCCTGTTGAAGGGGCCGACCACAACCCCGGACGAAGGGAGCGGTCTCCCTAACATCGAGAGCGCCAACATAGCCATCAGGAAGGCGTTCGACCTCTTTGCCAATGTGAGACCCGTGAAGGTCCCGTCCCAGGGGATAGATTGGGTCTTCTTCAGGGAGAACACCGAAGGAGAGTACGTCCTCGGGAGCAAGGGCATCATGGTAACGCCGGACCTGGCAGTGGACTTCAAGGTCGTCACCCGGCCTGGGAGCCAGAGGATCATCCGACTGGCCTTCGAGCATGCCAGGAAGACAGGGAGGAGGAGGGTGACGGTAGTCACCAAGGCAAACATCATCAAGACGACAGACGGACTCTTCCTGGAGACGGCGAAGAAGGTGGCCAAGGACTTCCCTGAGATCAACTGGGACGGGTGGTACGTGGACGTCTTCACCGCGAAGCTGATCGACGAGAAAAGGAGGAGGGAGTTCGAGGTGGTGGTGCTCCCGAACCTGTACGGCGACATTGTCACCGACGAGGCGGCCGAACTTCAGGGCGGCGTGGGGACGGCGGGAAGCGCTAACATCGGCGCGAGGTTCGGCATGTTCGAAGCGATACACGGGTCCGCCCCGAGGATGGTGGCGGAAGGGAGAGAGGAGTACGCCGACCCCCTGAGTCTTATGAGGGCCGGGGTGATGCTGCTCGAGCACGTCGGGATGCTGGAGAAGAGCAGGAGGCTCTCCATGGCGCTCGACGTCTGCGGGGTCTACGAACAGAGGTTGAAGGTGACCGGCCGCGCCGACGGAGCCAAGGCGT
>JAJZOO010000030.1 GCA_021811485.1 archaeon
CGGCCCTGGCAAGGGACCCACTGCTTACCGCTGTGGTGTTCGACATCGCGGGCGAGTATGCGGTGAACCTGCTCGACCTGCTGAAGGCCGGATCAAAGATATACACGACCGAGACTATGGACAGCGCTTCGGAGTTCGTAAGCTCCCAGGCCATCCCCGAGACTCTGGAGGCCGCCCTGGGGAGGGAGAAGATAGAGCAGGAGCTGTCCGGCCTCTACAGAGGCGGAGTGGAGCGGCTGTCGCTCCTTGATGCCGGGGGGATAGACCTGGCGTGGATACAGGCACTTCTTCAGGGGACTGTGGACTCGGGGAGGACCGGAGGCACTTCGGCCAAGTTAGGGATCGCCCGTCTCAGCATGTCCCTCTACGAGAAGAGAGGATACAGGTCCAGCACCAGGCTGACCGACCTGGACAAGGAGGCGAGAGACGAGCTCAACGCCCTGCTGAAGGACATCAACCAGAGCGTCAACGAGCGCTCCGGGCTAAGGGCTGACCTGGACCTCATAATCAAGATGCTCGATGCGCCGGAAGGGGCCCCGACCGGCCCGGCCCGGGTCACTCCAGAGGTGCTTGCCGAGCGGCTTGTCCGCGGGAGCGCCCCGCGCCTGAACATCCTCTACATGCCTGACCCCTACAACGCGAGGTCGGTCGCTGCCCGGCTGATACGCCGCCTCCTGTTGCTGAAGAAGAAAGTGGGGAACAAGCAGAGGGTCCTCATCCTGCTCGACGAGGCCCAGGAGTACATCCCCGACGAGACGACAGACCGCGACTTCACCAGGGACTCGAACCTTGCGGTGGAACAGCTCCTCCGTCAGGGGCGGAAGTACAGGCTCCACTGCTGGATGGCCACTCAGAGGGTCGCCAGGCTCAACGTGAACGCCCTGCAGCAGCTCCACAGCTACTTCGTGAGCACCCTCCCGCGGATGTACGACAGGATGGTGATAGCTGACGCCTTCGCGCTCCCTTACGAGGTGCTCGAGAGGTCCGCCGAACTCGGGACGGGGGAGTGGCTCTTCGTGTCCTTCAAGGCTGCGAAGCAGAGGAACGTCCCGGTCTTCCTGAAGACCGTCAACAACGAGAGCACCGTCGCCGGGGCCCTGAACCCCTAGGCCCTGTCACTCCTCACTTTCGTTGATATCGTCCAACTCCCCGTTTCCAGGGGCACCAGGCGTGCTTGGCTTCCAGCCGGCGTCGACGCGGCGCATTGTCCATCATGAAGCTCTCGGAGGCTCCGCCTGTGCAACCTGTGAGGATGAACCCGAACCAGGACTTGCTCTACAGGCATGTGGAGGGCGCAGACAGAGATGACAACCGTCAGGCTCCTTACTTCCAGCCTTCCGCGACCCTGTGCTCTATCCGCATGCACTTGTCCATCACGTAGTCCACTCCGGCGTCGGCGAGGATCTTCTTCGCCTCCTCGTTCTCCAGGCCGAGTTGCCCCCAGAACACGAAAGGCCTCCCAGTCCTCTTCTTCATCTCGGCCACCTGCCTGGCCACTTGGGGGAGCTCTGCGGACGGCCTGAACACATCCACCACCTCGATCTTCTTCGCTGTTTCTTCGGGGATATCCGCGAGCGTCGGGTATGTCTTCTGGCCGAGCACGACGTCCGCCGTCGGGTTCACGGGGACTATGATGTATCCGCGCTGTTGCAGGTATGCAGGGACCGTGTTTGCTTCCTTCTCCGGGTTCTTCGACGCGCCCACCACGGCGATGAACCTGTACCTCTTCATCACTTCGGTCGGCTGAACCGTGAACTTCTCCATGTTGGCCGAACCGGGTCTCCCGTTAATACAGCTGTCGGGCCCCGGAGCGGCGTCCGCAAACTCTAAAGCCCCTGAGACCGAGACTGACGAACGAAATGTTAGCGACTCTCCTGTCGAACGTCCCGCTTGGGACCGCCGACGCGCTCTCCTGGTCGATGCTTGTCGTCGTGGCGGTCTTCTTGGTGTCGGGCACTTCCATCGCCTACTACTTCTGGAGGGAGAGCAAGAAGGGGAAGGCGGCCGCTCCTACTGGCTCTGCCTGACCGGCTTCTGGTTCCTGCGCCTCAGCGGGATGAGTATCGCCGCGCCGACTGCGGCGATCGGCAGCGCCACCACCGCGACCTCCACGATCCCTTCGACGACGCCCACAAGGAGCCCCCCGACAGTGCCCATGAACGCAGAGAGCCCCGACCCTATGCTGGGAGCGGACACCTTGACCGTGGCGCCCCTCTCGACCACCGTCCCGTTCTGGTCGGTCACGCTCACGAGGACCTTGTAGTCGCCCGGCTCGTAGTACGTGTGAATCAGGATCTGCCCCTGGGCTGCGTCTCCGTCCCCGAAGTTGTAGTTCACCACGTACGGCTGGGACCCGCCTTTCACGACGGCGTTGAAGGTGACGCTCAACGGGGACGTGCCGTTGTCAGGGGTGACGACGAGCGTCACGGAAAGGGCAGAGGGGGCGGACGTCTGGCCGACGGTGACGTAGATGGTCGCGAAGTCTATGAGCGTTCTGGTCTGAAGGATCTGGCTTTCTACCTCGTTGATCTGCTGGTTCACCTGCTGTAGCTGGGACTCTATGGCCAGGGTCCCGTTTATGCTGGACGACTCGTTGAGGAGCCTCAGCAGGGCTCCCCGTTCCGTCTGCAGGGAGGTCAGCGTCGCGTTGAGGTCGGTGTACTGCACGGTCACATCGTTCGAATTCGTCGTAAGACTGACGAACGACCCCAGGGCCTCGACCTGCCCCATGACCGCACGGTAGTCGGCCGCCGGTACCCTGATGGCGACATAGGCCGAGCTGTTATAGGTCGACTGATAGGCCACGTATCCTCCTACCGAGTATGCGAGGGCCGATACCGCAGAGGCCGTCTCTTCAGGGTAGGGGGCGGATATGGTCAGCGAAGTCGATAGCTCTATGGCCCCTCCCGGAGAGCCCTGGGTGGCGTTGGAAGGAGGCGCCGCGGGTCCGCCGCCCGAGGTTGTGGTCGATGTCTCGGCCGTGCTGACGACCTCCGTCTGGTAAGGCGAGCTATCGGGGCCGACCCCGTGCCCGCCGAGATTGTAAGTCGAGCCCAGAACCGGATTGGAGCCTGAAGCGACCGGAAGGGTCTGATAGGCGGGTCCCGCCGTGAGACCCGCGCCCATGTTGACCAGGGCGACGACGAAACCTCCGGCGACTATCGCCGCGGCCAGCCCTAGGAGCGCCTGTCTCCTTTTCACGCCTCCGAGTCTGTTCACGCAGGTGGTACCTTCCGGGGCCGAGTTAGTCCCAGCGTCACGAACGGGATGTTCGTTTCAGCAGAACAGGAGCCCTTATCTCATCTCGCCCCCCATTGTCCTGCCTTGTCTCAGCCTTCCCGGGACAGGGTGGACTACGAGCTCCGGGGGAAGACCCTCACCGTCTACCTGTACGTCCTGAAGCACGGTAAGGCGATAGGGGTCCGCGAAGTCCAAAAGGCCTTGGGCTTCTCCAGCCCCTCGGTCGCGTTCCACCACCTCGACAAGCTCGTGGGTCTGGGGGTGGTCGAGAAGGACGAGTACGACAGGTACGTCCTCGCCAAGAAGGTCGACGTAGGCATCCTCCACTCGTTCGTCAGCGTCGGCAGGGTGACGCTCCCGAGGCTGGGGTTCTACGCCGCCTTCTTCACCACGATAGCGGCCGCCTATCTCCTCCTCGACAGGGGGTCGCTCGACCTGTACGCCCTCATCGGGACTGTAGGCGGTGCGGGGGTCTTCTGGTACGAAGCTTGGAGGGTATGGAGGAGAAAGCCGTTCTGACGGCTAGAACTAACTACCTGACGGGGAGGAGGGGGTCATGAGAAAGGTGCGGTTCAGTTCCGGGCTTGCCGCAGGCGCGCTCGTGGCGCTCGCCGTGGTCGCGGCATCGGGGGGTATGTCATACCTAGGCGTAGGCTTCGTATCTGCGTCGCCTGCGCACCAGACCAACCCTTACTCGTCCCTCACCAGCGCCGAGGAGCTGACCACGACGGCGGCCTCCTATACCGTCACGGGCAACCAGACCCTGTCCGCTGGGGGCACCTCGACTCAGACCTCTGCTTCGACTTCCCTGTCGAGCGAGCCGTCTGTTTCAGCTCCTCCTCAGGGAGCGTCCTTCCTTCCGTCTCCCGACCTCCAGACCCTTCCGAAACAGCCTCCGCTCTCCGACGCATTCCTCCTGGTCCCGATCCTGGTCGCGTTCCTGATAGGTGCGGCCCTGTACAGGGCGTCCAAAGAGAGAACGGAACCAGGAGAGTAGGGCGCCCGTGCTATTTCGTCACTAGGAATTCGCGGCTGTTCGGCTCCTTCCCTTCCCAACGCTTCGACCAGTTGGCAAGCTCGCAGAGGATCCTGTAGACCTCATGCCCCTTCACTGTGAGCGAGTATTCGATCCTCGGCTTCTCCTCGGCGTAGACCTTCCTCTGCACCACCCCGAACTTCTCAAGTTGGGACAGCCTCTCGGCAAGCGAGGTGGCGCTGATCCCTTCGATGTGCCTTTTCAGCACGTTGAACCTCGTCGGTTCGATCTGGCCTAGCATGTGGATCGTGGGCAGGGTCCAGGTCCGCGTGATCTCGTTCCAGGTCTTGTGGACGACGGCACACGAGTTGAGCGTCTTCCGGTCAAGCTCCTCTGACTTGGTCAAGCTAGCCATGAGCTAGTTAGTTCAGACGGACTACCGGTCTTAAAAACCTGCCTCGACCGGAGCCGAACATGTCCAGGGGTCAGCGCGAGAGGGGCGCGGGAGCGTTCACGGAGGCCGAGGCCGCCTACCTCGCGGAGGGGTTCATCGGGAGGGTGGCAACGGCGTCCTCTTTTGGGCAGCCCCATGTAGTCCCGGTCGGCTACAGGTTCGACGGAACGACGATAACCTTCGGCGGCTGGAACCTAAGGTCTACCCTGAAGTACAGGAACATGATGGCCAACGACAAGGTCGCGTTTGTAGTGGACGACGTGGTGTCGACCGACCCTTGGGAGGCCAGGGGGGTCGAAGTGAGGGGGAGGGCAGAGCCCGTGACAGGAGACGACGGTGTGAGTATGGTCAGGATAATCCCGCTCAATATTAGGAGCTGGGGTCTGAGGGGTTGAAGTTGGCGATTTCAGGGTTCGAAGGCCAGGTCACAGGGGCGGTGGAGAAGGTCAGCGAGAGTATAGTCAGCGTCGCCAGCACGAGGCTTGAGCGGCGGTTCTTCGGGGTCGTCCCCCTCGAGGGGCAGGGGTCGGGGATAGTGCTCGACAGGAGGGGGCTCATAGTGACAAACAACCACGTCATCGACGGCGCCAATCAGGTCCATGTCAGCCTCAAGGACGGCAGGACGTTCACCGGAGAGGTGGTGGGGTCAGACGAGGCGACCGATGTGGCGGTCATACGACTGGACGCCACCGACCTCCCGGCCGCAGAGCTCGGAGACTCAGAGGCGGTCAGGGTAGGTCAGTTCGTCTTGGCCATCGGGAACGCCCTCGCCCTCCCCGGAGGGCCGACAGTCTCGATGGGGGTGCTCAGCGCCAAGGGGAGGCCGCTCCCAGGTACAGACTTCATCTTCGAGGGGCTGCTTCAGACCGATGCGGCGGTCAACCCGGGGAACAGCGGAGGCCCCCTGGCGGACCTTGATGGGCGCATCATCGGCGTCACGACCATGATGATCCCCTACGCCCAGGGGATGGGGTTCGCAATCCCCATCAACACCGTCAAGAAGATAGCCGACGAGATACTGGAGAACGGCAGGGTCAGCCGCCGCTGGATCGGGATATCTGGGATAGACGTCACCCCTCAGCTTGCAAGACGGTACAGGCTTTCGACGGAGGCCGGCTTCCTGGTGGCAGAAGTGGTCCCGCGCAGCCCGGCCGACTTCGGGGGGGTCCGCAACGGGGACGTGATAGTAGGAGCCGACGGGTCAGAGGTGAAGCACACCAAGGACCTGCTGGTGGCAATCTCGAGGGCCAAACAGGGAGGGACGATAAGGCTCGACGTCAACCGCCTGGGGAGACGGGGGACCCTCGAGGTGAGCCCGACGGTGTCCCCGCCCGTCCGACCCCTCTACGGCAGTTAAACAACGGCTTTAATCCGGCTTCGCATACCCCCCTTTGTGGCGTTCACAACCACGGTGGTCGGAAGCTTCCCCAGGCCCCGGGAGCTCATCGAGGCGACAAAGAAGCACGGGAAGGGCGAGCTGTCGGATGGGGAGTACGACGAGCTTCTTGACAAGGCGACCCGGTCAATAGTCGCGGGGGAGGAACAGGCAGGCATCGACGTCATAACTGACGGTGAGCAGAGGCGGAGCAGCTTCGTCAGCTTCGTCGGAGACAAAATCCCCGGCTTCGAGGTCATGCACATAACCCAGCTCAACCCTGACGCCATGGAGATACTCAAGCGCAACAAGGTCCAGCTCACCTACATGCGGGCCGTCGTGACGGAGGAGCTGGGAGACGCGGTCATCGCCCGGGACGAGTTCGACGCGGCCAAGAAGCACTCGAAGAAGCCGTTCAAAGTCACGCTCCCGGCGCCTTACCTGGTGATGTGGGAGAGCTGGCACAAGGAGCTCTCTAAGGGGGCCTACCCCAGAGCCGAAGACTTCGCCTACGCCTACGCCCGTCTCCTCAGAGCGGAGGTCCAAAGGCTGAAGGACGCGGGGGTGTCTTTCATCCAGATAGACGAGCCGATGCTCGGAGACCTCACGGAGGCGGGGGAGAAGCCCGACAGGTACAGGAAGGTGTTCAACGAGCTCTACGGCCAGGAGTACAGAGGGTTCAAGGAGGAGCTGAAGCTTGCCGTGGACCTCCTCAACGAGGTCACCAAGGGTGTTGGCGGCGTCAGGGTGGGAGTCCATATGGACCGCTGGCCGAACAAGGACTCCCCCTACTTCGACCTCGGATACGAGCGGTTCCTCCCTGAGCTGCTCGAGACGAAGACCAAACAGTTCGTGCTGGAGTACACGAGCCCCGGCACAGGAGATCCGGCGAAGCTGGTGAAGGAGTTCCCGGACGGCATGGAGATAGGCCTCGGAGTGGTGAGCGTCCAGGATTACGAAGTCGAGTCCCCGGAGACGATAGTCTCTCGTGCCAAGAGGGTGATTGGTTCAATCGACCCTGACCGGATCTGGCTCAACCCAGACTGTGGCTTCGCTCCCGGGATGTTCAGGGCCTTCCCGGTCGACGTCGCCTTCGCCAAGTTGAAGTCGATGTCGAAGGCGGCGGAAATGCTTAGGAAAGAGTTCGCCTGAGAGACCCGTCTTGGGCCTGAAGGCGTTGCTGGAGAGCCGCCCTGTCATATACGAGATAGTACCTCCCAGGAGGGACCCGTCCAGGTTCAGCACCGAAATCGGCGGAGTGGAGGGGGTCCTCCTCGACGGGCGGATCGCCGCCATCAACATCCCTGAGCTGGTCAAGCGCCGGGAGGACCACGGGAGCGTCGTCTATTCCCCTGCGACCATCCCCCCCGAAGAGTACGCTATGATGATCAGGGACTACAAGGAGTCCGTCGTAAACCTGGTCGCCCCGCGTATGGAAGAGGAGGCATTCCTTGCACGGGCGAGGAAGATCATCCATGAATACAATGTCCCTAACCTCGTCGTCGTGGGGAAAGAGAGGACGACGGACAGGCTACCGGGACCTGACGTGGCGAGGGCGCTCTCGCTCCTTTCCCAGGAGAAGGTGGACTCGGTAGCCCTGGGCGGGGTCTGCATATTTTCTCGGACCACCCCGTCCCTGGACGAACGGCGAGGCACTTCCTCCCAGAGCGAGGCCAGGCGCGTCTGGCTGAAAGCCCAGGCCGGAGCGGATTTCGTCACCAGCCAGATCAACCTCGAAGCAGCCCCGGTCATCCGTTTCCTCAGGGCCTACCAGGCCATCTGCGAGGAGACGGGGCGGAAGCCTGTCACAGTGTTCGTGAGCCTGACGACCGTCCCCACCCGGACGATACTATCTCTCATCGAATCGCTCGACGTGGTCGTCCCGCCCCCTGTGAAGAGGAGGCTCTTGGGAGCCTCCGAAATGGGGAAGGAGTCGGTGAAAGTATCACACGACGTCTTCGCCGAGGTGCTCTCGCAGGCGGAGAAGGAAGGCATAACGGTCCCTCTGGGGCTCCAGGTCGAGCAGGTCGGTGTGAACAGCGGCGCCCTTACACTGGATCTCCTCGACTCTGTCTACCCTCTGTTCCGAGGGCGCTGAGCCGAACGATTTTTTACCGCACGAAGTCCACGCGGCGGTCATGGGCAAAGGGATCCAGGCGGCTATCCTGTGCGGGGGGAGAGGGGAGCGGCTGAAACCCCTGACAGACTACTTCCAGAAGGTGATGATACCCATCGGGCCGAAGAAACTCCCGCTCCTGGCGTACATAATCGCCCTTGTGAAGCACCACGGGATAGAGGACATCGCCCTGCTCACCGGCTACCGCTCGGAAGACATCAGGCACTACTTCGGGGACGGGACGCAGCACGGAGTCAGGCTCTACTACTCCAAAGACGAAAAGGGGGTCAGCGGGAGCCTCAACGCCGTCGCCAACGCCCTCCGGAACGGGGCGATCGACAGCGACGAGCTTCTCATCTACTACGGGGACATCCTGACGGACCTGGACATTACCGCCCTCCTCGAGACCCACAGGAGGACTGGTGCCGACGTCACCCTTGTCCTGGACAAGGGGTACACTCTCCCAGTCGGAGTGGCCGAGCTGAACGGAGACATGGTCTCTTCCTTCAGGGAGAAACCACGTGTGGACCTCACCGTTACTACAGGGCCGATGGTCGTGGGTCCGAGTGCCATGGGCCTCATGAAGGCGCTCGCGAGCAAGGAAAAGCCGGACCTCATGACTGACTTCGTCCCGGAGATGCTGAAGAGGGGAGGTAGGGTGGCCGCGTTCTACAACCAGAAGGAGTGGTACGACGTGGGGACGCTCACGAACTTCGAGAAACTGAACCAGGAGCTGGTGAGGCACCCCCTCAGCCACCTCGTCTGAGCGGCTAGTCTTCGCGCCAGCGGAAGAACTTCACGGCCAGGGCGAAGACGACGGCAGAGATGATGAGAAGGAGCCCCGCGTCGAAGTACGCGGGGCCGAAGTTCTTGTAGATCATCACGTCGTTCAGCCCCTCTATCATGTAGTAGAGCGGGAGGACGTGGGCGACGGTCTGAAGGTACTTGGGCATCGATGCGACCGGGAAGAACGTCCCTGAGAGGAACATCATCGGGAAGGTCACCAGGTTCCCCACCACCGAGGCCGCTTCGGGGCTGTTAGAGACTGTCCCCACGAGCATCCCCAGGGACACGAAGAAGAAGGGGCCCAGCACGAGGAACATACCGATACCCCAGTTCAGGGTTATGTGAGCCCCGAAGGCGTAGACGCCGACCAGGGTCATGAGGAAGAAGGAGACCACCGTGGTCCCGATGTACCAGATTATCTTGGCGAGGAGCCATTCGGTCTTTGTCAGAGGCGTGAGCGAGAGGAGCTTGAACACCTTGTCCCTCCGATAGGTGGAGCTGATGTTCACAAGGGCGAACATGGGGCTCGTCAGGGCTGCGAAGCCTATGAGGCCGGGGACCAGGAAGTCGATGTACTTGTAGCTCGAGGAGACGGCTGTCTTGGACGTTATCCCCACTGAGTGCACCCCGGTGGCGCCGTGGACGTTGAAACCGTTCACGATCACTGCGACGATGCCGGAAACCACGGCACTGGTCGTCGAAGTCGGGTTGCCGTAGACGGTCACGTTGACCTTGTCTCCCGCCTGATAAGCGGCGCTGAAGTTCGCGGGGATGACTACGCCGTCCGACGCGGAGTTCGACGTAAGGAATTGCGTGAAGTTCTGGTCAGAGGGGACCGGGCGCAGACAGAGTCCCGAGGTGCTGTTGGAACTACAGTAGTTTGAGGTGCTGTTCAACGCCGACACGAACGACGAGCCGATGGGGCCCACGTCCAGGTTCTGCACGTACACCTTCGTCTGGCTAATCCCGCCGGACGAGAAGATTGCGCCGAAGAGCAGGATCAGGATGATGGGGAACACCAGTGTGAAGAAGAACCCCTCTTTGCTCCTGAGGTTCGACCTCCCATAGACCTTCAGGTCTGCCGTCATCCTACGTAGGCTGAATCCCATCTACTCCCCCCCTTTCGCGGTCCCGCCTTCCCCCACGAGCTTGAGGAACACGTCCTCGAGGCTGTCTCTCTTCACCGTGAGGTCTCCCCACTCGGCCCCAGACTCTTCTATGGAACCCAGGGCGACCAGGGCGTCCTCCTTGTCCCTGAGTACGATCGTCACCGTCTCTCCGTCTCTCCTCACGTCCAGCTTCGTGTTCTCCTGCAAGTAGGCGAACAGTCCCTGGCCCCCTTTGACCACCATCCTCTGCCCTGTGCCGAACTTCGACTCTATCTCCGCCGTCGTCCCGATGGCCACGATCCTGCCATGGTTCATTATCGCCACCCGGTCCGCCAGCTCTTCGGCCTCCTCCAGGTAGTGGGTGGTGAGCATGACGGTCCTCCCCTCGCCCTTCAGCCTCCTGACGACCTCCCATACGGCCCTCCTAGCTTGCGGGTCGAGTCCCGTCGTCGGCTCATCCAGAAAGACTACTTCGGGGTCGTTGACCAGCGACAGCGCCATCCCCAGCTTCTGCTTCTGCCCCCCCGACAGGTTCTGGAACCAGATGTTCTCCGCGTCGTCGAGGATCACCCTCCCGAGGAGCTCGTCAGGGTCCACCTTCCTCCCGAAGAGTGCCCCGTAGTATACAATGGCCTCACGCGGCGTCGGATAGTCGAGGAACTTGAACCCCTGGGGGATCACCCCTATCTTCTTGTGGAGCTCATACCCCGACTTCCACGGGTCCATCCCAAGGACCTGTGTGGTTCCTTCGTC
>JAJZOO010000031.1 GCA_021811485.1 archaeon
GGGGGCTGGTGTCGACCACAGACAGGGTGGTGATGAAGGCCGGCACCTATCCCAGGATGTGGAAAAGCCACGGGGGGAAGACGGCGCAGGACGCGCCCTCGCATCCGAGTTAGGTTTTAAACTGCTCACCTCGGGCTCCATATCGCCGGGATCGCCTAATCTGGTAGGGCGCAGATGTGCCTCGCGCAAGCCTGGAATCGCGTCAGACCGGCGAGCCTGTCTCGCGAAAGCGGGTTCTGGGTTCAAAGTCCTCTCGTAAGGGAGGAGGAAAGTCCCAGTCCCGGCGTCCTTCCAGCAGACCGACGACGCCATCATCAGAAGAGACACGTGTCGGCCGCGGTCGTCATGATATGCCGTGACAAGCCGTCTGTATGCGTAAACGCAAGATGAGAATGGAGCACTCCTTCAGTGGGGACGACCACATCCACTATGATTTCGACGGCGCTATCTCTATAAAGCCACGGCACAAGCCGAAGTCAAGTGCAGGGTTCCCGCTCCGACCTCCGGGTCGGCCTCACTTTCGACGACGTCCTCTTGGTCCCGAAGTTCTCCGATGTGAAGTCAAGGAGGGACGCGGACACCCGGACTCGCTTCTCGCGAAGGATAGAGCTCGCGATCCCCATAGTGAGCGCCAACATGGACACGGTGACCGAGTCCGCCATGGCGATCGCACTGGCGCGCCTGGGTGGGATCGGGGTCATCCACAGGTTCCTTACGCTCGAAGAGCAGGTCTCAGAGGTGCTGAAGGTGAAGAGGTCCGAGGGGGTGGTCATCGAGGACCCCGTCACGCTTGGGCCGGAAGCGACCGTGAGGACGGCGGTCAAGCTGATCAGGGACAGGGAGGTCGGAGGGATAGTCATAATCGGCCCGGGGCGGAAGGTCCTCGGCCTTGTCACCAGGAGGGACATGACTATGGAGGAAGACCCCGACAGGAAGGTCGAGGAGGTCATGACCCCGAGGTCGAAGCTCATCACCGCACGGAGGGGAGTGACACTCGAGGAGGCCAAAGAGATCCTCCGCGCCAACAAGGTGGAGAAGCTCCCTCTGGTCGACGCCAAAGGGAGCCTGGCCGGGCTCATCACCTCGAAGGACATCACGAAGAGGAAGCAGTTCCCCCTGGCCACCAAAGATTCCAAGGGACGCCTTCGGGTTGCTGCCGCTGTCGGGGTCAAAGGAGATCAGATGGAGAGGTCGCGGAAGCTGTTCGACGCCGGAGCCGACGCCCTTGTTGTTGACGTCGCCCACGGCCATTCGTCCCGCGCGATTGACACGCTCCGGGAGATCAAGCGGAGCTTGGGCGACGTCGAAGTGGTCGCCGGGAACGTAGCCACAGCGAAGGGGGCGGCCGACCTGGTGAAGGCGGGAGCGGACGCGGTCAAGGTCGGGGTGGGGGCAGGGAGCATCTGCGTCACCAGGGTCGTCACAGGGTCAGGGGTCCCCCAGCTGACGGCGATAATGGACAGCGCCGATGCGGCCGCCGACAGCGGCGTCCCGATCATCGGGGACGGAGGGATCCGGAATCCTGGAGATGTCACCAAGGCCGTGGCGGCGGGCGCCTCGTCGGTGATGATAGGGAGCCTCTTTGCAGGGACGGAGGAGAGCCCCGGCCCGACCGTCTTCAGGGAGGGGGCTAGGTACAAGCTGACGCGGGGGATGGCCTCCCTGGCTGCCACCTTGGACAGGAGGATGAGGGAGTCGAAGGCGACCGGCCTCAGCGAAGACGAACTGATAGGTGAGATAGTCGAGGAGAGCGTCCCCGAAGGTGTGGAGGGGATGATCCCGTACAGGGGGCGAGTGGAGGAGGTGGTGAAGCAGCTCGTAGGCGGCCTGAGGTCTGGGATGAGCTATTCTGGGGCCCACGACCTGCCGGAGCTGAGGAGGAACGCAGAGTTCATGCGGATAACTACGGCCGGTCTCGCGGAGAGCCTCCCGCACGACATACAGAGGGTCTTCTGACCTGCCGAACCTCTCGGTGGTCGGCCTCCAATGGGGAGACGAGGGCAAAGGGAAGATGGTCGACTATCTCGCGGATGGGTATGACGCTGTCGCCCGGTTCAACGGCGGGAGCAACGCCGGCCACACGGTGGTGATAGGAGGGAGCAGGCACACCTTCCACCTGGTACCTTCCGGGGCGATGAAGGGGAAACAGCTCCTCATAGGCGCAGGGGTAGCCGTCGACCCCGTGGTGCTTGGAGAGGAGCTCGCGGTCCTCCCGTCCGAAGCGAGACGGAAGCTCCTGGTGGACGGAAGGTGCACCCTCGTCTCCCCGGTGGACCGGGAGTTCGACGCCATGATCGAAGAGACCAGGGGTGCCTCGGCCATCGGGACCACCAGGAGGGGGATCGGGCCGGCATACGCGCTGAGGGCGCTCAGGCTAAGCCCCAGGGCGATGGACCTGGCGGGGGGGTTCGACCTTGGGCCTCTGGCGAGATTCTACCGCAGACTCTCCCTGGACCCGGCCGGGCTCCAGTCTTGGGCCGGTGAGTCCAAGGAGCTTCTGGAGGCGCTGCTGGGAGACGTCGGCGAAAGGGTGGTCAAGATAAACGAAAGCGGGGGGTCTGTCCTCCTCGAGGGGTCCCAGGGGTCCCTGCTCGACCTCCTACACGGGTCCTATCCTTACGTCACAGCCACGCACACAACGGCGGGGTACATCCCTTCCGCCCTGGGGATCCCCCCTTCGCTCTCCGGTTCGGTTCTGGGGGTTACGAAGTGTTACACCACTAGGGTCGGGGGTGGCCCGTTCCCGACAGAGATTGTTGGAACCCTCGGGGAGACAATCAGGGCTCTAGGGAACGAGTACGGGGCGACGACGGGGCGGCCCAGGCGGGTCGGATGGCTCGACCTCGTCGCCCTGAAGTACACGCTGAGGCTCAACGGTTCGCGGGAGGTGGCAGTCACCAAGCTCGACGTCCTCTCCAGGGTGAAGGAGTTCAAGGTCTGCGTCGCCTACAGGGGGCGCGGAGGAGAGACCGACGACTACCAGTCGGTCCTGAAGCGCCCTGAGGAGTTCGAACCTGTCTTCGACTCACCCCCCTCCCTTCACGGGGCAAGCTTCGCCGGGGGCCTGGACGGGGCGGGGCGCAGCTTCGTGGACTATCTGGAGGGGAGGCTGAATGCCAGGGTCGCCATCGTCTCCCACGGCGACGAGCGGTCCAAGACCATCGCGCTCTGAGGCCGCCCCTTGGGCGCCTTCAGTTCTTGAATACCCAGGACAGGTCTGGAGGGTGGGCCCTGCCCTTCGCCTTCTCGTTCAGGGCATGCGCGACTAGGGGGAGCGCAAGGGTGATGTCGGCGTAGAGCGTCGCCTTCTTGGCCTGCGACGAGATCTTCCCCCAACTTATCGCCTCCTCCAGGGTGCACCCTGAAAGCCCGCCCCACTGCGGGCTGTCGGCCGTTATCTGAATGGCGTATTCGTGGGGCGTCTCCTCCTCGCCCCCTTTGGAGAGGGACTTGATTATGGTAGACAGCTGGATCGTGTCTTTGGGGACTCCGCCCCCAAGGTACACCACCCCCGTCCTCTTCGTCTTCTCGGCGATCTGGGCGAGCTCTTCCATGTCCTTCGTCTGGTCGAGCCTGATCATCTTCCCCTTCTCGCGCTTCAACAGGCTCAGGGCCACCCCGTAGCCGCTGTCTATGAGCCCGGGAGAGTATATGGGGACCTTCGCCTTGTGGGCGGCCGCGACTATGCTGGGGATCCCCTTCTTGGAGAGGAACCCCCCGAACTGGTAAAGGAACTCCCTCGTGGAATAGACCTCCTTCTCGTCCAAAGTGTTGGCGAAGTCGAAGATGGTCCTCTCCAGCTTCCTGTACTCCATCTCGTCGGCGTAGACGTCGTAGAACCTGTCTATCTTGAGCTTAAGGAGCTCTTCGTCGTCGGCCAGCCATGTCCCCTGATAGTAGTGGTATCCCAGCGCCTCGAGGATGTCCTCCGAGATGTTCGCCCCCGTGCTGACCACGACGTCGACGTATCTCTTCTCCACCAGCCACCTGACGATCTTCCACTGGCCCGTGGTGCTCAGGGAGCCCGTGAGCCCCAGGAACACGGTGAGGCCTTTCTGCTCCGCCATCTCGGCCCATATTTTTGACGCCTCTCCAAGCTTCTTCCCCTGGAACCCCGTCTGAGACATCTCGTCCAAAAGCTCCGAGACGCTCTTCTTGCCGACCTCTATGGTCGCCACCGGTCTGGAAAGCACCTCCTTCCTTGATACCACGGCCGGCCGTCTGCAGGGTTCGCTTAATTGCCTTACTGAAAGCGCCGCGTCACTTTACCGTGACAGACTTCGCTAGGTTCCGCGGGTAGTCGGGGTCGTTCTTCCTGGCCACAGCCGCATGGTAAGCCAGCAGCTGGAGCGGGATCACTTCGACTATCGGCGTGAACTTCGGCTGGACCTTTGGCACCCTGATGAACCGTCTGTACACGTCATCCGCGGCGTCGGAGATCCCTATCACGTCGGCTCCCCTGGCCTTCAGCTCCTCCGCGCTGGAGAGCGAGTCTGCGTGGGTCCCCCCGGTCGGGTTCAGCACGACCACCGGGGTCCCCTTCTCGATAAGCGCCAACGTACCGTGCTTCAGCTCGCTGGCCGCCATCCCTTCGGCATGGATGTATGACAGCTCCTTCAGCTTCAGCGCTCCCTCGAGCGCCACAGGGCTCTCGTACCCTCTTGCCACGAAGTAGAAGTCGGGCCTGTCCATGTATTCCTTCACCAAGTCCCTCACCTGCCCGTCGCACTTCAGGGCCTCGGTCACTGCTTCGGACAGCTCTTTGCTGCCGTTGGAGTGCCTCCCCCCTAGAACGGCGTCGACTACCAGGTTGGCGACTACCACCTGCGCGGTGAAGCTCTTGGTGGCGGCGACGCCGACCTCCGGCCCGCAGTTCAGGAGCATGAACCCATCGCTTTCGCGGGCCAGCGTGGACCCGGCCGCGTTGACTATGGAGTAGACCTTCGCCCCGAGCTTCTTCGCCTCCTTGACGGCCTCCAGGACATCCGCGGTCTCCCCGCTCTGCGAGAAAGCTATCACGACCGAGCCCCTCCCCAGGAAGCCGGCATGTTCCTTCAGCTCGCCGGCCACGACCGCTTCCGCCCTGATCCTGGCCTCCTTGTTCAACCGGAACTTCATGAGGAGGCCTGCGTGGTAGGACGTCCCCGACGCGGTGATGTACAGCGTCTTTGCCTTCCTTATGGCCCTCGCGAAAGCCTCCACCCTCTCGGTTTCCTGGATGGACGCCGAGACCACCGTCTGAGGCTGCTCGTTGATCTCCTTCAGCGTGTAGTGCGCGAAATCGCTCTTGGATACGTCAGAGAGCTCCCAGGCCACCTGGGTCGGCCTCCGCTTTACGCTCCGTCCGTCAGGGCCCACTATCTTGACCCCGTCCTTCGTCAGCACTGCTACCTCGCGGTTATCCAGGAATATCGTCCTGTCAGTGTGCCCGATGAAGGCCAGGACGTCGCTGGCCAAGAACATCTTCTTCTCCCCGACCCCCACGATCAGAGGGGCGTCCTTGCGGGCCCCGACCATGAGGTCGGGCCTGTCCTGGAACATCACAGCTATCGCATACTGCCCTTTCAGTTTCTTGGTCGCCGAGAGGGTCGCCCTGAGGGGGTCTTTGGACCTCCGATACTCTTCCTCCACCACGTGGGCGATCACCTCTGTGTCTGTCTCGCTCCTGAACCTGTGCCCCCTGGACGCCAGCCCCTTCTTCAGCTGGCCGTAGTTTTCGACGATGCCGTTATGGACGACAGCGACCAGCTCGCCGCAGGAAGTGTGCGGATGAGCGTTCTCATCCGTGACGCGGCCATGGGTCGCCCACCTCGTGTGAGCCATCCCTATGGTTCCCGCCATGGCTGACATTTTCCTCCTCTCCTCGATTTCCGAAACCCTTCCGACCCCCTTCCTGACTTCGAGCGCGCCTCCCTCGATGGTGGCCATGCCTGCCGAGTCGTACCCCCTGTACTCCACCCTCCTGAGCCCTTCGAGGAGGACCCCGGCGACCGGCTCCTCGGCCACGCACCCTACGATCCCGCACATGGTTTCCCGGCGCCTCTCCTTGGATTTTAAACTCCGCAAAACGCCGGGCTATGCCGTTCTTGGTCCCTTTTGCAGGGTCCTCGCTTCCGAAGGGGCCCCCGCGACACGACCATGCAAAACCGTTTATTAGTAGTGGCGAACGCTGCGGGCGGTGTGACAAAGGAGAAGATACTCTTCGACCCGAGGTCGGAAGCGGGGCTCGCGAAGAGGGTGCTGGTGTCAGACCGGCCCGACGGTTTCAGGCCGGCCTCTGGACGGGTGGGGCAGAAGGTCCTCGCCCTCCTCGCGACGGGTCCGAAGTACCCGGCGGAGATGGCGCGTTCCCTGGGCATACACCACCAGACGGTGTACTACCACGTCGGGAGGCTCGAAAAGGCCGGCCTCATCACCAGAGTGAGGAGCGAGCAGATCAGGGGCGGGGAAGCGAAGCTCTACGCCCTGGCCTCTGATGGATACGCCGTCGAGTTCCCTGTCAGGGGCGAGCCGCTCCCATCACTGCGTTCCTCGGGCAGGTCGAGGGCTCTTGGGCGCTTCTTCAAGGAGTTCTTCCAGGGAGCGGAGTTTGGCGGGTGGATAGCGGTGGGGTCCCCCGTGCAGCATGGGGCCGCAGGGACCCAGGCCCGCGACGGTCACTATGCGGTGCAGCTGGGGTTCGCGCTGGGACAGTTCGTCAACCTCCCTTCCGTCTTCCCGGTCAAGCTCGACGTCGACCTAAAGGCAGAGAAGCTCCTCGGGTCCAACCTGGTCGTCGTCGGTGGCCCCCGGAACAACGCCATAGCGGAGGAGCTCAACCCAAGCCTGCCGCTGCGCTTCAGCCACGGCGGGTTCTGGAGCTCGATAATCGACAGAGAGGCCCGTTCCTATAACTCCGAACTGGACTGTATAGTGGAGAAGGTGCAGAACCCTTGGGACCGCACCAAGGTCTGCGTCGTGATAGCCGGGCTCACAGGCGCGGCGACCAAGGCGGGGATAATCGGCGCCTGCAACTTCGCAGACGTCCTCTTCCAGAGATACCGCTCGGGGGAGTACGCCGCCCTGGTCAGAGGGGCTGACCGGGACGGTGACGGGAAGGTAGACTCGGTAGACGTGCTGAAGCAGTACTGAGGGCTACGCCCTTCTTCCTCTTCTTCCACCCTTCTTCCTGGTGGTGTCGTGGGGGATGGGGGTGGCGTCCTCGATCCTCCCGATCTTGAACCCTGCCCTGGCGATGGCGCGGATTGCCGCTTGGGCTCCAGGTCCCGGCGTCCTCGGCCCGGTGCCGCCTACGGCTCTCACCTTGATGTGGACCGCGGTTATCCCCTTCGACTTCGCTACATCGGAGGCAGCTGAAGCGCTCCTCATTGCCGCATATGGGGACGACTCGAACCTGTCCGCCTTTACGTGCCTCCCTCCGGAGGAGAAGGCTATGGTCTCAGCGCCGGTAAGGTCGGTGATGTGCACAATGGTGTTGTTGTAAGACGAGTAGATGTGGCAGACCCCCCAACGGTCGACCAGGGCCTCTTCCTCTGACATGCGCTTCACTGCACCTCGGCGGGCTGCTCCGCCGCCACTTCCTTCTGTTCTGGCTGTGTGTCCTCCTTGGGAGGCGCGCCTCCTGTCAGCTTGATGGTTCCCTCCTCGCTCCCCCCGACCGCGTACCCGGGGATCGTTATGGTCCGCTCCCCTATGGAGACGTGACCGTGGACTATCAACTGTCTCGCGTGAAGAGGCGAAAGTGCCATCCCCTTCTTGAACACCATGGACTGTAGCCTCCTGCCCAAGATGTCCTCGACGGTAAGGCTGAGTATGTCGTCCAGTGTCGCTCCCTCCCTGATCAACCCCCTCCTCTGGAGGCTGTCCAGCAGCTTCTTCTCCTCGCGGAGCCTGACCTCCTCAGTCGCGGCGAGGAGGGTCCTCGCCTGCTTCCTCACCGAGCTCAGCTGCGTCTGGACCTTCCAGAGCTCCCGCTTGTTCCGGAGCCCGAACGTCCCTAGCAAATACAGCTCCTGAGCGAGCTGGTCGGCCCTCCATGGGCTCCTCGGCCTGCTGTACTGCTTCCTGGATTTCTTCGGGTCACCCAACGCTACTTCTCTTCCTTCTTGGCGGCTTCCTTCGCCGCGGCGACCAGCACCGCCTTCCTTACCCCTACGGTCCTTCCGCCCCTCCCTGTCGTCCTCGTCCGCTGGCCCCTCACCTTCAGCCCGAGGCTGTGCCTCACCCCCTTCCAGCTCCGGATGTTTTTCTCGTCCTCTATATCGTTCTTCTGGGCGAAGTCGAGGTCCGCACCCAGGAGCTGCCTTGCCTCTCCTGTCTCCGGGTCGTTGCGCCGGTTGTAGTACCACTTCGGCAGCGTTGACTTCGACGTGTCCCGTATCGCGGCCTCAACCTTCTCCACCTGTTCATCGGTGAGGGTCCCGAGCCGGACCCTCGGGTCGAGGTCGAGCTTCGTGGTTATGACATTCGCGAAGTTATAACCTACGCCCTTGAGGTCGGCGAGGGCGACGATGAGCGTCTTCCCCCCCTCAAGGTCTCTTCCTGATATCCTGACTAGGTGCCTGAACTCGGAGTCCGACATTTTCTGGGCCTGCCCTTCGCTCTTCAGTTATAAGGTTTGAACAGATGAGACGGTTTCTGGCCGGAGATAGGATTGGTAACAGAGGGTCGTCCACCCGGCTTACCACACGCATCTCTCTTTTCCTTTTAGATGCGACAGGCACGCTTCTCTCCGGATTGCGGTAGTCCGCCCCGGCGGGGTCCGGTGCCAGGCCCTACCCGCTAACTTTTTAACCACAACGCAGGCGCGACGCCCGAAACTGGTCGTCTCATGTTCCATTATAGGCTGGTGGGGTAGAGAACGGTAGAAGTGAAGGTGCTTGAAGACAGCGGGAGCTCGGTCGCCCTCCAGCTCGAGGGAATTGACCGGTCGTACGCAAACGCCATCCGCAGGTTTTGTATCGCCGAGGTCCCGTCTATGGCGATCGACGACGTAGTGATTCTGGAGAACTCCTCTGTCCTATATGATGAGATACTCGCCCACAGGCTCGGCATGGTCCCCATCAGGACCGACCTAGAAAGGTACAACCTACCGGAGGAGTGCGACTGCGGTAACCCTCTGGGGTGCCACAAGTGCAGGGTGCTCTTCGTCCTGGACGCGAAGGGGAAGGACAAAGTCATGACGGTGACCTCCGGGGACCTTGTCTCGGAAGACCGTGACGTCAGACCGGTGAGCGAGTCTATCCCGCTGATAAAGCTCGCAGCAGGACAGTCGGTCAAACTCGAAGCTTACGCGAGATTGGGGAGGGGGAAGGAGCACACGAAGTGGCAGCCGTGCACAGTCGCGACGCTCACGGACGGGAAGAAGGAAGGCGTCTTCATCCTCACAGTGGAGTCGGCTGGAGGGCTCCCAGCCAAACAGGTCGTGCTGAAGGCGATCGAGCTCCTTGAAAAGAAGCTCAAGGAGATACAGGTCGCGGTAGGTGGCCCGGATTGACCGCCGATAACCCGGTGACTAGGAGGACCGCGGTGTTGCTGGAGAGGGCGGGGAAGAAGCAGAAGGCGCGCATCTGGAGCGATGCCTCCGCGCTCCTGTCCAACCCGTCGAGCACCAGGGTCGAGGTGAACCTCGGGCGGATATCCCGGCTGGCGGACGATGAGGCGCCTGTCTTCGTGCCGGGCAAAGTCCTCGGGACAGGGGTCGTGGAGAAGAAGGTGGTAGTTGGGGCGTTCTCATATTCGGCATCGGCGAAGGCGAAGATCGAGGCCACCGGGGGGTCTGCCCTCACGCTTGAGGAGTTCCTCAAGAAATACCCGAAGGGGAGCGGTGTAAAGCTTGTCAGGTGAAGAGACGATCTACGTGGACGCGACCGATCAGATTGCAGGAAGGCTCTCCTCCAAGGTCGCGAAGGTGCTCCTCTCCGGTAGGAGGGTCGTGGTAGTGAACTCCGAGAAGGCGCTCGTTTCAGGGTCCAGGACCTCTGTCGTCAACCAATGGAAGGAGCGGCTGGAGCTCGCCAGCAGGGTGAACCCCATCTACGGCCCCATCCACCCGAGGAGGCCAGACAACATCCTCCGACGGATGGTCAGGGGGATGGTCCCGAGGAAGAAGCCGAAGGGCGCGGCCGCGATGAAGAGGCTCAGGGTCTACATAGGTGTCCCGGAAGGGGTCGACGGGTCGAAGTTGACGAAGTTCGATGACGCAGCGGCCACCAGGCCGATTCCAATCTACGTGACCATGGCAGACCTCTCCAAGAGTCTGGGGTGGAACGAGTAACTATGCCGGCACAGACTCAGAAGCTGCAGACCAAGAAGCCTCCGAAGCTTTACTCGGGGTCGAGGAAGACCGCGAGGGCGACGGCCGCTATCTTCCCAGGGGGAGGGAAGATACGCGTCAACGGCACTCCGGTAGAACTCTGGGAGCCTGAACCGGCCAGGCTGCACCTTCTCACGCCGGTCCAAGTGGTCGGCGACCTTAGGGAGAAGTACGATCTGGATGTGAACGTTTCAGGGGGAGGGTTCATGGTGTTCAAGAAGGGGA
>JAJZOO010000084.1 GCA_021811485.1 archaeon
CGAGGCGTCCAACCTGATAAGCGAAGCCGCCCTCGCCATCGAAATGGGGGCGACCGTCGAAGACATCGCCCTGACCATCCACCCCCACCCGACCCTCCCAGAGGCGATAATGGAAGCGTCCGAGTCCGCGGCCGGCCATCCGATACACCAGCTCAGGACATGAGCGGCTACCTCCTCGACTTCGAAAGGATGGAATACGGCGGGGCCCTAGAGCTTCAAAGGGAGCTCGCTGCTAAGCGAGCCAGAGGGGAGATGCCAGACTCCCTCATCCTGGTGGAGCACCCTCACGTCATCACCCTCGGCCGCAAGACTTCCCCGCCCAACTTCAAGCCCCAGAGCATCCCTGTCTTCCAGGTTGAAAGGGGTGGGGACGCGACCTACCACGGCCCAGGCCAGCTCGTGGGGTACCCCATAGTCCTCCTCGCGGACCACGACGTCCGGCGGCACGTCCGCAACATCGAGCAGTCGGTCATCGACACCGTCCGGGGGTACGGGATTGTCGGCGAGAGGGTGGAAGGCCATCCGGGCATCTGGGTCGACGGAAAGAAGCTGGCGTCCATAGGGGTGGCGGTCACAGACTGGGTGACGTACCACGGCTTCGCGCTGAACGTCAATACCGAGCTGGAATATTTTGAACTCATCAGGCCGTGCGGCCTAGACCCCTCGACCATGACTTCGATGCAGAAGATCCTCGGGCATCCTGTCCCCATGGGCGACGTCAAGGCCCGTTTCGCCAGAGAATACTCGAACGTCTTCGGGGTCCAGATGGTACACCAACACCTTGTGAGAGAAGGTTAGGCGACAAGATTTTAGCGGGGATACCGGCGACTGGTTTCATGCCAAAGGGTTCCCCCTCAAAGAAGTCCGCCAGAAAAGTCACTTACGTCACGCTCTTCGCAGACGAGAGCCTCGACCCCAGGTACGAGTCGGCCCTCGGGCGCCTCGAGTCGCGACTCGGAGAAAGGCATCCGATGTACATCGGAGGGAAGGAGGTCTGGTCGGACGCCGGGGAGTTCGAGCATCGCAGCCCCATCGACACTTCCATCGTCGTCGGCAAGTTCCAGGTGGGGACGAGAGAGCACGCTAGGGCCTCCATCGAGGCAGCCAAGAAGGGGTTCGCGACCTGGAGCTCGAAACCCTGGCAGGAGAGGGTCAGGGTCATGGAAAGGTACGCCAAGCTCATCGACGAGAGAAAGTTCGACATCGCCGTGGCCATAACATACGAAGTGGGGAAGAACAGGCTCGAGGCCCTCGCCGAGTGCTGGGAGGCGATGGACGCGGTGAGATACTACGTCGGGGTCATGCGGAAGGAGAAGGGGTACTCCATCAAGATGGGTCCTGGCGGCCCTGGGGAGCGGAACCTCGACGTCCTGAAGCCCTTCGGGGTCTGGCCAGTCATCTCCCCGTTCAACTTCCCTTTCATGCTTGCCAACGGGATGGCGATGGGGGCGCTGATTGCCGGGAACTCGGTCATCCTGAAGCCGACCAGCGAGGCGCCGCTCACCGGGCTGATGCTCTACCAGTTGTACGCAGACGCCGGAGTCTCCGCAGGCGCTGTGAACTTCGTCACCGGCCCGGGCAGCGCGTTCGAGGATGAGTTCGTCACCAGCCCCGACGTCGACGGCATAGCTTTCACAGGCTCCAGGGAGGTCGGGATGAGGCTTTTCAGGCGCTTCCACTCCGAGCAACCCTACCCGAAGCCGATTCTGCTCGAGATGGGGAGCAAGAACCCAACCATAGTGACGGCGAAGGCAGACATCTCCAGGGCGGTGGAGGGAACCGTCAGGGCGGCCTTCGGCTACGGCGGGCAGAAGTGCAGCGCCACCTCTAGGGTGTACGTCCAGAAGGGCGTGAAGGACAAGTTCATCGAGGCGCTGAAGGAGCGGGTGGACAAGGTCGTGGTGGGTGATCCGAGGAAGAAACAGACCTTCATGGGTCCCGTCATCAACGCCAAAGCGGTCGAGACCTTCAGGAGGGCGGTCGAGGACGCGAAACAGTCGGGAGGAAGGGCTGTGGCCGGGGGTCGGGTCTTGGACGCCTCTAAGGGGTTCTACGTGTCCCCCACGGTCGTGACCGACGTCCCCGAGGACAGCAGGCTGGTCAGGGACGAACTCTTCGTCCCCTTCGTGGTAGTGAACGAGTTCGGTTCGCTCGAGGAGGCGCTGTCCAGGGCGAACGCCACCGACTACGGCCTCACGGCGGGGATATTCTCAAGGGACCCCAGGGAGGTCAAGAAGTTCTTCGGCACCATCGGCTTCGGCGTCACCTACGCCAACAGGAGCGGCGGGTCGACAACCGGGGCGTGGCCCGGCGCGCAATCATTCACGGGGTGGAAGGCGAGCGGCGTGACTGGGAAGGGGATCGGAAGCCCGTTCTACCTTCTCAACTTCCTTAGGGACCAGTCCCAGACCGACGTCAGGTAGCTACACCTTGGCCCAGAACAGTGCGGCCGCGACCACGGCGACGAGGGGCCACCAGAAGGGGATCTCCATCGGCCCGACCCTGAAGCTCCCCATCAGCCTAGTGGTCCAGTCCCTCTTCGAGACCGGGGTCCTCCGCCAGGCGAAGTAGGCCATGTCCTCCAGCGCCGCCAGGAAGAACAAGTTCCCAGCCCACGCCGTTAGCGATGGGGAGTATGACACGATGACGAACAGCGGGAGGAGGAGATACAGATGGTATGGGAGCATGACCCAGAAGACCGGCTTCTCGACCTCCCCGCCCGCGGCGACGACCAGCTCCCGTTCGTACCGGTTCACATATCTGTA
>JAJZOO010000032.1 GCA_021811485.1 archaeon
AGTAGAACCTCGTCCTGTCCTTCCTCGACGTCAGCTCCGTGGTGAGGATGGACTGTATCGGCTGGGCGGCGCCTCCCACCCCACCCCCCGGGAGGGACCCCGTCGCCGATATCCCCCCGATGACGGCAGCGAGGAAAAGGGACGGGACGCTGGTGCTGACCACAACCAGGACGGCTGAAAGGGGCAGGAGCGCCAGCGCCACTACGAAGGTGAGCCTCCTCCCTACCAAATCGGCGGCGATCCCTATGCCGAGCCCAAGGACGGCAGTGGCGAGGGTGGCGGATGCGTACATCACGCCGAGGAGGACGTACCCCAGATGCAGCTCTTCGAGCACGAGGAACGGGAAGGCAACGTTGATCATCCCCGCCGAGACGCTCCTGAGCACCCGGAGGGCGGCCAGGAAGGTCAGGGAACGGCTGTCTGTCGTTTCTGCAGGCCTGGACTCTTCCAAAACAGGGGCTGAGGGGCCCTCCCATTGCCGCTATAAACCGGGTCCCCGCGCCGATTTAAGAAGAAGCCGAGGAGGGGAGCTTTGAAAGGCGGAGCTGAGGTTGTTAGACAGATACCTGAGGTTGCTCGGCCTGATGAGGAAGCACTGGCCGATAGCGGCGGTGACGTTCGCCAGCGTCACTGCCCTCACCGGGTTCCGGGTGCTCGTCCCCTTCCTGACCGGCGAGGCGGTCAACGACGTCGTGGGGAGGGCGCCGATATCGTCCATATCCATGGTCGCGCTGGAGGTCGTGGCTGTCAGCGCCGCGTCAGCGGCGTTCAGCTTCGGGCTCAGCTACGGGGGGCAGGCGCTGGGCCAGAAGATGATCTACGACCTGCGCAACATGATATTCACCTCAATCCAGTCGCAGTCTTTCAGCTTCCACGACAAGAACGAGACCGGGCAGCTCATGTCGAGGGCCACGGGGGACGTCGAGGCCGTCCGCAGGTTCGTCGCCTTCGGCTGGGGCCAGCTCCTCTCCAACGTGTTCCTCGTCGGGGGGGTCGTGGTCTCCCTGGTCTTCCTCAACCTCTACCTTGCGAGCGTAGTGGCCGTGGTCTTCCCGTTGATCCTCCTCCTCAGCTGGAGGTTCAGCCAGACGCAGGGGCCCTTCTGGCGGCTCACCAGGAAGAACTACGGCGCCATGAACACGGTGCTCCAGCAGAACGTGGCAGGGGCCAGGATAGTCAGGTCCTTTTCTGCCGAGGAAGGCGAGGTCTCTCGCTTTGCCGCGACCAACCAGGCGTACAGAGACGGCATCGTGGGGTCTTCCGCCGTCCGCGCGATCTACACCCCGCTTCTGAGCCTCGTGATCAGCGTCGACCTCGCGGCGCTCTACTACTTCGGCGGGGGGCCGGTGATAGCTAAGACGATATCGATCGGGGACCTGGTCGCCGCTGCGAACCTCCTAGCCCTGCTGGGAGGACCGAGCAGGTTCCTAGGCCAGCTCATCCTCATAGGCCAGAACGGCATGGCGGGGTTCGACAGGATCCTGGAGGTCATCGACGCGGAGGCTGAAGTGAAGGACAGACCAGGGGCCCTCCCTCTTACTGGGGCGAGAGGTGACATAAGGTTCGAAGGCGTGAGGTTCGGATACGGGAAAGGGAGGGAGGTCCTCAAAGGGATAGACCTGGAGGTCCCCGCTGGCCAGGTCGTCGCCTTCGTCGGCGTCTCAGGGTCCGGCAAGACCACCATGGCTAACCTTGTCCCCCGCTTCTACGACGTCGCCTCGGGCTCGGTGAAGATTGACAGGAAGGACGTCAGGGACCTCACCCTGAAGTCTCTCAGGGCGTCCGTCGGCCTGGTCAGCCAGGACATCTTCCTGTTCTCTGCCACCATAAGGGAGAACGTCTGCTATGGGAAGGCGGACGCCAGCAAGGAGGAGGTCGAGAGGGCCTGCAGGCTGGCCAACGCCGACGAGTTCATAGAGAGGTACCCCGAAAAATACGAGACCAGGGTCGGGGAACGAGGGGTCACGCTTTCCGGTGGGCAGAAGCAGAGGATAGCCATCGCGAGGACGCTCCTCATGGACCCTCGCATCCTGATCCTCGACGACTCCCTCTCGAGTGTCGACGCGGGGACCGAGTACGCCATCGGGGAGGCGCTCAAAGAGGTGATAAGGGGGAGGACCACCATAATCATCACCCAGAGGCTGGCGACGCTGAGGCTCGCGAAGAGGATAGTCGTCTTCGAGGCCGGGAAGGTGGTCGAGCAGGGGACCCATGAGGAACTTCTGAGGCTGAACGGAGCATATGCGAGGCTCTACCTGTCCCAGTACGCGCCACAGGATGTCACGGAAGAGGAGCGGGACCCTCGGTGACGCTGCGGGGGATGTACATCGGGGACGACGACCCCGACTCGCGGAAGGACCGGAAGTACAGCGACGGGTTCCTCTTGCGCCGGCTGGTGGGGTACGTCGTAGGGTACAAGCGGGACCTGGCCGTGAGCCTGGGGGGCCTTCTTTTCACCTCGGCCGCGGGAATAGTCGGACCCGTCCTGCTGGGGTTCGCCATCGACGCCATAGTGGCGGGGAACTTCGGAGGGGTGGCCACCTTCACCGGCTCCTACGCCATCCTATACCTCGCCAACTACGCCGCAGACAACAGGCGGACCTACGCCATGCAGCTGGTGGGGCAGAACTCTCTGAGGGACATCAGAAGAGACGCTTTTGACCACCTCCAGCGCCTTTCCCAGTCGTACTTCTCGACCAGGGAGACCGGCCGGATCATGTCGTACATCATGAACGACGTCGATGCCGTCGAAGACTTCGTGACATTCCAGCTCCCCCAGGTCCTTTCCGGCTTCCTCACCATAATCTCCATCGTGGTCATCATGCTCTTCTTCAACCTGGAGCTGAGCCTAGTGTCGTTCGTCGTCATCCCGATATTGGTAACCGTCACCCTGGTCTTCCAGGGGAAGATCTCCCGGAACTTCGTAGAGACCAGGAAGAAGATAGCCATGGTGACGGCCAAGCTCCAGGAGGGGATAAGCGGGGTCAGGGTGACCCAGGCCTTGGTCAGCGAGGGGAGGGTCTCGGAGAAGTTCGACGCCGTGAACAGCGAGAACATGCTGGCCAACCTGAGGGCGAACAAGTACACATCGGCGTTCAACTCCATGGTCCAGGTGATCGAGGCCCTGGGGCTCGCCCTCGTCATCTGGTTCGGGGGGACCGAGGTGCTCGCGGGGCACATGCTGGTGGGGACCCTGGTGACGTTCATGCTCTATGTCAACGCGTTCTTCAACCCGATAATCCAGCTCACGACCTTCTACAACTCGTTCCAGTCTGCAGTCACGGGGCTGGACAGGGTCACGCAGCTCGTAAACGCCGAGATACAGGTGAAGGAGCCCGACTCGCCTCTCACCCTCGACGGCGGGGTCGGGTGGGGGGTAGAGCTGAGGGGGGTCACCTTCGGGTACTCCGATGACCTCCCCGTCCTGAAGGGGGTCAACCTGAAGGTGGAGCCCGGGGAAGTCGTGGCTGTGGTGGGAGCCACTGGCGCGGGGAAGTCGAGCATCGTCAACCTGGTCGAGAGGTTCTACGACCCGCAGCAGGGAGAGGTCCTGGTAGGAGGGAAGGACGTGAAGCGCCTCCGGTTCGTTGAGTTCAGGTCCAGGATAAGCGCCGTCCCTCAGGACCCGTTCCTTTTCGAGTCGAGCGTCGCCGACAACATCAGATATGGGAAGCCAGAGGCATCCCTCGAGCAGGTCAAGTATGTGTCGAAGGCCCTTGGAGTGGACGAGTTCATCGCGTCCCTTCCGGACGGGTACGACACGATGGTGGCAGAAGGAGCCACAAACCTGTCGATGGGCCAGAAGCAACTCATCTGCTTCGCCAGGGCGCTCCTGCCGGACCCCAAGATACTCATCCTGGACGAAGCGACCTCGGGGATCGACCCGTTCACCGAGCTGAAGGTTCAGCGCGCCCTCGCGTCCATGGTGAAGGGGAGGACCACGCTGATAATCGCCCACAGGCTCTCCACCATAAGGCTGGCCGACAGGATAGTCGTCCTGGACGCCGGGCGGGTGGTGGAGGAGGGGACGTTCGAGCATCTGATGTCCAGGCCGGACGGGATGTTCGCGAAGATGTATGCCCTGCAGATGCAGCAAGGCTGACGCGAGCCGGGCAGCTCAGCCCAGGGCCAGGTTAGCGACGAGGAGTACTATCAGCGCGAGATACCCTAGGGCGAGCCAGGTCTGGGACGGGGCGCCGGAGGCCTTCCTCGACCTGTAGATGTATGAGATCAGGGCGAAGGCGAGGAAGTCGACGCTCAGGTAGAGGGCGAAGGTGTCGGTGGCCGCCTGAGTCAGCGGGTTCAGGAGCCAGAGGACGGAAGTGGTAGCTGCCTGGAGCGCGACCAGGAACACCACCTGGAGGGCTGTAAAGGAGGCGGCCACCCTCATCCTTCCTTCCACCCTACCTCTAGGAGCCTGACCCTCCTCTTCACGCTCCCGGTCCTAAGATCGAGCCTGTAGATCAGGAAGACGCTCCCTAGGAAGTCGAGCGCCAGCAGGGAAGACGACGCGAGCAGGGATACGGCATCCCCCGCCGTCCAACCGGACAGGATCGCCCCGACGGCCCCGTTGAGGAGCCATGCCATCGCGAAAGCCCCTGCCGCCACAAGCCCTGCGAACGCAAGGCCGGCCTTCAGCTCGGAGCGGGGCACCTCCTTCGCCGGCCCCAAGGGGAGGCGCTTCCTAGCGCGTGAGTACATGAGCCTGTAGAGCACGAAGGAGCCGAACATGACGAGGAGGGCGGTCCCGCCGATCACGAGCGCCGCCTGTTCGATGGGGATTATCTCCCCGGGGGTCACGAGCCCCCAGTATGACAGGGCCACCACCTCGGCCACGAACACGGCGCCTACGGTGGTGTAGAGAGGGCGCCTGGATGTCTGGCGGCTCTTTCCTCTGTCTATGAAGGGCAAGAGCGCAAGCAAGGCGAAGATGATGGTGACGACCGTGAGCGCCGCCGCCAACCCAGTGGTCCCTTCGAAGACCTTGA
This sequence comes from archaeon, assembly GCA_021811485.1. Lineage (GTDB taxonomy): Archaea > Thermoproteota > Nitrososphaeria > Nitrososphaerales > Gagatemarchaeaceae > UBA183. The sequence continues at coordinate 4,989 of JAJZOO010000032.1, forward strand.
TCTTGAGTATCTGATAAATCCAGAGGAAGTACCAGTCCGGTTGTGGGATGTATTGCGACGCGGCAGCGGCCGAGTACTCTGGGGGGAGGGTGAGCGGGAAGAGGGCCGAGACCAGGAGCATCCCCGCCCCGAAGAGGAGAGAGAGCTCGAAGAGATACATCGTGACGTCAGGGAAGACAGGGACGGTCCTAGACTTCTGCTCCTCGGTCGCCCCTGAAGTAGGCTCGCCGACGCCGTGGGCCTCGAGCATGTACATCTTCACGACCAGCAGGATGAGGAGGACGGCCGGGAGTAGGACCACGTGCATGTCGAAGAATCTGAGCAGCTCCGCTCCGTCGCCCCCATTCCCCACTATCAGGAAGGTGATGAGCGAAGAGAGAGGCTGAGGGAGCGCGCTGACCATCCCGACTCCGACGTCCGTCGCCGACTTTGAGACCACGGTCCATGGGAGAAGATAACCAGTGAACCCGAACCCTAGGGTGACGAACCCCATGAGCATCCCGACGATCCACATGGCCTCCCTTGGCCTCTTCTGGATTGAGACGAAGTACCCACGCATCATGTGCATGAACGCCAGCATGATCATGGCGTAGGCGGTGTAGAGGTGTATCGTCTCCAGGAACCTTCCGTTGTAGACGTTCTGGAAGATGTACTGGGTCGACGAGTAGGCCTGGGTGGGGTCAGGGACGTAATAGAGCATCATTATTATCCCGGTGACCCCCTGGATGACGAAGGCCACCACAGTCAAGGCCCCCAGCCAGTAGAAGGGGTTGAGGGCGTACTTCGGGACCGGGCGGAGGAGAGGATAGCTCAGCCCCAGCCGCGAGTCGAACCATCCCGCCACGCGCTCGAGCATTCCCTCTTTGCCAGACATCACAACGTCTCCTATGAGGAGGCCACAGGGGTCCCCCCCTGCAGGTCGTAGTTCACGTCGTTCGAGCCTGTGTCGTGGTTGAATATGGTCGGCGGCCACATCCCCACCGCGTAGATGTCCCCGGAGCTATCCACTTCCAGTTGGACCTGAGGGACGGGCCTCGGCGCCGGCCCACCTACCACCTTGGCCTCTTCGACCAGGTCATAGACGCTGCCGTGGCATGGGCAGTAGCCGACCGGGGCTGTCGCTACGTAGGACGGGTTGACCTTGGGGGAATCCCCCGAGGCGACGTACCCCCAGATGCACCCGAGGTGCTGGCAGACCTGGCTGAATGCGACTATGTCTCCGTCCGGCCCGACCCCTCTCTCCGCCTCCTGGCCCAGCTTGACGAGGACGTTCGGCTCGTTGTCGAGAGGGTAGTTGAAGAGGAGGGCCACGTTGGCTGAAAGCGCGCCGACGTTCGAGATCTTTACCCTGGGGAACCCGCCGACGGCGGTCTGGGCCTGCGAAGGGACGGCCGGGATGACGACAGCCTTCATCACCGAGGCAATCCCGGCGACGGCGAGGACACCGGATACGGCCGCAGCCGCCTTCAGGAACTCGCGCCTGGACCCGTCTTTCTCCCCGGATTCCTGGTCTGACATCAGCGACCGACCACCGCCGGAGGGGATGGCCGACTCAGTTTATCAGCTCGCCACCAGGTTTCCGGTCATCCAGCCGGGGGAAGACATGGCACACTGGGTCCCGGTCAGCCCGCAGCCGCATTCGGTCTCGCAGAACCAGATGAAGGTCCCGGGGCTGGCGAGGGTGAAGTAAGCCACCACCGTGGAGCTCAGGGGGACCGGGACGTTGAGGTTGATCGAAGGGACGGTGAAGGTGTGGGCCACCTCGGAAGCTGGGACGGTAGACTGTGTCACCCCGCCTGCAAGGACGATTCCTGACGGACCCTGGGAGGAGTTCACGTTGTCGTTGGAAGCCACGAAGATGGTCCCGTTGATAGTACCAGAGACCACGTTGTCGCTGGGGATCGCGAGCGAGGCGTTGCCGTCGTCGTAGTTCACTATCACCAGTTTGATCAGACGGTTCGCCGGGAGGTTAATGTTGGCCGCCGACTCAAGCCCCGCCGGTCCGAGGACATAGTAAGCCGGCTGGTCTCCCGCGCTCGCGTTGAACATGTTGTTTGTGGTTATCACCAGAGTGAGGACGTACGGCGAAAGCGTCGACGAATTGGTCGCCGTGGTCGTGGTCGTGACAGTGGTCGCCGAGCCTGTCTTGGGGCCAAGCGCGACCGCCGCGCCATAGCCGGAAAGTATCAGCGCGGCAGCGAGAACAGCGACCGTGAATCCTCCGGCCAGCGATGTCCTGGTGCTCAACTAGGTGATTCTGTTCCGGAGCCGATATAAGCAGTCCGGCCTTTCTCATTTTTGAAAACGAGCGGCATGACGGCGGCTCCGACGCACCGTCCCGCGGATCGCGACCGACGGGCGGGCCCTGCCCGACACCCCCAGAACTTCGCGAACAGATATTAACTGCTGGAAGGATGATGAGGCACTCGATGAAGTTTCTGTTCGTGACTGAGGAAAGTCTGTCCGCCGACCTTGCGTGGCAACTGAAGAAGGAAGGACACGAGGTGAAGATGTACTGCCACGGCCAGGGAGAGAAAGACGTGGGCCTGGGGTTCTTCGAAAAAGTCGACGAGTGGGAGTCCCTGAAGGACTGGGCCGACGTGTTCGTCTTCGACGACATCGGCTTCGGAAACAAAGCGGATCAATTGCGCGCGGAGGGGAGGTTCGTGGTCGGCGGCACGCCGTACACGGACAAGCTCGAGCTCGATAGGGAGTTCGGCCAATCGGAGTTGAACTCGGTCGGCGTCGACGTCTTGCCGAGCTGGAACTTCACGTCGTTCGATGACGCCGTAGATTTCGTCAGGAAGAACCCTGACAGATACGTCCTGAAACCCAGCGGGAAGGCGCAGAGCGAAAAGGAGCTGCTGTTCATCGGCCAGGAGCCGGACGGAAAGGACGTCCTCCAGGTGCTCGAGCACTACAAAGCGAACTGGTCCAAGAAGATCAAAGAGTTCCAGATGCAGAAGTTCGCCGAGGGGGTGGAAATAGCCGTGGGAGCCTTCTTTAACGGAAAGGAGTTCGTAATGCCTGTCTGCGTCAACTTCGAGCATAAACGCCTCTTTCCTGGCGAATTGGGTCCGAGTACAGGCGAAATGGGGACAGCCACGTTCTACACCAAGGACAGCCCGGTCTTTGAACGGACACTGGAGAAAGCGAAAGAGAAGCTGGCCGCCAGCAAGTACGTCGGATACGTCGACATCAACTGCATCGCCAACTCGAAGGGCATCTGGCCTCTCGAGTGGACCTGCTACGACGAGTCGACGGAGATACTCACCAAGGCCGGGTGGAAGAAGTACTTCGAGGTCGAAATGGGGGACGAGACGCTGGCGATCGAACCGAAGACTCGGGAGATGAGCTGGAAGCGAATCACAGGCCTGCTGGTCAAGACATACCGCGGAGAGATGGTGCACCTGGGAGCCACCGGCAATGCCCGCTCCGGTCTCGACGCGCTGGTCACGCCAGACCACAACCTCTTGGTGAGTCGGCCCGGAGGGGTGGAGTTCGCGAAGGCAGGAGCCTTCCCATCCTATGGCGCCCGGGTGGTCAGGAGCGGGTCTTTCGCGGGGAAGCACCTGGAGAGCGTAGAAATCCCCGGTTACGCCGAGCAGAATCAGTCGGGAAAGGACGGGAGGACCACGGAGGTCCTCCATCAGCCTGTCCTTGTCCCGGCCGGGGCGTTCATGGGGCTACTGGGGCTGTATCTGGCGGGAGGGTCTGTATCAGAAGACCGGCGCGTCATCAAGCTGTCCGAGGGTAAGAGCCACAGTCAAGACGAAATAGAAGGGATACTGAAGGAGACGGGGCTGAGCTACACCTCCCAAAAGGGCGGAGGGTTCCAGATCTCCTCGGTCCAGCTAGTCACGTTCCTGGAGGAACTCAGGCTCTCGGCCCTTGGTGCCAGCGAAAAGTTCGTCCCGAGCCGGTTCAAGGAGCTTGCACCTGAACTGCTTCGCTCGCTTTGGCGCGGCTATTCGCTCGGCGGGGGGGACGGCCGCAGAAACACCCGGGGAAAGAGCGCGGCGACCGCTTCGCATAGGCTGGCCGACGACCTCCAAGAGATCATCATAAAATCCGGGAGCGTCGCCAACATCAGCGTAGGAGAGCAGGGAGAGACTGTCTCCATCGGAGGGGATCCCCGGAGCTGGGACCTGAACGAGCTCTCCGTCCGGACTCGGCTTGACTCCCCCCTGGACGAGCGGACGGTCTCAAGGCAGGAGTACTCCGGCGTCGTATGGGACGTCGAAGTGGAGGACTGGCACACGATGTTGGTGAGAAGGAATGGCAGACCCTACTTCGCCGGGAACTGTCGGTTCGGGTATCCCACAATCAGCATACAGATGGAGGGGATCACGAGCGAGTGGGGCCAGTTTCTGTTCGACATAGCGCACGGGAACGATGCCCAGTTGAAAACGAAGAAGGGGTACCAGGTGGGAGTCGTCGTGGCGATCCCGCCCTGGCCTTTCGAAGACGAGAAGGCGTTCAAGAAGTACTCCGAGGGGGCGACGATCCTCTTCCGGCGCCAGGCACATGACGGCGTGCACATAGGGGAGGTAAAGCAGGAGAACGGAGACTGGCGCATCGCCGGAAATTCAGGGTATGCGCTCGTGGTCACAGGGTCAGGAGCGACCATGGCAGACGCAATAGACAAAGCCTACCAGAACGTAAAGAACGTCATGATCCCGAACATGTTCTACCGGAGCGACATCGGCCAGAGATGGACTCACGACAGCGACATGCTCATCAGCTGGGGCTACATCTGAGAGCACGAGAGGCGGGCGCGCGTCTCTGATGCCTGGCAACCGCTCCTGATGCCACCTGTGCCGGAGAAAGCCCAGCCATACCGCTCCCCTGGGCGCTTCCAAGCGCGGCGGGTTTCCATGGGAGGTGCATCCACGGTCGCGAGAGGCGAACCCCTTCCTTCCCTGGCGGCGCAGGCAGGCAGCCGATTCGGTGGTTCTAGTCTTCTTGCTTCCCAGGCCAGGCCCACGGGTCTTTCCTCTTCCCCGCGGCCAGGAAATAGGCGGTGAGGCCGATGATAGCGACCTCGGTGACCGTCCCAATAATG
>JAJZOO010000085.1 GCA_021811485.1 archaeon
GGGGAGGTGGACGAAGGAAGACTACGTGAACTCACAGACTACCTCATCGATGGGGGGGTCGACGGCTTGTTCCCGCTGGGGACGACCGGAGAGTTCGCCCTCCTTGACAGGAGAGAGCGGAAGCGCATACTGGAGGTCGTCGTCGACAAAACGAACTCTAGGGTCCCCATCCTAGCGGGGATATCCGACCCTTCCCCCAGGAACGCCATAGCGTACGCCAAGGACGCAGCAGACGTGGGCGCCGACGGGGTCGTGGCCACAGCTCCGTACTACTACAGGGTGGACGAGGAAGGCCTGTTTCGGCATTTCGCGCTGATACACGGCGGGGTGACGCTCCCACTGGTGCTCTACAACATTCCAGAGTGGACCCACAACTTCGTCCCCCTTTCTGTCGTGTCGAGGCTGGCGGAGGACGAGATGATCGTCGGCATGAAGTACACAGAGTACAACATGCTCAACCTCGTGGCTTTCATCGAGGCCGTCGGACAGAAGGTGGCGGTGTTCACCGGGTCTGACGCCATGGCATACTCCTGCCTGGAGGCAGGAGGGAAGGGCGCGGTCATCAGCATCTCCAACATAGCCCCGAAGACCTCCTCGAGCATCTTCGACCTCTTCAGGAACGGACGACGGGATGACGCCCTTGGAGCCCAGAAGTCACTGCTCCCCCTCGTCAAAGCCGCCGGGACAGGCTACTTCCCCGCCGGGCTGAAGGCGGCCATGGGCGCAGCAGGGTTCCCCGTAGGCGAAGTGAGACCACCGCAGACCCCTCTGTCTGAGCTCGAGCGGCGCAAGGTCCGCGAGCTGGTAGAGAAGGCTGGGTTGAAATAGGGGACAGAGGAGAAAAGGCGGGCGCTCTGGTTGAAGATAACAGACTTCGAGATATTCACGCTCGGCGAACCCGCGAAGGCTGGCGGCGCAACCTGGGCGGGGATATCCATCGTCCTCAGGCTCACCACCTCCGATGGGATCGTCGGCTACGGCGAGGCTGTCCCGACCCTCCGGGTGAGGCCCGTGGTGGAGTCTCTCCGAGAGGTGGGGAGGCTCTACAAGGGGAAGGACCCCGCCGACGTGGAGCTGAACCAGCACGAGTGGCACAAGCATGACTTCTATCTCCCGGTGTCGTTCGAGTCGACCACCGCCCTCAGCGCCTTCGACATCGCCTGCTGGGACATCGTCGGGAAGAAGCTCGGCGAGCCGGTCCACAGGATCATCGGCGGGTCATTCAGGAAGTCTGTGAGGCTTTACGCCAACGGCTGGTACTCGGACTGCGTGACCCCTGCGCAGTTCGGGGCGAGGGCCAAGAAGTATGCGGCCATGGGGTACACGGCGCTGAAGTTCGACCCCTTCGGAAGGTATTACGACTGGATTGACGCCCCAGGGCTGGAGCTCGCGTACGAGCGGGTCAAGGCCGTCAAGGACGCCACCAGAGGGAAGGTGGAGCTGCTGATAGAGCACCACGGGCGGTTCAACCCGAACTCCGCGATATCGGCCGCAAGGAAACTCGAGCCTCTCGAGCCTCTTTTCGCAGAGGAGCCCATCCACCCCGACAACGTGGAAGGGCTAAGGAAGTACCGGGCTTCGACCCGGATAAGGGTGGCGCTGGGGGAACGGATACTCACCAAAGAGCACGCGGCATACGTCTGCTCGAACCACCTGACCGACTTCCTCCAGGCCGACATCACCAACATAGGAGGGATAACCCAGGCGAAGAAGGTGAGCGCCATAGCCGAAGCCTACGGCGTCGAGATGGCGTTCCACAACGCCTTCGGCCCAATCCAGAACGCGGCCACCCTTCAGGTCGACGCCGCCATCCCCAACTTCCTCGTGCAGGAGTCGTTCTACGACGTGTTCCCTGAGTGGAAGCGGAGGCTGGTGAAGGACGGGACGCCGGTGGTGAAGGGGCACTCGACCGTTCCCTCCAAGCCCGGGATCGGCGTGGACATAGATGAGAGAGTCCTGGAAGAGCACCTCTTCGAAGGACAGGAGACGTTCGACCCGGACGAGCCTGTCTGGGTCGTCAAGGACACCTGGAAGAAGTCCTAGGTCAACGGCGGATAGCCAGCATCACGTCATTGACGTTCGTCCCGGTGGGGCCCGTCACGACCAGGTCACCCAGCGACCTGAAGAAGGAGTGGGAGTCGCTATTCTCCAGCAGCGCGTTCGGGTCGAGCCCCATGGCCTTCGCCCTGTCGAATGAGCTCGAGTCAGCCAGCGCCCCGGCCGCGTCCGTCGGCCCGTCCACCCCGTCCGTCCCGAAAGAGGCAACCATGATGCCTGAAGTCCCCCTGAGCTCGATGGCGGCAGAGAGGGCCAGCTCTTGGTTCCTCCCTCCTGTCCCATCCCCTCTGACTGTCACGGTAGTCTCTCCGCCCCACACCGCCGCCCACCGTCCTGATCCTGGCGTCGTCCTAGCGAGCGCAGCGAGCCTCTTCCCGACGTCTCTGGCCTCCCCCCTGACGGAGGAAGCGCGGGTGACCACGTAGCCGCGGACCTTGAGCGCTTCGCTCGCCGCACCGGTAGCCACGTCGTTGGACCCGACGAGGACGTTCGTCACCCTCCTGAACGCCCTGTCGCCTGGCTTCGGGGTCTCGGCGGTCGACCCCCCTGCCCCTAGATC
>JAJZOO010000033.1 GCA_021811485.1 archaeon
GGTAGTTGTGGTAAGCGTCCCAGAGCCCGTCCGCTATCATACCGTCGAGGAGCCTCGCGTCGCCGAACTTCGTCCCCCAGCGGACCCCCTTTGCTAGGTAGGGCGCGTTGCTCATGTTCTCCATCCCTCCTGCCACCACCACTTCGCAGTCCCCTGCCTTCACGGACTGCGCGGCGAGCATCACAGCCTTCAGCCCCGAGCCGCACACCTTGTTCACAGTGAACGACCCGACTTCGAAAGGGACCTTGGCGTGGATCGCAGCCTGTCTGGCCGGATTCTGGCCCAGCCCCGCCGAGACCACGTTCCCCATCACGACCTCATCCACTTCTTCGGGGGCGACCTTCGCCCTCTTCATGGCCTCCTCGATCGCGAGCGCGCCGAGTTCGGTGGCAGGAACGCCGACGAGGCTCCTACCGAACTTTCCGATGGGGGTCCTGCAGGCGGATATTATCACAGGGTCGGGCATATCCCTCCGCTCCGTCTAGGTCGGGTAATAAACGACGCCCGTCCGGGAGAGCGCTTTCCCTATATACAATCGCGGAAGGGCCCAAGTCCAGGATGAAACCCCAGAGCAAGATTTGGATGGACGGTAAGCTTGTCCCCTGGGACGACGCCAAGATACACGTCCTGACCCATGGGCTGCACTATGGGATGGCCATCTTCGAAGGCGTCAGAGCCTTCGAAACCCCCAACGGAACGGCGATCTTCAGGCTGGGGGGGCACGTCGAGCGCTTCTTGAACAGCGCCAAGATATACAGGATGGACCTGGGGTACTCGGCAAAGGAGATCACAGACGCGTGCATCGAGCTCGTCAGGAGCAACCCGGCGAAGGAGTGTTACATCCGCCCTATCGCTTTCACCTCTTACGGTGAGATGGGGCTCAACCCCCTCACCAGCAAGATCTCCGTAGCCATCGCCTCCTTTGAGTGGGGGGCTTACCTGGGGGACACTTCGAAGAAGGGGGTCCGGGCGACAGTCTCGAGCTGGGTGAGAATCGACTCGAGGGCCATGCCTGTCCAGGCGAAGTGCGCCGCCAACTATGCCAACTCCGCCCTAGCGAAGATGCAGGCCCTTTCCGCCGGGTACGACGAAGCGATCCTCCTGAACTCCAATGGGATGGTGGCCGAGGGGCCCGGAGAGAACATATTCAGGGTGAAAGACGGGATCCTGAGCACCCCCCCGGCGAGTTCGGGGATACTCAGGGGGATTACGAGAGACACGGTGATTCAGTTCGCCAAGGACGAAAAGATCACGTTCTACAGGAACGACGCCACGAAGGAGGAGCTTTACACCTCGGACGAGGTGTTCTTCACCGGGACAGCAGCCGGGATAGCCAAGGTGAGCGAGGTAGACGGCAGGAAGATCGGGGACAACGGGACCCCGGTGACCGACAGGCTTGCCAAGCTCTACGACCGAGCCGTCCACGGAAGGATAAAGCGCTACTCGAAGTGGCTTACGCCAGTGCGGCCCTGAGGCTCACGTCACTTCTTGGCTTTCGGCTCTGCAGGCACGAAATGGACGTCTGAGACCAGATACTTCGGCGCCTTCCTGAACACCGCTTTGACTTTCATGCCGATGTAGATGTCCCTCTCCTCCGCCCCCTTCAGTCTCGAAAGGAAGAGGGTGTCCACCCCGTCAAACTCGACGAGTGCCAGGTTGAAGGGGGTCTCTTTCAAGAACTCCTCGCTCCCGAAGTAGCAGGTCGTCCATGAGTGCACCCTCCCCTCGAGCGGGAGTTCGGACCACTCCGTCTCCGACCCGCACTCCATGCAGTGGCTGCGGGGTGTGGCGTACCTGTAGTGGCACTTCTTGCACTCGCTCCCCATGAGCTTCCCCTCGGCAAGCCCAAGGAAGAATGGGGTGTCCTCGGCATAGCTATGGATGTAGTTGATGTTGTATGGCGAAAGGACGACGAGGTCGTGGGTCCCCGCCGGGTTCTCATAGATGGCGGCGCCTTTCTTGTTGACCTCCTTCATCACGTCCCTAAACTTCCTGAACTTCCTTATCCCAGGCATCTTACGCCCTCTCCATTATCGTAGCCGTCACCGAGCTCCCTGTCCCTGCATGCGAGTGGATGAGCCCCCTCTTCGCGTCCTTGATCTGGAGGGTGTCGTCCCCGAAGTGCTTCCCGATGGTCCCCTGCAGCTGCCAGAGGGCGAACACCCCCTGCATGATCCCTGTGGCGCCGACCGGGTGGCCGCAGGCGATCAGCCCTCCGGACGGGTTGACAGGCATGGTGCCCTTGTGAGGGAGGTCGAGTCCGTAGTCTGTCCCTTCGAGGAAGGGGTGCCCCTGGTCGACGAAGTCGTACCCTTCGCCGTACCTGCAGAGCCCTATGTCCTCGTAGGTCTGAATCTCAGAGCTTGAGTAGGCGTCGTGGAGTTCTACGAAGTCGAGCTCTCCTTTCGGGTTTGTGATCCCGGCGTTCTTGTATGCTTCCAGGGCGGCGGTCCTGCCGGCCCTGAACGAGTGGACGCCGGGGTACTTCAGGGACACGTAGTCGTCCGCTCTTTCCCAGGAGAAGAGGGGGACCTTCCCGTGGGGCCTGTCGGCGAGCCTCATCGTGTCAGTGCCGCAACCGACCCCCTTTATCAGGACGGGCCTGTCGGTGTACTTGAAAGCGACGTCCTCAGACGCCAAGATCACAACGGCCGCGCCGTCGCTCATGGTGCAGATGGAGGGCCTGTTCAGGGGGAACGCGATCATCTCCCTCCCCATCGCCTCCTTCATCGTCAGCTTTTCGGGGTACTGAGAGTAGGGGTTGTGGAGGGCGTTCACATGGTTTTTCACGGACACCATCGCCATCACCCTCTTCGCCTCCTCGGTGGCGGCTCTCTGCGCCTTCCTCTCGTCCTTGATGTCAGCAAACTTCCGCTTCCTGAGGTATTCGTAGATGTGCCTCTGGACCATCAGCGCATAGTATCCTGTGTAGAAACCTCCCACCGGATAGTCGAAGTTGGTGTCGGAAGCCAGGGCGATGAACTCGTTACCCTTCCAGGTCTCCACGTGCGACATCGTCTCGAACCCTGCGACCAGGCAGACGTCATTCCTGCCGCTCGCGACTGTCTCCCACCCCGCCTGTATCGCCTGCCCTCCGGTCGCCCCTCCCCATTCGACCCTCCTCGAGTCCTTGGGGTTCAGGCCAAGGTAGTCCTGCACCATAGAGGCAGCCTTCAGCTGTCTCGCAAAGTGGTCGGAGAAGTATGATATCCTGCTGCTCTCGATCTCCGACGCCCTCAGGTCTGGGACGTCCTTCATGGCATAGTCGAAGGCCCGCTTCACCATAAGTCTGAAGTCCATATCCGGGTGGGCTTTGGCGAACTTCGTGACCCCACCGGAAATGACGTACACCTTCCTCTGGCTGGTCACGCATCTCCCCCCTTAGGGCCGGGTATTAATTTTCTGCCTAGGCCGGCCTGTCCTTTCGGGCCCCCGCGCCGACCCCGACCCCTTTCTCCCTCGCGAGCTCCAAGAAACGGTCTACCGAAGCAGGGTCTGCCAGCGAGCCCCTGTTGAGGACGTCGTCAGGGCGCGCCCCGGTCAGGATCCTCTTTATCGGGACCTCGAGCTTCTTGCCGTTGAGCGTCCTCGGGATGGCTGGGACGGCGACCACCCTGTCAGGGAGGTACCTAGGCGAGAGGTCGGTCCTGATCTGGTTCTTTATCCTAGAGAGCAGGGCGTCGTCGAGGCTTACCCCTTCCTTGAGAGATACGAAGAGGACCATCTCCTCGGAGGCTCCGCCGGGGACGTCGACCGCCAGAGAGTCGGAGACCTCGGGGACCTTCTCTACCGCCCTGTAGATTTCGCTCGTCCCTATCCTGACGCCGAGCTTCTTGATGGTAGCATCAGAACGCCCATAGATCACGCAGGTCCCCCTCCCAGTGATCTTGATCCAGTCGCCATGCCTCCAGACCCCCGGGAACATCCCGAAGTAGCTCTCACGATACTTGGTTCCGTCTTCATCCCCCCAGAAGCAGACGGGCATGCTAGGCATCGGCTCGGTTATCACCAGCTCCCCTACCTTCCCGACGACCGGGTTCCCGCCTTCGTCGAAGGCCTGGACGCTTGCGCCGAGCGCCCTGCACTGCAGCTCCCCTGAGTAGACCGGGAGGGTGGGGGAGCCTGTGACGAAGGCTGTGCAGAGGTCGGTCCCACCGCTCAGAGATTCGAGCCAGACATCGTCCTTGACCTTCGAGTAGACCCACTCGAAAGAGTCCGGGGAGAGCGGCGATCCGGTGGACCCTATGCCTCTGAGCGATTTCAGTGCGAAACCGCTTCGCGGTTCGACCCCGGCTCTCATGTTGGCCGACAGGTAGGCTGCGCTCGTCCCCATGTAAGTCGTCTTCGTCTCTTCCACGATCTTCCAGAGGGAGTCGGGGCGGGGCCACGAGGGGTGCCCAGAATAGAGTACCAGCGTCGCTCCCAGGAGGAGGCCCCCCATCAGGTAGTTCCACATCATCCACCCTGTCGTCGTGTACCAGAAGAACCGGTCCCCTTCCCTGACGTCGTTGTGCAGGGCCACGGACTTCAGGAGCTCGACTAGAATCCCTCCCTGGGAGTGCACCAGAGCCTTGGGCAGGCCTGTGGTCCCCGAAGAGTAGAGGACCCAAAGCGGATGGTCAAAGGGGACGAACGCATACTCGAACTCCGACCTTCCTTCTACCGCCCCGTCCCAGTCTATGGTTCCGGGCACACCTTTCCCCTTGCTCCCTCCGGATACTCCTATGACCTCCCGTATGCTGGGGACCGCCTTCCTGACCGCCGCCACATCCTCTGCCCTGTCTATCCACTTCCCTCCGTAGCTGTATCCGTCCGCGGCGATGAGCACCTTCGGTCCTATCTGGCCGAAGCGGTCCACGACAGACTGCGGTCCGAATTCCAGCGGACAGCTCGACCAGACCGCCCCGATGCTCGCCGAAGCCAGCAAGCCTATGACCGCCTCGGGGCCGTTCTGGAGGTACGCAGCGACCCTATCCCCTCTCCCCACTCCAAGCTCCACCAGTTTTGCCGCAAGGGAGGCAGCCTTCCTCTCGAGGTCGGCCCACCCCAACGACTTCGCCGACCCTCTTTCCACCGTGAAGACGAGCGCATCGCCCTCCCGCTTCTTCGCGAAGACCCTTTCGGTGAAGTTCACCTCGGCGCCTTCGAACCACTTCGCGCCGGGCATCTTCCTCTCGGGGAGCACGGGATAGTCCGCTTCTGCTACCTCGAAGTACTTCCAGACGGACCCCCAGAACCCCTCCAGGTCCTCCACCGACCACCGCCAGAGGTCCCCATACCCCTGGAAGGGCTGCCCCTTCCTCTCCAGCCACTTGAGATAACTGTACATGTTCGTCCTCCTCGCTGAGGACGGGGCCGGCTCCCAGAGGAGGTCTCCTTCCGGCATAGGCGACCCGACCGCAAGGGCCGATATAAGCGGCGACCCGGTCGGTCTGACTCTGCCAGACGTTTCCGGCGTCTATGTCACAGGCCTGACTATGAATATCGCGATGTCCCAGATGAGGTGACTGACGAAGCTCGCCTGCTTCCCTCCGCCGTAACGGAACGTGAGCCCCCAGGCAAGGTCGGTGACGAAAGTCGCCCCGACCCAGAGCGGGTTCAGGCTGATGGCATGGATCCCCGCGTCGAAGAGCGCCACGACAAAGGCACTTGCGGTCCCGAACCTGGGGGTGAGCTTCTGCTGAAGGACCCCCCTGAAGAACGACTCGAACCCTGCGGCGTCGGAGAGGAGGACGGCGACCTGCAGATACGACGGCGTGGACGAGGAGGTGATGAGGGCGTATATCGACGCCTCGTCTGCGGCCGTCATGCCGAACGGGTGGAAGGCCGAGATGCCTGCGGCGCCGGCGACGAAGATCAGGTACAGGAGCAGCGCCGACAGGAGGCCCGCGGCCACCGCCCTGGCGCTGGCCTTCCTTGAGGTCCCGAGCGCGCCGAGAGAGTAGGCAGAGGCGACCATGCACCCTGTGGCAAGGAAGGTGGCAGCGACGAAGTATCCTGGCGGAACCGTGAAGAGGACCGCCATGGATAACACCACCGCGGCCGTCCCGACGACGAGCCTGGATGCCAGGGCCAACCCCCGTGCCGCGGGGGTTCCCGTTAAAGCCGTTCGGCAGGTGCTACCGTAAATACCTGACTTGGCTGCACGACTACATGGACGCCAAGACCGCGTTCATCTCCATGAGGCCCTGGTCCTTCACCATGACGTTCTCTTCGGTGACCATGGGGACCCTCGTGGCGGCGCTCTCCGGCCGGTTCAACCTGCCGTACTATCTGGTCGCGCTTGGCGGCATGGTGGCGTTCCATGGGGCGACGAACGTCCTGAACGACTTCTTCGACGTGAAGCACGGGGTGGACAGAGAGGGCGCTCCCACCACCAGGTACAGGCCCCACCCGGCGGCCTTCGGCCAGGCTCCCCTCTCCAGCGTGCTGACCCTCTCTCTGGCCCTCTACTTGGTCACCCTTGCTGCGGCCTCGTACCTCGCCCTGGCCACGAACCTATGGGTGCTCGTCGTAGTGGGGGTAGGCTTGGCAGGGAGCGTGCTATACACCGCTGACCCTGTCGTCCTCAAAGCCCGGGCCCTGGGGGAAGCAACGGTTTTCGTGATGTGGGGGGTCCTGATCCCCCTCGGTTCCTACGTCGTCCAGACCGGGACGGTCTCCCTGGCACCGGCGGTCGCCTCGGTTCCCATCGGGATCTTCGTCGCTCTCGTCCTCCTCGCCAATAACATAAGGGACATAGGGTACGACGGGTCGGTGAAGACCAGGACCCTGGCGGTGGTCTTGGGTGCGAAGAGGGCCGAGAGACTCTACGCCTTTCTCCTCGGGCTCGCCTACGTGGTGGTGGCCGCGGGGGTAGCGGTCCAGCTGCTCCCTGTTTGGTCCGTACTGGTCTTCCTCACCGTGCCGGGAGCGAGAGGGCTCATAGCGATGCTCAAAGGAGACGTCCCTGACAACGCGGACCCGAGGACGGCCGCGCTGGCTCTCCAGTTCTCGCTCATCTACATGGTGTCGCTGGCCTTGGCCATCTTCTTCCCGCTTGTCCTGCCGGCTTAGCGGAAGGCCGTCGCGAGTTCCCTCATCGCGTACCCCACGTCTCCTATGGGCATGGCGATGGGAAGGGTGACACCGGACCTCTCGTACTCCTTCAGCCTGTCCAGGGCCTGGTCGCCGGTCCCCGTGATGGTGAGCGCCTCGACTGTTTCCTCCGGTATCAGCCTCTTGGCCTCGGCCACGTCTCCCCTCCTCCAGGCGTCTTTCATCGGGGACAGCTTCTCCTCTCCTATTCCGTAGGGGGCGAGGATCTCAGGCTCGACGACCTCGGCCAGCTGGTACGCGAAGAAGTAGTAGTCCCTCACGACCTGGACGGCCTTGGCATGGTCGGGGGCGAGGGAGGTGAGCATATAGGAGGCGCGCTCGACCCGCCTCCCGCTCCTGGCCTCACCGCGCTTGACGTTGTCGACCATCCGCCCCGTCCCCCAGGCGGTGTTCAGAGCCGGGGAAAGAATCACCCCGTCTGCCACGGTGGCTGCCAGCGCCTGGATCTTCGGGGAGAGCGACGCTATGAATATGGGGACTCTCCCGCTCGGCTTGAACCCCAGGGTGAGGCCGTGGACCTGGAAGAACTCGCCGTCGAAGTCCACGTTGTCCCCAGACCAGACGAGCTTCACCACTTCGACGTACTCCTTGATCCTCTGAAGGGGTCTGGCCTTCTCTACCGGGAATATCTGTCCGCCTATGAGGGGGATTGTCGGGAAGCTCCCCAGCCCGAGGCCAAGGGTCACCCTCCCCCCTGATGACTCCGACAGCGTGGCGAAGGTGGTCGCAGCGGTAACCGGGTGCCTCGTGAACGTGTTGATCACCCCTGACCCGAGGCCGACCCTCTTCGTCCCTGCCGCCATGCAGGAAAGATACGTCACCACGTCTCGCTGGAAGAGCGATTCATGCATCCAGATCGAGTCGAATCCAAGGGCTTCCGCCGTGGCGGCCGTCGCGACTGCGTCCTGAATGGTGAGCACTGGGTTGAAGCCCAGCCCCAGTCTCATTTCCGAGGTTGCCCTCGGGGAGGCGCTTTAAGGGTTGCAGCCCTATGCGACGCGGAGCAGTCCGAGGACGCTCCCCGCCTCCTTCTCATCTTCCAGTGCCCAGAGGCGCTTCAGGACCCTCCTTGCCCGGTGCCCATCGATGTGCCTCCCCACCAGTCGCAGGAACTTCGCCTCGATGTCGTCCTTCGTCATCGGGTTCGCCGGATGCCCCTTGGGGAGGTCCACCTGGGCCGTCTCCTTCCCTCCCCCGGCGAACGACACTGTGATTCTGTTCGCCATCCCCCTGTCGGGGTATAACGAAGTCAACGTGGGGTCCTCCACCACCTTGACCTTCGCCATGAGAGCGAGGGTCCGGGGATCCCTCAGGTTGGCCGAAGAGTAGGTCGAGTTGTCGACCCTCCCATCCAGCAGGGCCTTGGCCACCATGTAGGGGAGGCTGTGGTCTGCGGTCTCCTTGGTCTTCGGGGCCCACTTCTCGGGGTCCCTTCCAAGGATGGTGTACGCCGCTTCGTGGGTCTGGATCAGGACCGACTCGGCCCTTCGCACGTCCCCCTGCCTCTTCCTGATCTCTAAGGCGGCCCAGATGGCGGACTGGGCATGATACTCGGCGGGCCAGTACTTTACATACGTCCCGTTGACTTTGTACCTCCCCTTCCTCCCGCCGAACTCTTCTGTGTTGACCTCGAAAGGCCCCGACACCTGCCTGAAGAACCCCATCTCTCCTTCGAAGATGGGAGAAGGGCCCGTTATCCCCTCTCTGGCGAGGGAGGCGGCGAAGACTCCGTTCCTTGCCGCGTTGGCGAAGGAGGCGCCCTTCCACATAGAAAGCTCTCCTGCCCTTACCTGCCTCATCGCTATGTGCCCGTTGAGCGCGAGGTTGACCGCCTGGGTCGCCTTCGCCAAGGGGAGGTTCATCAGCTTCGACGCGGCCAGGGAGGAGGAGACCAGGCCGTAGTTCACGTGGTCCCATCCCCTGTGCCTTATGTCAGCCGCATCGCAAAGCCTGCACTGCACCTCGTACGCCGCGACGGCCGCGGCCACGAACTCCTTCCCGGTCGACCCCTCCGCCTCCGCGACGGCGAAGCAGGGCGCCAGGTTGTCGCTGGGGTGCGCCGGCTCCTTCGAAAGGTACGTGTCGTTGTAGTCGAAATAGCGGATCATGAAACCGTTCACGAACGTGGCCAAGTCTGGAGACGACCTGCTCCCGGTCCCCAGGATCCTGGACTCCCCTCCGCTCCTCAGTTTGAGCGCGGAGCGCCGGGCCATCTCGACAGGTCCCTCCCCGAACGCTCCCAGGGCACAGCCGAGGGCGTCCACGACCCTGGCCTTCATCTCTTTCACTGTCGTGGAGTCGAGGCTCCTGAACTCTGTAGATAGGGCGTACTTCGCCAACCGCTCAGCCAGGTCCATGGGGGCCGGCCGGTCGTGTGAGCTTTTAGGAATTCTCATGTATTCGGACTAACCATTAAATCTCGCCGAAAGTCGGCGCCGT
>JAJZOO010000034.1 GCA_021811485.1 archaeon
CGTTGAGTATGGGCCAGTCTGCTATGGCGTCGGACCCGTCTTTCATCCCTTCAGTCTCCCGATACGGAGAAGCGACCGACCCCGAGTCCAGGTGGTCCCTCCCGATTATCACCGGGGCCGAGATGGTCCCGTCCCTTACCATGGCGTTGATTATCTTCCCGAACCTCGCCCGCTCTCCGTAGCCGAGCCAGCAGACCCGCGAAGGGAGCCCCTGGAACTCTACTCTGGCGTGCGCCTTCTTGATCCATCTGACGAGAGACTTGTTTTCCCCGAACTCCCGAATCACGGCCTCGTCCGTCGCGTAGATGTCCTCCGGGTTCCCCGAGAGGGCCGCCCATCTGAAGGGCCCCCGGCCTTCGCAGAAGAGCGGCCTGATGTATTCGGGGACGAAGCCAGGTATCCTGAACGGGTCATCGACCCCCGCGTCCTTCGCCATCTTCCTGATGTTGTTGCCGTACTCGAAGGCTATCGCCCCACGCTCCTGGAAGCTGAGCATGGCCCTGACGTGCTTGGCGATCGAGGCCATGGACAGCTCGACATACCTCTTGGGGTCAGACGCCCTCAGGGCGTCAGCCTCTTTCATCCCCATCCCTTCCGGGATGTAGCCCGAAAGGGGGTCGTGGGCGGAAGTCTGGTCGGTTATGACGTCAGGGTTGAGCCTCGACTCGAGGAGCTCCGGGAGGACCTCGGCCGAGTTCCCCAAGAGGGCGACCGACAGGGCTCTCCCTTCCTTGGCGGCGTCCCTAGCCAGCCCGACCGCCTCCTCCACGTCATCCACGACAAGGTCGCAGTACTTCTTGTCGAGCCTCCGTTGGATCGCCCTCCTGTCCACTTCGACCACCAGGGCGACGCCTTCGTTCATGGTCACGGCGAGAGGCTGCGCGCCCCCCATCTCTCCCAGGCCGGATGTCAGGGTTATCCGTCCCTTGAGGGACCCGCCGAAGTGCTTCGCCGCGACGGCGGCAAGGGTCTCGTATGTCCCCTGGAGTATCCCCTGCGTGCCGATGTACATCCAACTTCCGGCCGTCATCTGCCCGAACATCGTGAGACCGCGCTCCTCTAGCTCCCTGAAGTATGCCCAGTCCGCCCACTTGGGGACCAGCATGGCGTTCGAAATCAGCACCCTTGGAGCGGCGGCCGTGGTCTTGAAGATCCCGACCGGCTTCCCTGACTGCACGATGAGCGTCTCGTCGTTCTCCAGCTCCTTCAGGGACTTCACGATCGCGTCGAACGCCTTCCAAGAGCGGGCGGCCCTCCCTGTCCCCCCGTAGACGATGAGGTGCTCCGGGTCCTTGGCGACCTCCGGGTCGAGGTTGTTCATCAGCATACGAAGCGCAGCTTCCTGGTGCCAGCTCTTGCATGACATCTCCGTGCCCCTGGGAGCCCTGACCACGTGCTTCTGCATGGTTTTCGCTCCCGCTGTCTCGATTTAAGACTTCAAAAGCCTCCGGGAACCCTTATCACGAATGGGTCGGCGCGCAGGGGGACGATGATCGACCTTGCGGTGATTCACGCGGAGGAGTTGGTGACATGCAGAGGCACTGGCGACACGCCCGACGAATCGCTCGGACTCATCGAGGACGGAGCGCTCGCTGTCGACGACGGGAGGGTCTCCTGGGTGGGCACCACGAAGGAGTACGACCAGAAAGGGCTGAAGGCGAGGCGGACCGTCGACGCACGAGGAAACCTCGTCACCCCAGGCTTCGTGGACCCCCACACCCATCTGGTCTACGCCGGGAGCAGGGAGGACGAACTCGAGCGGAAGGCCGCCGGCGAGAGCTACAAGTCCATCCTGGCTAGCGGGGGAGGGATAGCGAGGACGGTGAGGGAGACGAGGAAAGCCTCTTCAGAGGAAATCGTCAAGGAGTCAGAGGGGCGCCTGACCCAGCTCCTGAGGAACGGGGTCACCACCGCCGAAGTGAAGACCGGATACGGGCAGAGCCTGGAGGGAGAGCTGAAGATGCTCGAGGCCATAGGGGTGCTGAAGAGGACATCCAGGGTAGAGCTGGTCCCGACGTTTCTCGGCCTGCACGCCACTCCCCCCGAGTTCCGGAACGCGGGCGACTACGTCAACCACGTCGTGAAAGAGATCATCCCCGCAGTTGCTTCGGCCGAGACCAGGTGCGTCTTTTCAGACTGCTTCTGCGAGGACGGCGTCTTCTCGCGTGAGGAGTGCGGGACCTATCTGAAGGCGTCCAGCGCATCGGGGTTCAGATTGAAGATCCACGCCGACGAGTTCGCAGACTCCGGGGGGGCCTCGCTTGCCGCGGAGCTCGGGTGCACCTCGGCAGACCATCTGGGGAGGAGCGACTCGGCCGGAATCGGGGCCCTGGCCGAGAAGGGGGTGGTTGCTGTGCTGCTCCCCTGGACCTCCCTGTCTTCCTCCATACCGTTCGCAGACGCCCGTTCCATCATCAGGTCAGGGTGCAGGGTAGCCCTGGGGACGGACCTCAGCCCTAACTCCTGGGTCGAGTCTCCGCAGCTTGTCATGAGCCTCGCCTGCGCCGGGATGAAGATGACCCCGGCAGAGGCCCTCCTGGGGTTCACCGTCAACGCGGCCAGGGCAATCGGGAGGCAAGACCTGGGCGTCCTGGCTGAGGGCTCGCCAGCTGACTTCGTCGTCCACTCGTTTCCTAGTTACAGGTTCCTCCCCTACCGGATAGGCGGGCAGTACATAGAGTCTGTCTTCAAGAAGGGGGGAGCAGTCTTCGGGTCAGCCTAGGGAAGGCTCCCTGCTAGGATCTGCTTTGCCAGCTCCTCGATTTCGGGCCCTTGGGACCTGTCTCCCCTGAGCAGGGGAGAAACCGCCCGTACGTATGCGGAGACGCTCCTCGCGTGGTCTGATATCCCGCTCTCGTTCGAACCGAGGACGTTCGAAGCGCAGATCAGCTCGATGGCGAGGATGCGCGAGACGTTCGTTGCCACCTGGAGCGCCTTTACCCCTGCGTTCACGCCGTGGCTTGCGTGGTCCTCTATCCCCCCCGACACGCTCGCGGGGTACGACGACTCCGGGTAGATGTTCTTCGCGTTGTCGGCTGTGAGGGCGGTAGCAGTGTATTCGAGGAGCATCAGGCCAGACTCTAGGCCCGGCTTCGCCGCCATGTATTTCGTCTCCGGGGGAGTCTTTGAGAGCATGAAATCGATCCTCGACAGGGAGATGACGCCGAGATACGATATGGCGAGCGAAAGCAGGTCTGAAGCCATGGCCACGGGCTGAGCATGGAAGTTTCCTCCGTGAAGGACCGAGCCGTCTTCCAGCAGCACCGGGTTGTCCGACACGGAGTTCATCTCGTTGACAGTGACCTTCGCGGCGAAGTCGAGGGCGTCACTCAGGGAGCCGTGGACCTGCGGAGCGCACCTGATAGAGTACGGGTCTTGGGGGACGGGCTCCGAGCGGACTCTCCTGCTCCCCTTGAGCAGCGCCCTGATCTCCCTGGCGACGGCGCCTTGGCCCGGGTCTTGCTTGACTCCCACGAGCCTCTCGTCGAAGGACTGCGAGCAGGCGCCCAGCGCCTCGGCTGTCGTAGCGAGCGTCGAGTTGGCCGCCCTCAGCAGGATGCCTCCCCTGTGCACGACGATGCACCCCAGGGCCGTGGTGAAGGCGGTGCCGTTTATCAGGGAAAGCCCTTCCTTCGCCTTCAAGACTATGGGCTTCAGCTTGGCGTCAGAAAGCGCCCTGCGTGACTCTTCAAGCCTCCCTCGGCGGTACGCCTTCCCCTCGCCCACCATCGTCAACGCCATGTGGGCAGAAGGAGTCAGGTCCCCGGAGGCGCCAAGGGAGCCGAACTCGGGAACGAGGGGGGTGATCCCCCTGTTCAGGAGCTTGACCATCAGCTCAGCCACCTCCCTCCTCACTGCGCTGTTTCCGTTCATGAGGCTGTTGAGACGGATCAGCATGGCTGCCCTGACGACTTCGACCGGGAGGGGGGCACCCACACCAGCAGAGTGGCTTCGAATCAGGTTCAGCTGGAGCTCTGCCAGGTGCTCAGGCCTGACCACCTTGTCGGAGAGGGACCCGAACCCCGTGTTGACGCCGTAGACCACCTCTCCCCGCGACAGCTTCTGTTCGAGGAGCCTGCGAAATTTTTCAAGCCGCTTCAGACCCCCAGGGCTCGCCTTCACGAGCGCGCCCCGTTCTGCCACCTGGATGGCAGAGTCCAGGGTGAGAGAGCGCCCGTCGACCACTACCAAGGCGAAGACCCCTGCGGGGGCGCGTTAAATATATCACATATCTTTAACTCGGATCACGGCTGCCTGGACACCGTTGAGGAAGTCGGCGTCCTACCCGGCTCCGACGTACGACGACGTGGACGACGTACGGCTTGTCAGGATCGTTCGGCCAGCCGATGCGCCTCAGAAAGATGCCGTGAACGTCGTCGGGGTCCCCTTTGACGGGGGCGTCCTCGGAAGGAAAGGGGCGGCTGGCGGGCCCCTCGCGATCAGAGAGGCGATGTCTGGTTTCTCCAACTACAACGTCGAACTAGGAGAGTCGCTCGAAGGGTCGCGCGTCTTCGACCTCGGAGACATGGTGGTTGACCAGGAAGACGTGCTGAAGGCCCATCTCCAGATCGAGGCCGAGGCGGCCAGATGCTTGGCTGGCAGCTCTCTCCTGGTCGCCATGGGAGGTGACAACAGTCTGTCTCTCCCCTGCATCAGGGCTTCCTGCGCGAAGTTCGGCAGGCTCGGCCTCATAGTGGTCGACTCGCACTTCGACCTGAGAGGGAGAATCAGAGGGAAGCCGACGAGCGGGTCCTCGTACGGGCTCGCCATAGAGACCATGCGGGAGCTCGACCCCCGAAGGGTGGTCGAGGTCGGAATCCACGGTTTCCTCAACTCGAAGACGTATTTCGAGAAGGCGAAGAAGCTGGGCATCAAGGTCGTCACAGCCTCGGAGGCCCGCTCCAAGGGCCCACGTGAGGTGGCGAAGGAGGCGTACGAAGCCGCCTCTGATGGGGCCGACGCGGTGTATCTCAGCGTCGACCTCGACGCTGTGGACCTGTCATACGTCTCGGGGGTAAGCGCACCGAGCGCGGGGGGGATCCCTGCAGACTACCTCTTTGATTTCCTCTACGAGCTCGGCAAGATGCCAGGCGTCAGGTGCGCAGACCTGGTGGAGCTCGCCCCATCCCTGGACCCCACTGGGAGGTCGGCGAGGGTGGCCGCCTCGGCTCTGGTGTATCTGATAGCTGGGTTCAACTCCGGGAAGAGCCGTCGTTAGCGAAAGAGATGGCGCGGTGGCCGCCCACTCACTCCTTGGATCGCTGCCTCTCCTTCAGCTCGGCAGTCGCTCTCTCTATGTCAAGCAGTATGGAGCTCCGGGCAGGGGCCTCATAGGCCCCCTTGCAGAACGCCTCGATCACGATTATGACGTCGGTAGGGGTGATGTTCTCGAAGTATACTTTCACCGTTTCAGGCTTCGAAACAAAGTCGTTCCTGACGACCACGTCGTGCAGGGTGCTGGCAAGCAAAGCCGTGTCGACCGGCTTCGGGACATCGAATCGCACCCTTACGAGCCTCTCGCTCTGGCCATGATCCACAACCGACGCCTGGATCACTATGCTGTTCGGGACCTTGACTCGGGTCCCTTCGTCCAGCCTGATGGCGGTGTAGTTCAGCCGGATGTCTTCCACCACTCCAGTATAGCCGGGGATCAGCAGGTCGTCTGAGAAGAACTTCGGCGGGTAGGAGGGGGCTACAAACCCCCACTGCCACGTTGAGAGCGTGATCCTGTTCCCCACCAGGAACGGCCTTGAAGTAAGGATGAGCAGCCCCGCGAACACATTTGAGAGTGTCTGCTGGCCCGCCAGACCGAGCACTAGACCGGTGAAGGTCCCTCCCGCGAGTAACTGGGTCCCGGACACCCCGGCGAGCCCCAGCACTACGAAGGCGAGGGCGATGTATCCGATGAACCTGAAGGCGGTTCCCACCGTCGCCCCCCTCTCCAGCCCCGAGGTCTTCGAGATTCCCCGCTTGATTTGGTTCGCTAGGACTCCGATTGCAAAGTATCCTGCGACCACGGCGATGGCTATCTTGATCAGGAGAAGGGCGCTGAACGGTATGCTGCTGAGGAAGTAGATGACGAAGGAGATGAGGATCGCCGCGGCCACTACAACCGCGAGCGCCACGGCAAGCCTGGAGGTGAAAGAGCCACTCCTTGGTTCCATCTGAGCTGGTTTCGCCTGCCTCGAAATTTATGCGTTTAGTTAGTCGAACCTAGTTACGCCTCCGCGGCCAGAGCGCCGGAGCACTAACGCTCGTCAACCCCCTGGCGATAGCCACCGCCGTCGGCGTGGTGGTAGGCGCGCTCGCTGGAGGGCTCGCCAAGGGGCTAGCCCGCATGGACTGCGCGCACTCCCTCGTTAAATAACCCGCAGACCATTTCTTGCATGCCGAATCGTGGTCTGTGGACCAGGCTCTGCCTTCCCTATCAAGGAGGGAGACGCGGTAGAGATCGAATGGAGTCCCGAACTCAAGACCATCGTCGTCAAACCGAAGAAGGCTCCCCGTAAGGACTGAACAGGAGCGCGCCTGCGGGGGCGCATCACACCCGCCGCTGTCGGGCGCATCATATCCCGCGGTGCATCATACCTGAAAGCATAAGTGCGGTGGCCGGGATTTGAATTCTCGAGTCACTCTCATGACTTCCCGAGTTAGTAGCGTGGCAGGCTACTGTCCTGGACCAGGCTAGACGACCACCGCTCGTTTCATGTCGCACTGGATTGGGCGTTAAAAGCTTGCGGCTCGCGCAGCTCAGCCTACTTTGGCCCCGATAGAGACCCCCCGTTCAGGGGCCAAGAGAGACAGCTCCGTCTCGTTGAAAGCTGCCAGGAGCATGCACTCTGAGACGACCCCAGCCACCGACTTCGGCTCGAGGTTGAGCACGGCGACCACCACCTTGTCCTGAAGCTCTTCCTTCGAGTACCTGTCCTTAATCCCGGCGACGCACTGCCTGGTTACCCCATCCCCGAAATCGACGGTCAGCCTGTACACCGGCTTCCGCGCTGCCGGGATGTCGTCGACGGTCGTTATCTTTCCGACCTTCATCTCGACCTTTGCGAACTCGTCTATCGTGATGGGCATTGCGGATCTGGCGGCGGCTTCTGGAGTTAAGCATTGAGGAGGCCGCTTTACGCACCCCCGGCAGGACATATCAGGCTGTACCCCCAGGGGGGAGTGGGATGGTAGACACAGTCTCCGTCTTCACCATTGTGACGGCCATCATCATCGCCGGTTTTCTGAGCGAGTTGTTCTTCAAGAAGACAGGCGTCCCTATCTTCATCTTCCTGATCCTCCTCGGGATTGTCATCGGACCCATCCTCAACCTCCTCCCCAGGACTTCTCTGCTCCCCGCGCTAGGCGTCTTCGCTGAACTCACCCTCCTCATGGTTCTGTTCTACGGCGGGATGGACACGAGTTTTGGGGCAATCCTGAAGGGAGGAGGGAGGACGTTCGTCCAGGTGACGGTCTACGTGTTCGGGAGCACCGCCGCCATAGCTGTGGTGGTGAGCTTTCTGACCCGCTGGGATCCTCTCTCTTCACTCATCTTTGCGAGTATGGTCGGTGGAGAGACCACCGCGGCCGTGGTGATCCCCTTGTCGAGGTCGCTGAAGCTTCCCGAAATCACAGTCGCCTTCATAACGCTCGAGTCGGTGATGAACGCGATTTTCTCCATCATACTTTTCTTCGCTTTCGTCGGTATCTATCAGACCGGCTCTGCCAACCTGGTGGACACGGTCTCCAAGATCGCCGCGAACTTCTCGGTCGGGATCGTGGTCGGTGCTGTCCTCTCCGTCGGCTGGGTGTTCATACTTAACAGGTTCCAGCAGAGGAAGTACACTTACGTCCTCACCCTTGGGCTGGTGTTCGGCACCTACGTCATCAGCAGCGACGTGGGAGGGAGCGGCGAGCTCTCGGTGCTCATCTTCGGCATCATCCTGGGGAACTACCAGCTGATCAACCGGCTGACCAACAGGGCCATCAGCATGGATGCCCTCAGGCAGAGGCTGGGCCTTTTTCAGGAGGAGATATCCTTCCTCATGGAGACCCTGTTCTTCGTGTTCCTGGGACTCACGTTCCAGATCAATACGTCGAGCATCATAGCCAACCTGGGCCTGGGGGTAGGGATCGTGCTCGTCTTGGTTCTGTTCAGAACGGCGGCGACGACCATATCCACCGCCGGGTCGGAGCTGGCTCAGAACAGGAGGGAGATCATATTGATGTGCGCTCAGGGACTGGTGCCAGCTACCCTCGCGGTCACGGCGGTCAATCTCGGCCTCCCGCATGCCAACTCTTTCGTCAACATCGTCACATATGTCATCATCTTGACGAACCTGATAGCCGCCGCGGGAGCCGTCTGGAGGTTGCGGAGCCAAAAGAGCAGCTTTAGGGAGTTCATGGCCGGGCTCGACTATTCTTACGGCATGAGGTAGACTTTGCTGAATGTAGGCCGTCGATGCCACGAGGCGGTCTTCCAGCCCATGGAGGTCAGCCGTGGTGAAGGAGAGCGCCGAAAGTCATTTAGGCCCGATGAAAGCGACTATCCACTGACCGGGCAGTTGGCCGAGTTTGTCGTCAAAAAGTCAGGAACCCGTTCAGACGCAGTCCTGACCGAGGGAGGGAGAGAGGTCGGGGAGCTCAAAGCTGATGGAACGACCGCGTTCAAGCTGACCTCGGAAGGGAAGGCTTGGACGCTGGACCGGAGGGTCCGCGGCGAAGTCAGGCCGTTCTCCATCAGCGCAAGCCCTGCAGACGATGCGTCGGCTCCGATCCTCGTTATAGGAAACCACGTCTTCTTCCATGGCGGGAAGGCATACTATCTCACCGGCGTCCCTGAAGGCGCCCGTCCAGGGGACCAGTTCCACGGGAGGCGGCACATCAACAGGCTGGACACGTTCCCTTTCTCCAGCCTCGAAGAAGTAGACCCAGAGACGTGGGGCCGACTGGGGAGGCACAGGGGGGTCTCCGTCGGGACGGCAGAAGGGCTAGGTTTCGAAGGGTTCCGCGTCGCGGTCGCAGACGAGTTAGAAGACATCGGGCTCCTCCTCGCGGGGGCAGCCTATCTGCTCTATACGTCGGGGTAGGTGTCTCTGGTAGTCTTCAGGCCAGACAGGGTGGGCCCCTTTCCATTCCCGAAATCCGCCCCGGAGGCGAGGGAGAAAGACTTCTCGGAGGTCGAGCAGCCTTACACCAAGGAGCAGGCTATGCTGGAGGCAGACCGTTGCCTCCGCTGCGGCACCCCGGTCTGCATCGACGCCTGCCCGGTCCAGTTGGACGTCCGCGGTATGATGGACGCGGTCGCCAATGGGGACTTCAAGACGGCTTACGAGAGGATAAGAGAGACCAACCCCCTGCTGGGGGTTACGGCGAGGTGCTGCCCTCAGCTCCAGGGCCTCTGTGAGGACGCGTGCGTGGTCCGCTGGGGAGGCCAACCCCTCTCCATCGGGATGGTCCAGAGGTACGTGGCTGAC
>JAJZOO010000003.1 GCA_021811485.1 archaeon
CGAGATAGCCGACGGCGAGCCAGGCGGAGCTGGCCTCCACACCGGAGCGCCTCGACCTGTACAGGTAGGACATCATGGCGAAGGCGAGCAGGTCGACGCTGAGGAAGAGCGCGAAGGTGTCTGTCGCAGACTGCGTGAGGGGGTTGAGCAGCCAGAGGACCACGATGGAGGTCCCCTGCAGGGCTATGAGGAAGACCACCTGGATGGCCGTCAGGGTCGCCGCGATCCTCAATCGCCCCTCCATCCCGCTTCGAGGACCCTGACCCTCCGCCTGATGTTCCCAGTCCTGAGGTCAAGCCTGTAGATGAGGAAGGCGCTCCCGAGCAGGTCGAGGCCGAGCAGCACGGCGGAGGCGCCCACCACCTCCAGGCCGAAGAGAGAGGCGCCGCCGACGATGAGCCCCGCGAGGCCGTTCACCAGCGTCCCAACTGCGAAGGCGCCCAGGGCGACCAGCCCCGTGAAAGCGAGCCCGCTCTTCAGCTCCGAGGAAGGTATGCTCTTCGCGGGCGCCAGGGCGAGCCTCCCCTTGGCCCTGGAATACATCAGCCTGTAGATCAGAGCCGAGCCCACGGCCACCAGGAGGGCGGTGCCGCCCACCACCAGCGCCGCCTGCTCCACGGGGATTATCTTTCCCGGCGTCACCAGCCCCCAGTAGGAAAGTGCCACCACCTCGGTCACGAATATGGCTCCCAGGGTGGTGTAGACCGGCCTCTTGGATGCCTCTCTGTTCTTGCCGCGGTCGATGAACGGGAGGACGATCAGGAGGACAAAGATCGCTGACACAAGGGTCAGAGCCATGGCGAGGCCCGTGGAGCCCTCGAATATCTTGATCTTGAGGACCTGATAGATCCAGAGGAAGTACCAGTCGGGCTGGGGGATGTACTGCGAAGCAGCCGCGGGGGTGTACTGGGGCGGGAGGTTGAGCGGGAACAGGGCGGATATCAGCAGCATCCCGGCCCCGAAGAGCAGGGAAAGCTCGAAGAGGTACATGGTGACGTCCGGGAAGATCGGAGAGAGCTTCGGCTTGGGTTCGGCGGGGGGCCCGCTCGTCGGGTCGGCCACCCCGTGGGCCTCGAGCATGTACATCTTCGCCACCAGGAGTATCAGCAGCGCCGCAGGGAGGAGCATGACGTGGAGGTCGAAGAACCTGAGGAGCTCCGCCGAGTCTCCTCCGTTCCCCACTATAAGGAATGTGAGGAGGGAAGAGATCGGCTGGGGGAGGGCGGTGACCATCCCTATCCCGACGTCGGTGGCGGACTTTGAGACGACCGTCCATGGAAGCAGGTATCCGGTGAATCCGAACCCCAGGGTCACGAATCCCATCAGCATACCTATGATCCACATCGCTTCCCTGGGCTTCTTGTGGACGGACACGAAGTACCCCCTCATCATGTGCATGAACGCCAGCATGATCATGGCATAGGCCGTGTAGAGGTGGATGGTCTCCAGGAACCTGCCATTGAAGACGCTCTGGAAGATGTACTGGGTGGACGAGTACGCCTGGGTCGGGCTGGGGATGTAGTAGAGCATCATGATCGCCCCAGTAACCCCCTGGATGACGAAGGCTACCACCGCCAGGGCGCCCAGCCAGTAGAACGGGTTCATGGCGTAGCGCGGCACCGGGCGGAGGAGGGGGTAGCTCAGTCCGAACCTCGAGTCGAACCATCCCGCCAGCCGCTGAAATGGACCCGATTTCTCTGTCATGGCACCCACCTGTCTAAGCTGAAGTGACCAGGGTCCCGCCCTGGAGGTCATCGCTCACGTTGGCAGACCCAGTGTCGTGGCCGAATATCGTGGGCGGTCCCATGCCGGCGGCGTAGACGTCACCCGCTGAGTCGACCTGGAGCTGCACCTGGGGCGCGGGCCTCGGGGCAGGCCCCCCGATGACCTTCCCTGCCTCGAGCAGGTCGTAGACGCTCCCGTGGCACGGGCAGTACCCCACCGGGCCAGGCGCGACGAAAGAGGGGTTCACGGTGGGGGACTTTCCCTGGGCGACGAACCCCCATATGCACCCCAGGTGCTGGCAGATCTGGCTGAACGCGACTATGTCACCGTCGGGGCCGACCCCCCCTTCGGCCTTCTGGCCGAGCTTCACGAGGATGTTCGGTTCGTTGCTGAGCGGGTAGTTGAAGATAACGGCCGTCCCGGTCGAGAGCTCCGACACGCTGGAAACCTTGACCCGTGGGAACTCCGTCGGCGTACTCGACGCTCCAGGGACCGCGGGGATCACGACCGACTTCATCACCGAGGCAATCCCGGCCAGCGCCAGGGCGCCAGAGATCGCGGCAGCTATCTTTAGGAACTCGCGCCTGGACTCGTCCTCTTCTCTCTCGAAGGGGGGGCCCCCGATCTGCTCCGAGCTCACCTTGAATCGACCACAGCTCCAAGGAGCGGCCTGGTAAGTATTTCAGCTCGCCACCATCGAGCCCGTCATCCAGCCAGGGGTTGACATGGCTCCGAGGGTCCCAGCGGGGCCGAACCCGCAGCGGGTCTCGCAGAACCAGAAGTAGGTCCCCGCCTGGCCCACCCTGAAGTAAGCGACGACGGTCGAGCTCAGGGGAATGGGGATGTTGAGGTTCAGCGCGGGAACGGTGAAGGTGTGGGCTATCTCTGAGGAGGGGACAGAGGTCAGGTTCTCTCCGCCCTTTAGGGCTATCCCGGACGGGCCCTGGCTGGCGTTGACGTTATCGTTGGATGCCACGAAGATGCTGTTCCCAGTGGTCCCGGACACGACGTTGTCGCCAGGGATGACCAGGGACGCGTTGCCGTCGTCGTAGTTGATTATCACCATCTTGATCAGGCGGTTCGCGGGTAGGGTGAAGTTAGCCGCTGACTGCAGGCCGTTCGGACCCAGGACGAAGAACGCAGGCTGGCTCTGGACCGTGGAGTTGAAGACGCTGTTCGTGGTTAACACCAGCGTCAGGACATAGGGGGCGGCCGACGTGGAGTTCCCCGCTGTCGTCGCCGTGGTGGTAGACGCCGCCTTGGACCCTACGCCCCCCACCGCGAGGGCAGCGCCGAAGCCTGACAGGATAAGAGCCACCGCGAGCACCGCCACGGTGAGCCCTCCGATTAGGGTAGTCCTCGTGCTCAACTGCCTAAACCCGGCCCGCCGCGGCGTTATAAGACATCAGGTCGATTCTCAGAATTGAAAACATTAGGGCGCCAGAGAGGACGAAATGCCGCGTCCGGAGAGGGGGAGGAGTTCGGTCCCCGCCGATGCGCCTGTCCAAGCCGTTCCTGTGCCCTAGCATCTGGGGGGAGCTGGCATCGCGCTCTTCGCCAGGTTTCGGCTCTCTCCTGTCGACATCGGAGGCGCGGGGGTCGGTCTGCCTGGGCTTCAAGCCACGGGCCTCATGCCCGGACGCGGGTCCGAACTAGCTGGCGCGAGAGTCTGAGCGCGACTCTGCCAATCCTTCCACGCTCCCTATTGTGCCATCGATTTAGAGAATGCGGCTGTGTCGAAGTATATTGCGACAGAGTCGAGCCTGCCGTTCTTGGCTGTCCAGTATTCTGCGACATCACATGTAAAGGGGGTGCCTCTGGAGGACTTCAACTTGTAACTCACAACCGCGAAGCCATGATGGCCTTCCGCAATGAGCTGTTTCACATCGAGGCTTTGGACGGCCTTGAAGAAGGCGTTGGCCACATACTCCTCTCTTCCTCTTGACTCCTTCGCCACCGTCCCGCTGAGCAGGAATCCGTCGGACAGAAGTCGGCCCCAGCCTTCTTTCTTCGCCAGCCCTTCGTAGTAGCTCGTCAGCAACCTTTTGGTCTCCTGTTCTCTGGAATTGTCAGACTCCATGAGGCGGGGTCAACACCAGGACGAAGATTAAAGGCCTTCAACGGGACCATTGAAGTCTCAACGACGGCGCTGAGAAGATGGCATTTTGCCCTGCGCGTCCAATGGTGCTCGAAACGGTCCCTCACTTCGTGGAATGTTCTTCCCTGCCGTTGAACCCTGCGAAGTCAGGCCTCCCCATCAGGTCGGGGAAGCAAACGTCCGCATGCCTCTCGTTCATCGTCCTGGGCGAGTTGTTGAATAGGAGAATGCCGGCTCTCGGCAGTGACGCATTGGACCATGGACGCAGCAGCAGTCTTTTCCATGATGCAGGACTTCGTCAGGCCGGTGGCCTGTCGTACCTGTCGAGGCGGCCAAACTCGGGATTCGAGATCAGGTCTCTCTCATTAGCCATGTATCTGCCTACCAGGTCGGCGAACGCCGGTGATTTTTCGAAGTTGGCATCTTCAATGGCGTCCTCTCGACCGAACGCCACCCCGTGCAGCTTTGCCAGCATGCATTCGAGATAATACTTCGCCTGGCTCCTCAGGTCTGGGCGGCCGAGTTCTGGGTCGTTTGAATCGAGCGCTTCTTGGAGCGACCTGAACGAGAGACCGCTAGGAGACCAGGAAACCACGCAAGCCCTTGGCCCCTGCTGGGCGTCGAGCTTTGCCGGGACTGGGATCCAACCCCTCCCGACCAACGAAGCCCCTCCAATGCCCGACGCCCCTTGCAGAAGAGCGCGCCACTCTGCGACGATTGGCTCGTCTTCCCTCATGCGGGAGTCGGCGAAGCTGCGGAGCTTCTCGCAGACTGAGCCGGGGGGAAGGTTTTCAAGCTCTGACGTGAAAATCTTCCACAGGTCCTCAGGCCAACCGTCCCCGTGGCTGACGCTGCCGCTCCCTATTCGGATCATATCCTCTCGGCTCACCCAGTGAAGGATACACTGGACTCCCTCGCCCGGCCTGTCGCCCGGCTTGAGAGCGCGGGCGAAAATCTGAGGAGTGCTCAGGTTGGTGGTGAACCGGCGATACCTGCTAGACCAGGCGCCGTAATACCGCCCGAGGCGCATCCCGGAGTTTGCAGTGAGCACCGCCAGCCTGGACCGGTACGCGGGGCTGAATTCGTCCCCTGGACGCATGATCCCTGCCCAGCTCATCCTTGACCCGTGAGCCACAATTGGCTCCAGCGCAGGCGCTCTCCCTTCTTCGCTCAAAGCCTCTCGGGTTGCTCGGATCGGGGCTAGAAAAAGGAGGTGCAACGGATCCTGGGCACAGCCAAGTTGTATCCACCCATCATATCCCGTGCACATCTGGTCGAATGGCAGGTCTCCTCCCCGGGCCCGATGAACGTCATGGAGGACCGACACCGGTTATGCCACATCTCGGCTCCTGGCCGCCTTGGACTGCGGCCCCGGCCTGAATATAGTTCCTGGGTGCCCCAAGGCACCTCGCGCTCCGTGAGGCTGGGCATCATGGTCGCTCCGTCGAGGTTGGGAGCTCGGACTACGGGGGGTCGGCGCAGATGGGACAATCTGGGATTCAGAACTAGTCCGACGGGCGGTTGTGCCTGGCCCACCCCCCAGGTCGCCTGCGAGGGGCTCCGGCTGCCTGGGCCACTCGACGTCAGATGTCTCATCGCAGGTCCCAGGCCGACGTTAGCGTTGTGTATGACGGCCCGCAGGCGCCTGGTGGCAAGGCCTTCGGCGTCAGGGACCTTTCGGAAGCGTGTCCATGCCGTCGCTTATCGCTTTCGACAGCGGGATGAGCTCTTCCTGTCCCATTGTGCGCTCGTCCGGCTTGACGCCGGCTTTGATGACGTCGTCCACGAACACGTCTCCGTCGGCGTGAGGAGCCAGGTGTACGTGGAGGTGAGGGATGTGGTCCCCAAAAATGTAGACGTAGACCAGCTTCGCCCCCGTCGCTGCCTTGATCGCCCTCGCAGTGCGGGATATCACAGGGCCAAACTCCTCAGCCTCTTTTCCTTCGAGGTCGGCGACCTGCGGGACGTGCTTGATCGGCTCGAGATAGCAGAACCCCCTCACCATCCTATAGGTGCTCATCGTCAGCCTCCACCTCTCATTAGACCAAACTTCGATTCGACGGAAGTCCTGGTCGGCCTTTCCGGTGCAGATCGAACAGTCGCTACCCACTCCTATCGCTGTGCTCAGGCTTTGGCGTGCGCGTATTTGAAAGCCGCCCACTCCGTGTGTGGAAGATGCCATTCGACCATGCGCGCGTGCTTCCCGGCCCGCGAGTTTGATTCGTTTGCGTATCTTACTTGGGTGGAGAAAAAGCCAAAAGCGTCCCGAACGCACGACGAGGCGACTTTGAAGGCAAGGTACTATCTTCCGCTCGTTGTCGATATGAATGACTTTGCCGCAACGTCGAAGATCGTGCGGAGGGCGGAGGAATTGGGATACTACGGCATCGGTATAGGGGAACATTACTCCAGCCCCGGTGAGTCAAACGGTCGGCCGGACCCATTCGTGGTGCTTTCAATGCTCGTCCCAACGACTTCACGGATTCATCTCGGGACCATGGCTTCGAGCGCCACCGTCAGACACCCTGCGGTGTTGGCAAACACCGCCCTCTCTTTGGATGCCCTCAGCGGCGGACGGTCGTTCCTTTGCCTGGGGGTAGGAAGCGGAGCGGAGACCGAGTATTCGTCACACGGCTTCAGATTCATCACAAAGCCGGAACGCCTTGACGCCTTCGAAGAGGCGCTCAAAATCATCAGCGGGCTGAGCAGGGACAGGAAAGGGTTCTCGTATCGGGGGAGGTTCTATACATTGAACGGCTCAACCCTCAACCTCTCTGACGCGTTCCCACAAATCTGGGTTGGAGAGCGAAAATCAAGGCGACTTCTAGAGCTAGCTGGAAGATACGCGGACGTGATTAACATCCATTGCGCGAACCCAGCGCAGGCTCAGGCGAAACTCGAAATCGCCCGGGAAGCGGCCGCGAGGGCGGGCAGAGACAGAGAAGCCGTGACGCCAGTTCTCAAGCACTTCGTCGTGATGGCAGGGGATGAAGACTCACTGGTGGACGAGTTGGAGCGCTCGGACGGAAGGAAAGAAGGGGAGAGCAAGGAAGAATTCGTCGAGAGGATGAGGAGGGAGAGCCCTGAAGCAATCATCGGGACTGCAGACGAGGTCCAGGATGAATACGAAAAGTACGCTGAGGCTGGATTCTCCGAATTCTCTCCTATTATTCTGCCTAATTCTGTCGGCAGGATTGCTGAGCGGATGGAGATATTCGCCAGGCGGGTGGCCTAGCGAATGGCGAGCGCTCAGGACATAAGAAGTCCGGCGACGACTCTGCCCTCGCCACGCCCTAACTGTCCTTTGTTGCCCCGACCCGTACTTCTTCCAAATGCGTCGAGGACGGGACGGAGTCGGGCCGCTCTCTTTGAATCGCGCGAGCCGAATCACCGAAGCGGCTGACCGAGGCTCATCACGTTTACGCCCGGGTCCCTAAAGTTGGAGAGCGCGAGGACGTTACTGGGGGCCCGCTGACCAATCGCATGCCAAGTGTTAACCTGAGATCCCACACTCTCCCGGCGGAACCGCAACGCCGACGTGGTCGTGCACAGCAACGGAATCTTCCTTCCGACCCTGGTTGTCGACGGGACCGTCGCGGGCGTCTGGAAGCGGGCGCGCGCCAAGGCGGGGCTAGTCATCACCCTGTCTCCTTTCCGCAAGCTCAGTGCAAGCCAAATGGCCGAAGTCAGGGAACAGGTCGAGAGCTATGGAAATTTCTTTGAGACCGAAGCCGCGCTAGCAACTCGTTGAGGGTGCGACGGACCTCATGCGGGGCGATGGGGTTCGGCTTCATTCGGTTCTGAGCGCATAGGGCCGAACTACTCGGGTGACGCCTCAAACCTTAAGCTTGCAACGCTGCCCTCCGGCCGATGCCTGAACCTATGTTCACATCCATAAGAGATGGGGCCTTCAGTTGGTCCACCACGGACCCTGCCGACGACTGGGTGATGGTGGGCCATCTTTTCGTCAGAAAGACAGGCGTCGTGTTTGTGGACCCGCCGCTCGTTCCGGGGCTCATCGACGCAGCGGCCAAATTCGGCAAACCCGAAGCCGTGCTTCTGACCACCCAAAACCACACGAGGGCGGCGGCGTTCCTGCGCAAAAGGGCTGGCATACCCGCGTATCTACCTGAGCAGGACCCGAACTCGGTGGATCCGAGGGAGGCCGTCAAGGTGAAGGGCATAGGCGACTTCGAGATCTACAGGGCCGGCAGCGTCCTGGGGTTCCGGGCCTACAAATCCGGGTCAGAGCATGTCCTCCTGACCGAGGAGAAAGAGCTCCTGACCGGGGACATCGCGGCGGGGGACAGAAAGGGAAATCTGCTGCTGTGGCCGGACTGGTACACCCAGGGACCGCCGTACGATGCCTATTCTAAAGAGCTCAAAGATTCTGAGAGGAAGGAGATCAAGGAGGCGTTCAAAGCCCTGGTCAAGAGAACCCGGGCAGGCTCTCTCTTGGCGTCTCACGGGCACGACATAATCGGAAACCTGCAGGCGCGAGCGAGCAAGCTTTAGGGCGCAGGTCGCGTGCTGGCAAGGCGAATCGCAGGCTCGACCAAGCCCTGTATGTGCGTGATTCTGCCCTGGATCCAGTCGGGAGATGAGAGCCCACCCTAACACGGGGCGGAGAGATTCACCACCCCGCACAAGGCGTTTAGCCGGCTCGTGATGCCTGATGGGACCGAGAGAGGCAGAGGGAGCGCAGCCGAGGAACAGGTTGATCATTGTTGGGCTCCAAGTTTTCCAGGACCAAAGCTCGCGGGCCTGGAGTCGAACAGTCTGGTTACAACCAAAGTTCGTTTGACGCACAGCGGCCCAAGTCTGCCGATGGTCGCACCGCTACCGCACCGCTTCGTAGTGTAGGAAGAGCTCACCGTAGGGGAGCGCCTTCATGTCGACCAGCTTCAGGGTCTGCTGGGCCAGCAACGGGCCCCAGTAATGGTTGCCCTTTCCGAGGATGACTGGCCAGACGCCCATCCGATAGTCGTCGACGAGGCCGGCCGCGATGAAGTCATGCACCAGCGCCGGCCCGCCCTCGACGATGATGTCCTTCCCTGGTTCCGCTCTCAGCTTGGCAACGACCTCATTCAGGTTACCTGACAATATCCTCGAGTTCTGCCATCCAGTCTCCTTCATGGTGCGCGACAATACGACCTTCTGGACCCGGTCGAGCCATCGCGAGTAGTCGAACATGTACCATGGGTCGTCGGGTTTCCTGGCCTTCTCCGAATGGACATCTCGGTGCCCTTCGAACGAGCGCCGCCCCATGATGACAGTGTCCACCGAGCTGTAGCGGTCGGACCACCACCCCTTCCACAGCTCGTCAGGTTCCGCGGGGACGAAGTCTGAGCCGGGATATTTGGGAAATTCGCCGTAGCCGTCGAGGGTCATGTACAGGTTGGCTGTGATTCTGCGCGTCACGGCCCAATAGACGCCCGACGCGTTATAAATTACTCCTCCGCTTCGAGCTTCTAGCCGCGCCTAGGGCTCACCGCACTTTCGAGAGCATGCCGTCCAAGGGATCGAACTATGGGTGCCAGGCTGGCCCAGCCGGGCCGGTTCTATGATAGAATCCAGTCCCGTTGGTCGAATGGAGCTTGCAAAGGCTCAATTCAATCCGGGCCCGGTGGGATTCGAACCCACGGTCTCTGAGCTTTCGCACTTCAGCTTCGGAGGCTGACGCCCTGTCCGTGCTGGGCTACGGGCCCACCCCACCCCACCGAAACCGGTGAGTTAAGCACGCGCCCTTCCTCACTTACCGGGTTCAGCTCTAACCCCCGACGGGGGCCTATACCGCCTGAAGAACCACCAGTAGAGGCCCAGGTTGAGAGCCAGCACAACCGCGTACAGCGCGAATGGATAGTCTATGGCCACCGGGTCGGTCTCCCCTGCCGCGAATTCGAACCCGGAGAAGTAAGTCCCGCCCGACGACGCCACCAGCCTGGTCGTCTGGTTTATCCCGAACGCCGTCCCTCTCTCGTTCTCCGAGACCATGTCCATCATGGCCGCCTGCTGGACGGGGAGCGCCATCACCCTGGTGGCGGGCAAGAGCAGGTATATCGCGAGGGACACCGGGAGTAGGCGGACCAGGGGCATCAGGACGGACAGGACGACTGAAACCCCGCGGGTCGCCACCATCCCCCGGAGGAAGCCGAGCCTCCTCTCTATCTTGGGGGCGAGGAGGAGGGCGAAGGAGCCTGTGAGCCCGGAGGCTGCGGCGAAGACGTTCATCTCCTGTCTGGTAACTGAGTAGAGGACGATGAAGAACGGGATCAGGAAGGGCGTGACCAGGCCCTGGCTAAGGCCGTTCAACATGCCCGTGAGGCTGAACTTGCCTATGGCGCGCCTCGACTTCATGCTGAACGGGCGCCGGGCCGACTTCTCCACCCTCACCAGCGGGATGAACAGCACCGAGGCAGCGCCAAGGACAGCGGCGACCGCGAACACGTCCTGGATTGCCCCGAAGCCGCCGAGGTAGGCCCCGGCGGCGGAGGCCATGCCGGATATGAACGCCATGAGCGAGAAGTACCTCGTCCTGTCCTTCCTCGATGTGAGCTCCGTGGTGAGTATGGACTGTATGGGCTGGGCCGCCCCTCCCACGCCCCCTCCGGGGAGGGAGCCCGTGGCTGAGATCCCGCCGATGACTGCCGCGACGAAGAGCGAGGGGACGCTGGTGCTCGCCACCACCAGGAAAGCAGACAGCGGGAGGAGTACTACGGCTACAACGAACGATATCCGCCTCCCCACCAGGTCCGCGGCAATCCCTATCCCGAGCCCCAGTAGGGCGGTCGCGACGGTCGCGGCGGCGTACATCAACCCGAGGAGAAGCGTCCCCAGGTGCAGCTCTGTTAGCACCAAGAACGGGAACGCGACGTTGACCATCCCCGCGGCGACGCTCCTGAGGGCCCGGAGCACTGCGAGGTAGGTCAGGGAGCGAGTGTCGGTCGGTCGGCCGTTCGAAATTGCCTGGTCCCCGTTCAAGTCTTGATGTCGCCCCACCCGGCCTGCCCGCTTTAAATCGGGACTTTCGCCGTTTTTAAGAAGAGTCGAGAGGGGAGCAAGCCAACGGTCCCTGGAATGCTCGAGAAGTACTTACGTCTCCTCGTCTATGTGAAGAGGCACTGGCAGATAGCCACCGTGATGGGCGTCTGTGTCACCGCCCTCACAGGATTCAGGGTGCTCGTACCGTTCCTCACAGGCGCAGCGGTCAACGACATAGTGGCGAAGTCTCCCGTCTCGTCCGTGGCCTACCTCGCGGTAGAGATCGTCGCCGTCAGCGCGGCGTCCGCGGCCTTCAGCTTCGGGCTGAGCTACGGAGGTCAGGCCCTGGGCCAGAAGCTGATCTACGACATTAGGAACACTATCTTTACCTCGATCCAGTCACAGTCATTCAGCTTCTACGACCGCAACGAGACCGGCCAGCTGATGTCAAGGGCGACGGGGGACGTGGAGGCCGTCCGCAGGTTCGTCGCGTTCGGGCTCGGGCAGCTCCTGTCGAACACCTTCCTCGTCGGGGGCGTTATCCTGTCCCTGTTCTACCTCAACCTCTACCTCGCCGCCATCGTCACCGTGGTCTTCCCAGTGATCCTCTTCCTCAGTTGGAAGTTCAGCCAGACCCAGGGACCCTTCTGGCGGCTCACCCGCAGGAACTACGGCGCGATGAACTCGGTGCTCCAGCAGAACGTCACCGGCGCCAGGATCGTGAGGTCGTTCACAGCCGAAGAGGGGGAGGTCTCTCGCTTCGCGGCCACCAACCAGGCGTACAGGGACGGAATAGTGGGCTCGTCCGCAATCAGGGCGGTGTATGTCCCGCTCCTGAGCCTCGTCATCAGCCTCGACCTGGCTGCCCTGTACTACCTGGGGGGCGGCCGCGTCATAGCGGGCACGATCACTCTTGGGGAACTGGTGGCTGCAGCGAACCTCCTCGCCCTGCTGTCCGGGCCCAGCAGGTTCCTGGGGCAGCTCATCCTCATCGGGCAGAACGGCATGGCCGGCTTCGACCGCATACTCGAGGTGATTGACGCGAAGGCGGATGTGAAGGACAAGCCCGGGGCGGCGCAGCTCGGGGAGGTCAAGGGCGAGATACGGTTCGAGAATGTGAGGTTCGGCTACCGCGCCGGGCGGGATGTGCTGAAGGGGGTCGACCTCGAAATCCCCCCCGGCCAGGTGGTCGCCTTCGTCGGGCTCTCAGGTTCGGGGAAGACCACCATGGCCAACCTCATCCCGAGGTTCTACGACGTGACCGGCGGGGCAGTGAAGCTAGACGGGATGGACGTCAGGGACGTGACCCTGAAGTCGCTTCGGGGGTCCGTGGGGCTGGTGAGCCAGGACATCTTCCTCTTCTCGGCCACAATCAGGGAGAACGTCTGCTATGGGAGGACCGACGCCAGCCAGGATGATGTGGAGAGGGTCTGTAGGCTCGCCCGAGCGGATGAATTCGTCGAGCGGTTCCCCGACCGATACGAGACCCGGGTGGGGGAGAGGGGGGTCACCCTCTCAGGAGGCCAGAAGCAGAGGATCGCCATAGCCAGGACGCTCCTGACCGACCCCAGAATCCTCATCCTCGACGACTCCCTTTCCAGCGTCGACGCGGGGACCGAGTACGCCATCTCAGACGCACTGAAGGAGGTGGTCAAGCAGAGGACGACGATCATCATAACTCAGAGGCTCTCGACCCTCAGGCTGGCCCAGCGGATCGTCGTGTTCGACGGCGGCAGGGTCGTGGAGGACGGGGTCCACGAGGAGCTGCTGGCGCACAACGGGACCTACGCCAAGCTGTATCAGTCTCAGTACGCCCCTCAGGACGTCCCGTCAACGGAGGCCGACCGCTAGTGGCCACGCGCGGAATGTACATCAGCGACGACGACCCCGACGTGCGGAAGGACAGGAAGTACAGCGACGGCTACCTCATCCGGAGGCTGGTGAGGTACGTCATGGGGTATCGCAGGGATCTCACCATAACTTTGGCGGGGCTGCTCTTCATAGCAGGCGCAGGCATAGTCGGCCCCATCCTCCTTGGCTTCGCGGTCGACGACATGCTGGCCGCCAACTACGGCGCGGTAGCCATCCTGACAGGGTCCTACGCGTTGCTCTACGCCGCCAACTACGTGGCTGACAACAGGCGGACCTACACCATGCAGGTGGTCGGCCAGAACTCGCTCAGGGACATCAGGAGAGACGCCTTCGACCACCTCCAGCGCCTCTCCCCGTCCTACTTCTCCTCCAAAGAGACCGGCCGTATAATGTCGTACATCATGAACGACGTGGATGCGGTGGAGGACTTCGTCACCTTCCAGCTCCCGCAGGTCCTCTCGGGCTTCCTGACCATCGCGTCCATAGTGGTCATAATGCTCTTCTTCAACGTCGACCTCAGCCTAGTCTCTTTCGTGGTCATCCCCGCGCTCGTCGTGACCACCTTCGTCTTCCAGGGGCGGATCTCCAGGAACTTCGTGGAGACCAGGAAGAAGATCGCCGCGGTGACGGCGAAGCTCCAGGAAGGGATAAGCGGGGTGAGGGTGACCCAGGCTTTCGTCAGCGAAGAGCGGGTCTCGGAGAACTTTGACGCTGTGAACAACGAGAACATGCAGGCAAACCTGAGGGCCAACAGGTACACGTCCGCCTTCAACTCCATAGTGCAGGTGATAGAGGCGGTGGGCTTGGCCCTCGTCATCTGGTACGGCGCCACGGAGATACTCGCCGGCCACCTCCTGGTGGGGACCCTGGTGACCTTCATGCTCTATGTGAACGCCTTCTTCAACCCGATCATCCAGCTCACCACGTTCTACAACTCCTTCCAGTCGGCGGTTGCGGGGCTCGACAGGGTGACGCAGCTCGCCAACACGGAGGTGGAGGTCAAGGAGCCCGCTGACCCCTCCCCAATAGACCCACAGTCCGACTGGGGGGTCGAGCTCAGAGGGGTGACCTTCGGATACGCCCAGGGAGTCCAGGTCCTCACCGACGTGGACCTGAATGTCGCCCCGAGGGAGGTGGTGGCCATCGTCGGCGCGACAGGAGCAGGGAAGTCGAGCATAGTCAGCCTCGTCCAGCGCTTCTACGACCCTCAGCGGGGATCGGTCCTGGTAGGAGGGGTCGACCTGAGGAAGCTCAGGTTCAGGGACTTCAGGGCGCGTATGAGCGTCGTCCCACAGGACCCGGTCTTGTTCACCTCCAGCATCGCGGACAACATCAGGTACGGGAGGCCTGGCGCCTCCCTTGAGGAGGTCAAGGCTGTTTCCCTGGCGCTGGGGGTGGACGAGTTCGTCTCCTCCCTCCCCGACGGGTACGACACCATGCTAGCCGAGGGAGCCACAAACCTTTCCATGGGCCAGAAGCAACTGATCTGCTTCGCCAGGGCGATCTTGAGGGAGCCCAAGGTCCTCATCCTGGACGAGGCGACGTCGGGGCTCGACCCCTTTACCGAGCTGAAGGTACAGCGGTCCCTCGCGACCATGATTGAAGGCAGGACCACCATCATGGTGGCCCACAGGCTCTCCACCATCAGGCTGGCGGACAGGATAGTGGTCCTTGAGGCTGGGCGGGTGGTGGAGGAGGGGGCCTTCGATCAGCTCGTTTCAGTCCCGGGGGGGAGATTCGCCGAGATGTACGCGCTTCAGTCAAAGCAGGCCTAGCTGCTTGCCCCGGAAGGCTTCCATACCACCCTCATGGAGATGAGGTAGCTCACCGGGAAGGCGGCCACGGCCCCTACTATGTTCCCGACCGCGGGGGAGAGCGCCAACTCGGCCAGCAGGATCAGTTGCACTCCGATGGTAATCGCGTTCCCCACGGCGTAGACGCCTTGGAACTTCGCCAGGCGGACGAGAGCTCTCCTGACGCCGCCCCTCTCGCCCTCGACCGTCCTCCTCACCGTCGTCCTTTCGTTCACGACAAACCCCACGGTCACCCCCACCACGAAGGCGACCACGTCGAGGGCGAGCAGGACTGGAGAGCCGTAGACTCCCCCAGGCACTTCCGCGCCTCCGTAGATCGCGTAGAGCCCGGCCACCGTGATTCCCTCGGCGACCAGGAACCCCACAGCTCCAGCTATCCCGAACTCGGCGGCCCTGAATACGCCGTACCTCCGATTCAGCCCTTCGACCTCTTCCAAGTCCTCCAGTCCGGTCGAGCCGGAGCGGCCGAGATAGCTTTATCGTGACGGGCGGAGGGACGCACCGACCTTGAAGTTCCTCGAATTCCAGGCCGAGGTCGAGGAGGTCCTCGCCGACGCCTGCAGGGCCCTGGGGTACAAGGACGCCGAGGTCGACGTCTCCCTCCCCCCCAACGACAGCTATGGGGACCTGGCCAGCGCCGTCCCCATCAGGCTGGCAAAGGAGTCCGGGAAGAAGCCCGGGGACCTAGCCGTCGAGATCGGCGCCAAGGCCATGGAGCTGGCGAAGCGCTCGAAGTACATCGGGGGCGTATCCCCGCACAGGGGGGGCTTCGTCAACTTCGGCATCAAGGGCCCCAGGTTCATCCACGACGCCGTCGAGGGGATCTTGGCAGGGGACCTGGGGGCAACGAAGGAGAAGGGGGAGCTGGTGGCCGTCGAACACACCAACGTCAACCCTAACAAGGCCCTGCACATCGGGCACGCCCGCAACCTCGTGCTCGGCGACTCGCTGGTACGGGTGTTGCGGTACCTCGGCCAGAGGGTCCAGGCGCTCAACTACGTTGACGACTCGGGAGCCCAGGTGGCGGACATCATAGTCGGTTTCAAGTTCCTGGACCTCCCTGACCAGGCGCCCCCGGGGTCGAAGTACGACGTTTACTGCGGCGACAACGTCTACACCAGGGTGACCAGGGAGTACCAGACAAACCCGTCCTTGAAGGAGAAGCAGTCCCTGGTGCTGAAGGAGATCGAGAAGGGCGAGGGCGAGATCGCAGAGTACACCAGGGGAATTGTAAGGAATATACTCGCCGCCCAGCTCGCCACGTGCTGGAGGCTGGGTGCGACCTACGACCTGCTCAACTGGGAGTCGCAGCTGGTCCATTCGGGGATGTGGGAGAAGATCTTCGAGTCGCTGAAGAAGATCGGGTACGTCAGGTTCCAGACGGAGGGGGAGAACAAGGGGTGCTGGGTCATTCCTGACCCGGACACCGGGGAGGAGAAGGTGGTCGTGAGGTCCGACGGGACCGCGGTGTACGTCGCCAAGGACATACCCTACGCGGCCTGGAAGATAGGCCTGATAGGCGACCCCTTCGGATACGAGGTATACTCCGAAGAGCAGCCGGGGCGGGAGCTCTACTCCACGACGCTGAGCGGCGGGAAGGCAAAGGTCCACTTCGGGGGGGCGGAGCTCGCGGTCTCTGTGATCGACACCCGACAGAGTTACCTGCAGAAGATCGTGTCGAAGGTCCTCGACAGGTTCAGGGAAGGGGCGTCAAGGAGGTACATGCACAGGAGCTACGAAGTGGTCGCCCTGTCGAAGAAGACCGCCTCACAGCTGGGATTCGGGATTGACAGGGAGTTCGTGCACATGTCAGGGAGGAAGGGGCTGTACGTAAACGTCGACACTGTCCTCGAGCGCCTGAAGGATAAGGCGAAGGCGGAGACTCGGAAGCGCAACATATCGGAGGCGGAGGAGTGGGTGGAAGGGGTAGCCGAAGCGGTGGCGGTGGCGGCGCTGCGGTACGAGCTACTCAAGCAGGACCCGGACAAGATGATAGTGTTCGACATGGACGACGCCCTCCAGTTCCAGGGGGACACGGGCCCCTACCTCATCTACACCTACGCCAGGGCGAGGAGAATCCTCGGCAAGACCGAAGGGAGCCCACGGATCTCCCTCGAGGCAGCCGCCAAGCTGGCCAAGCCGCAGGAGGCGAAGCTAGCGAAGAAGATGTCGACCCTCGACCTCGCCGCCGAGACAGCAGGGGAGTTTCTCTCACCGAGGGAGATAGCAAAGTTCGCCCACGAACTCGCCATGGCCTTCAACGACTTCTACGAGAGCGTCCCGGTCAACCAGGAGCCCGACCCGGACACCAGGGATGCGCGCCTCGCCCTCGTGGACGCGGCGAGCAGGGTGCTCGCGGAGGCGATGAACCTGATGGGCGTTCCGGTCAAGGACAGGATATGACGCAGTTCAGGCTGGCCGCCTTCGACCTTGACGGGACGGTCCTCGAGCACAACAGCAGCTGGGTGGCCCTGCACAGGGCCTTCGGGACCGAGCACCTTGGCGAGGCGTCACTGAGGCTCTACACGGAGGGGAAGATTGACTACAACGAGTTCATGCGCAGGGACATCGCCTGCTGGCCCAAGGGGGTCACCCGGGACCGTGTGGCAGAGATACTGTCCGGGTACAGGATAAGGAAGGAGGCCCCGCGGCTCTTCGAGGGCCTCAGGGCGCGGGGGATGGAGACCGCGCTGGTTACGGCCGGGATCGACATCCTGGCCAAGGAGGTCGCTGAGGCGCTAGGGATCGACCACTGGGTGGCCAACGGGCTGAAGTTCGACCGGGCAGGGAAGCTGCTCCCTATGGGGGTGGGCCGGGTCGACCCGACCAGGAAGGACCTCGCCTACGCCAAGCTCCTGAAGAAGGTCGGGATCCCGGCCAAGCGGACCATAGCCGTCGGGGACACCATCTACGACCTCGCCTTCCTGAAGTCGGCGGGGCTCGGATTCATGCTCGCCCACACCACCAGGGTCCCTGACCCGGAGATCATACACATCGACTCTCTCACGGAGGTCCTCGACCACATCAGATAGGGGGAGGGTTTTTACGCTCCGGGGTGAAGACGAAGGAGGCGATTCTGACTTGGACGACACCCTTCTGCTGATACCCGGTCCGACAAACCTGTCTGAGCGGGTGAGGGACGCCATGGCGGGCCCCCAGCTCCCGCACGTCGGCTCAGAGTTCTATTCGATGTTCAAGGAGACCGTAGGCCTGGCAAGGTACGTCTTCAAGAACGAGAAGGGGGAGCAGTTCGTGTTCACCGGCTCCGGCACCATCGGGATGGAGTCGTCGGTGGTCAGCCTGGTGTCGCGGGGGGACCGGACGCTGACGCTCATCAACGGCTACTTCGGCCGAAGGATGCTCATGCTCAACCAGGTCCATGGCGCGAAGGCCGACAAGCTCGAGTTCACCGGAGGGAAGGCGGCCGACCCCGACGCCCTGAGGAGGCGGCTTCGCAAGACGAAATACTCGACGGTGTTCATCACCCACGTCGACACCTCCAGCTCGGTCCTGAACCCTGTCCATGAGCTGGTCGACGAATGCGCGAAGGCCGGGACGATGGCGGTGGTCGACTCGGTCTGCTCCATAGGGGGCGTTCCGCTGGACTTCGACAGGCTCGGGGCGGATG
Organism: archaeon; assembly: GCA_021811485.1. Taxonomy (GTDB): domain Archaea; phylum Thermoproteota; class Nitrososphaeria; order Nitrososphaerales; family Gagatemarchaeaceae; genus UBA183. The sequence continues at coordinate 18,119 of JAJZOO010000003.1, forward strand.
TGGTGTTCACGGCCTCACAGAAGGCCCTCGCCGGGGCCCCGGGGGCGGTGCTTCTGGCCGTGTCCAAGCGCGCCATGGAGCGAATGGAGAAGCGCAAGAGCCCGATAGAGAGCTATTACATGAACCTCCTAAAGTGGAAGCCTGTGATGGACGACCCGAAGATGTACCTGGCCACGCCAGCCACCCAGGTCTTGCTGGCGCTGAGGGAGGCGCTCCTGGAAGTGAAGGAGGAGGGGATCGAAAACAGGTGGGAAAGGCACAGGAAGTTGGGGGAGCTCACAAGGGGGGCCGTCGAGGAATGGGGCCAGAGGTTCGTGGCGGAGGAGGGCCACAGGGCGGACACTGTCACGTCCTTCTGGGTGGAGGATGGGAAGGCGGGCCCTATACAGAAGACGCTGGAGAGCGAGCACCACGTGATGGTGTCGAGGGGGATCTACGACGACAAGGACAGGATGATCAGGGTAGGCCACTTCGGAATACTCCAGCCGGAGGTCCTCGGGAGGGCGCTGGGCTCCATGGGGGATGTCATGCAGGAGCTCGGCATGTCAGCTCGGCCGGTGGCAGTGGCTAAACGACGTAAACAGAGGTAGAACCCTTTTATCGGCACCGGGGTCGCACCCCCGAACTGCAGCCCGGTCGTCTAGTGGTCAAGGATGGGGGCCTCTGGAGCCTTCGACCTAGGTTCGAATCCTAGCCGGGCTACTTTGCGCCTGGTTTAATTTATCCTAGTTCTGATTATCCTCCGCGGGAATACTGCTTGGAAGAAGCTTACATCAGAGAACTGACACGAAGGGTCCATCCGGAGACGGTTCTTCAGTAGCCTCCTGTCAAGAAGTGGTATGATTCCAAGGAGTCGAAGGTTACGATGCCGTACAGGTTTGCCTCTCTTGTGGGGTACGGGCGTTTGGCGGGTCTCTCGACGGACCCTGCCCAATGGCTTGAGTGTATGAAGGGGACAGAGAGGATGAAGATTGCGCACCCTCATGTGATCGAGGGCTGGCTCAAAGGCCGTGGTTGGCCATCAAAAGAGCGGCGACCCACACTGTCGGATATTCCTCGAGCGCTTGGCAATGGCGAACGCCGACAGGGTCGGTAGGCTGCTGAGTCCTGGTTCTCATTGAGGTTTACCGCCTCGACCGAAGCCGTCCATTGTCAGCGCGGGGAGCCACGTCAGACCTTCTTTCTGACCACCTTGTTGCTGGTCCCCAGCGGTGCTACGACCGTAAACCCCTCCTTCTTGAACATCGACACGGTTCCGCGGTGCAGGGCCAAGCCCTCCTTGAGGGTGGTCGGGTATGCCTCCACAGTCCCGCCCCCCTTCTTCCTTATCGAACTCATCGCGGCCTGAAGCCCCGCCTTTGCTGCGCCCTTTCGGCGGAACTTCTTGTCGACGCAGAAGCAGGTGATCCTCCAGAGTTCAGCGCCCGCGTCCGCAGGCGGCACGTTCCGGTACTTGGCGGCGTTGTCGATCCGGGGAAACTCTCCGCTGACGCCGTACTGGCACCATCCCACCGGGTCGCCATCCGCGTAGACCAGGATCCCATGCGAGACCCCACTCTTCACGAGCTCCCTTTGATTCCTGAAGTTCTTCTCATTCCGCTCCTTCGAAGTCAGTCCCTCGACCTCCTCCCTTGGCCGCGGCCCCGGGCGATGGAACCACATGCACTGACAGCTGGACCACTCGCCCGGCTTCCGAAAGAGCCTCTCAAAGTCTCCCCAGGTCTCAGAAGACAGCTCCCCTGTGGAGTAGTCCTCGTGTCCACGGGCCATTGAGCTGGCTGGGCCCTTCCTCATTATCTAAGGGTTGGCAAGGCGGTTCAGGCTGCCCTTCACCGGATTGCATGCGCTTCGGCCCTGTCGGCTCAGCGGGGCCCGGCCTGGGCGACGACTTCCCTCCGCCCACGGATGACAGGGGCAGTAGAAATCGCGGTCCATGGGCTGCGTGAATGCTTGGTACTGGGCCCGGCCAGGGTCAAAGTTCTCCGAGTTGAAGCTCTCATCCACCGCGGCGAGCGTACGGGCCGTACCATGGTTATCGACCCACATGACAGTGCTATCCATGCAAGCCACCATGGTGGGTTTGGCTGGAGACTAGATGGCGGTAGCCTGAGCAGCTTCGGATTTGGGCAGCCGAAGAGGTAAAGTATTGCTTCGATGCCATATCAGCCACGGGCGAGTCAGCGCGTGAGAGTCAAGACCACGTCCACCAGGCGGGCGATGGACGCATGGCGGGCCCGGGCCAAAGCCCAGGCCAGGAAGTCCCGAGACTGGACCCTCTACCTGGCGGCTCGGCTGCTCACCTCGTCCAGGCGGGAGAGGGTCGCATTCATTCCTCTCCTGGTCTTCGCGTCTTCATTCTCTTTCGCCACCCTGGAGCTCGTCATGCTCATCCTCTTGGGCTTCTTCGCCGCCAAGCTCCAGTGCTACAGATTCGTCAATCTGATGCTGGGCGCGTTCGAATCACCCCGCTGAGCCGCTTCCACCCATGCTCACTCGGGCGGGATCTGCCTGTAAGAGAGGCCCAGCTCCATCCCCTGCCTCCTTCTGACCGCCCTGGCGACGAGGTAGACAACGAGGCAGGCGACGAAAAGTCCGAGGACGAACTCATCCGACTGCAGAAGGGGGTAGGTCAGGAAGAGGTTGGGCCCCGCCACGTACTCGTAGGCGAGGAAGAGGTTGAACGCCAGGGCGAGGGCTCCCGCCACCGAGACCGCAGGGATCTTCCAGACCTTGTACCTGCTTACCGGGGAAGCTTCGTACACGTCCTTCAGCCTGAACGGGAACACAATGGCGGTGACGCAGATGAGCAGGTATGCGACCTCGGTCCCGAAACCCGCCGACGCGACGTAGGACCCTATGGCGTTGAACTGGTAGACCACGAAGTACAGCCAGACCATGCTCCCGGCGAAGGACACCAGCAGGGCCACCAGCGGGGCGCCCGACCTGGGACTGACCGACGACACCCTGCTCGGAAGCACCCTGTCCATGGCGGCCCCAAGCATGATCCTCGTGCTGGCGAAGTAGACTATCAGCACCACCTGGAATATCCCCATCATCATCCCGATGAAGATCACCGCGAGGACGAGGGGGTTCCCTGACAGAAGGCTGATGATGTACGGGAAGAACGGGTCGGGGACCACGCTCAGGACCGCCCCTACTGGACCGGGGTTGCTCCCGAACCAGAGCCCGTTGAATGCGTGGATGAACGTGAGGCCGACGGTCCCGGAATAGGCGTACCAGGTGACGGCCCAGAGGGCGCCTATGGCAAGGTAGGACCCCACTATCTGGAAGAGCTGCAGCCTGAAGTTCCCGGCGCGCTTGATCTCGCCGAGGCTGTAGATGGACCATCCCGCGTACCCCAGCGACAGCCAGGCGATGGCCCAGAGGGTGATCGTCTCATAGGCGCTGAACTTCTGCCCCAGTGCTACTCCGCTCCCCTGGGCGGCGCTGATGATGGTCTGGTAGGCGTCGGGCCCGATCGTGCTGTTGTAAGAGTACACCGCGGCGTTGAAGCTGCTGACGAAGTCTTGGTGGGTGCTCGCCAGGAGCAGGCCCAGCATTGTCAGGAGCGAGAGGAGCGCGCCCCCGAAGAGGACGTACTGGACCTTCACGTAGAACCTCACCCCCCTGGCCGCCACGAGGAGCCCCAGCAGGAGGATGGCGGCGGTGATCACAAAGGTCGCCGCGGGAGCCTGGAGCTCCGTGGCCAGCGAGGCGTATCCGGCGACCCCGGTGGCATGAGCGAGCCCCGCGAAGAGGGGCTGGAGGCAGAGGGTCACCATCACGGACCCGAGGAACGCTGAGAAGAACCACTGCCATACCGACCAGGCGCTGAACGTCGCGGCAAACCCGACCGCGGGGTTCAGGATCCTGCTCTGCCACACGTAGTCCCCGCCCGCCCTTGGCATCGACGACGCGAGCATGGAGACGACGACGTAGAACGGGACGGCTGCCAGGACAGTGGTAAGAATCCCGATGCCGACGTCCCCGCCGGGGAGGACGGCGGGCCCGTAGCTGAAGAGGACCGCTTCGGTGAAACCGGTCAGCCCCACCGCCATCATGTTGTAGATGAAAGCGTGGTGCGGGGACATAGCCTTCACAAGGCCGGTCGACTCCCTGACGAAGACCTTCTCTTCGGCCAAACGGGGCTCGGAATAAGAGACAATGTATAAACGATTCACGCCCCCCACCCGACATTCGGGCGCACCAAGGTATTGATGATCTACACCCCAGGTCCGACGGACGTCCCCCCAAGAGTGCTGAGGAGGATGGCCCGGCCCATAACCAACCCAGACCTGGACCCGGCCTTCGCGAAGCTCTACGAGTCGACCCAGGCGAAGCTGGGGCGGCTGATGAGGACCAGGAACGACGTCCTGATCATGTCAGGCGAGGGGCTCCTGGGCCTGGAGGCCGCTGTCGCGTCGCTGGTCACCCGGGGACAGAAGGTGCTGACTGTCACCAACGGCGTCTTCGGCGACGGCTTCATCGACTTCGTGAAGATGTACGGGGGCGTCCCTGAGGTTGTCAGGGGGGCCTACGACAGGCCTGTGGACCCCGAGTCCGTGTCCGCCGCCCTCGACGTCGACAGAGACATCGAAGTGGCTACCTTCGTCCACTGCGAGACCCCCAGCGGGGTCCTTAACCCTCTGCGGGAGGTCGCCGCCGCCTGCCGGAAGCGCGGCGTCCTGCTCATCGCCGACGCCGTTTCCTCCCTCGGGGGGACCCCCGTGGAGACCGACTCCTGGGGGGTCGACGTCTGCCTCGGGGGGAGCCAGAAGTGCCTGAGCGCCCCCCCGGGCCTTGCCATGGTCTCGGTGAGCGAGAGGGCCTGGGAGGTCGTGAGGCGGCGGGGCGACAGCATCCCGTCGTACTACGCGAGCCTCTGGCAGTGGGAGTCGTGGTGGAACAAGAGGAGGCTGTTCCCATACACCCCCTCTATCTCGGACATCGGCGGCTTGGACGAGGCCCTGGACATCGTCCTCGAGGAGGGGCTCCCGCGGTCCTTCGAACGCCACAGGCAGGTCTCAGGGCTTGTCCTCTCCGGCTGCAGGGAGCTCGGCCTCGAGCCCTACCCGAGGAGCGACGCCTTCCACTCCCCGACCGTGACCGCGGTCAAGCGCCCGGCCCAGGTCCCCGAGACCGAGCTGCTGAGGCTGATGGAGGAGCGCTACGGGGTCATGATCGCGGGGTCCTGGGGGAAGTTGGCTGGTAAGGTCCTGAGGTTGGGGAACATGGGGTACAACGCCAGGCCCCAGAAGGCGAAGAGGGCCATGCGGGCGCTCAAGCTCGCGCTGAAGGGCCTTGGATTCGAAGGAAGGACGTCGTGCAACTGATGCCTACCGTTCCGCCCGGACAGTCGGCCCCACGCCTCGGCGGGCGTCTCAGCTTCTTGGGTCCCGCCCGCGCTGGCTTAGGTTTCAGGCTCGCGGGCCGACGTGCCCCCCTCCTCGAGGGACTCGACCAGCCTCCTGAGGATCTCTCTTTCCAGGATGGTCCCAAGCATCCTCCCTTCATCGTCTATGACGGCAACTATGGGGACGTTGGTCTCCCTGAACGTGGTCGTCAGGTTGAGACCGGGCTCATCCTCCCTCACCCTCACCACGTCTGCGAGAGGGGCGTCGGAGACGTTCATTGTCGCCATCTCTCTCCGGGAGAGGCCGATGATGTCATGCATCAGCAGCGTGGCGACCGGCCTGTCCTCGCTGTCTACCACCACGGCTGCTCTGGCATCGAGGGCGGAGAGCTTCTTCAGGGCGTCCTTGGCTGGCTCGTAATAGGAGACAGTGATGGTGGGCAGGGTCTTGCAGATCTCGGCGGCGGTCATGGACCTAAGGCGCTGCTTGACAACCTGCTTCTCTGTCCCCGCCTGGTGGTCGATCGGAACAAGCGGGGCTCGGCCTTTGAAGAGCAACGGCGCTGTGAGCGCTAGCAGCGCGATTGCTATGGCGGTCGCCGAATAGGCGAATCCCCCTATCAGCACCGTCCCGGCAGCGAAGGCAGACACCAGGAGGGCGGCGTCGACCCCCCCTTTGACGCATGTACCGAAGGCGTTCCTCCACCGGTCGATCCCAAAGAACCCCGCAGAAGCCCCGCCCACCGTGGCTCCCGAGGCCAAGGCGACCCCGAATATCGCAAGCGCGGCCACGACGAGGGCCGGGGTGACCCGCACGAAGTACAGCCCTATCCCGGCGAAGAACAGCGGCTCGAAGAACCCATAGGTGAAGGACCGGAGCTTCTCCATAAGGACCGGCCTGGCGGCGAGGAATTTCTGCATCAGGAGCCCGAGGAAGAGGGCCACAATGGCCGCGTTGAACCCCGTGACCTCCCCTACGAACCCTGCGATGAGGAGGATGGTGATGATTATCGCAAACACAGCCTCTCTGCTCTTGAAGCGGGCTTCGACCCTCTCCAGAAGCGGGACCATGACGTACCTCCCGAAGACCACGATGCCCAGGATGGCTCCCCCTAGTTCTGCCGCGGTCAGCGCGAGGGTGGCCAGAGACACCACCTTGCCCGCGAGGTCGGAGACGAAGGAGTAGACGACCACGGCCGCGACCTCTATGACCAGGACCTGGGAGAAGATGGCCGTCCCGTCGGCGGTCCTGGCTAGGCCCGTGTCCGTGAGCAGCCTCGACAGCGGCCCGGCGCTGCTCATCCCGGCCACTATCCCGATGACCACCGCTGTCACCACCTGGTGGAACACGAGGTAGGACGCGGCCGTGACAGCGAGGAAACGGACCGAGAACTGAGCCAGGGAGACCACGACGGACGTCCTCTTAGCCAGGACACCCCTGAGCCTGTCCGCCTCGAACTCTTCGGCTCCGCTCACAAACAGGAGGAAGTCAATCCCGATGGTGACGAAGAGCGCGATGGTGGGCAGCACCTGGACGACGTCGAAGACCCCTGGACCAAGGAAGATGCCAACGATGATCGCCCCGACGAAGGGGATCAGGCCTAGCTTGCGGAAGGTCTCCTCCCCCAACTTGGCGCCCACGAGCAGGATCCCAAGGTATGCGAGCGACGCCACCTCCACGGGGAGGGCGGAGAATATCGCCATGCTTCAGACCTGAGCCACTGTCTGTCTTGGTGGGCATTTAACTGGCATCCATCGGGTATCCTCGGTCAGGGGATATCCATGCGATCCGCCCGGGTCGCTGTGGATTGTCAGGGGTTGCGGGACCCTAGTTCCTTGGCGAGGACTTCTTCCAGCGCCTCGAAGTACGACCTCGTGCCCTGCGGCATCGAGTCCTTGTTCTTCCTGATCGCTTCTATGATGAAGGGGACCGCGCTGGCGGAGACTTTCAGCTCCACCCGTTTTTCTCCGCCCCTGCTGGGCCTGGGGACGCTGACCCTGCCTCTCACGTCAGCGGGGGCCGCCTCTTTCGCGTCTCCCTCGACCTTCTCAACCCAATTCTCCAGCTGGTTCTGGTCCAGCCCGTCGACCATCCCGCTGAGCTCCTTGACCAGGGGCCCCATGGTGGCGAGCGAGCCCAGGTCGAGCCCCTCGCTCGGACTTGAGAAGAGCCTCGCCCCTCCCGCAGAGATCACATTGGTGACTATGATCACCAGGGCGGCAATGGGGAGGATCTGGCTGGAGCCAGCCACCGAGTCCGCGATCAGGGTCGTGGCCAGGAGGGCCGGCGTCAGCCCCTGGGCCATCATCGATTCTATGATCCTCCTGTCCTTCGCCGACTTCTTCCAGTCGACCGCTTCGGTGCTGAGCACCCGGGTCCCTACGAGGACCCCCACGACGGCCAGGGACTCGATGTAGACCTGTGGCGACGTGAGCACCCCGAGGGGGAGAGAGAACCCGAGGAAGAAGAGGAAGAAGGTCCTCAAGAAGAAGGAGATCTCCGTCTGGAAGGCCGAGATGTAGTTCAGCGAGACGGCGGGCATTGCCACTCCGAGGCCCAGCGAAGCGGGGAGGTCCGTGAGGTTCTTCATCACGAGGCCGATGGCCAGGACCGTGATCACCCCGCTCCCGCCTATGTCGCCGATCAGCACGTAGGCGAGGATAACGTAGCCCACGGTCGCGACGTAGAAGTAGTCCGACTGCCCCACCGCCTTGGTGACCCTTACCCAGGCGAACCCGAGGAGGACCCCGCCTACCAGGCCTATGGACAGCTGCTGGAAGAAGCTCGAGGAGATGAGGGACAACCCGCTGTAGTCCAGGGGGGCGTTCTGGTTGTACCCGTTCAGGAGGACGGTGAACAGTATGATCAGGACGAGCGAGTCGTAGACTGACTCCATGGACAGGTTCGACACCAGCCCCTGCTGGGAGATCCTGCGCCCCATGTAGGGCACTATGATCATCGAGATCTCTCCGCCGATGACCGACCCGAGGAAGAGAGACTGGTACAGGCTCCAGTGCAGGATCGAGGTGAAAAGGAAGGCTGTAACCAGGATCGAGAGCAGCATGTAGATGCTCGAGCGGGTGATCGCCGACCTCCCCTCCGAAATCACCTCCCTGACCTTCATGCTCATGCCTATGTCGAAGACCACCATGGCCAGGGTGACCTGGGACAGGAGGGGGAGCATCGCGTTGACCGTGGACGTGGGGAGGACCGCGAAGGCCCGGGTCGCGATGCCCGCGGCTATGAGGAACAGGGTCTGGGGTATCCCCTTCTTGTTCAGGAGAAGGTTCCCCACGAACCCTATGAAGATTATAGAGGACAGCACCAGCAGGAAAGTCTCAGGAGACAGGGCCAACAGGGGTCAACTCCATGACCTTCGCTGCAGCCTTCCACGGCTTCCTGACCTGCCGAGCTGGCATGACGCCGTCAAGCCACCTGGGGCACCGGAGGATAGGTATTTGAGCACAGGCGCCCCCGCCAGACTCGGGTCTGGGGGCGTCCCGGGGAGGTATTGAGAGGGGTCGAGCGATGCCCTCGGCACCACCATGGACTCGGTCCTGACGCCTCCACCAAAGTGCGCTCAGATAGATTCAAATACTGTCGATATCGGGATTCCGATATCGGAACGTCTAGAATTTGTTCAACTTTGACTGGGCCAAACGCACTCACAAGGGCCTGCGCCGATGGGTCCTCTACATCGTCCGCGACACCCCAAAGTCTGGCGCAGAGATCATGGACGTGATGGAGGCGAACCTTCAGGGATGGTGGAGGCCCTCCCCCGGCTCCGTCTACCCTCTCCTGAAACGCATGGTTGAGGAGGGGGTCCTGACCCGCTCGGAGGAAGACAAGTACTCTCTTACGAGCAGCGGAAGAGAAGAGGTCGACCACCCCTGGCCCTGGGCGGACCAGCACGAGCACGCACCGCGCTCGGTGGAGGACGCCATAGAAGTGATCTCCAGCTACACGTCATACCTGGAGGACCTGTCGCGGTCCAGGGACCAATCGCTCGTGAAAGCGAGCGGGGAACTGAGGGGGCTCGCCGAGAGGCTTTCAAAGATCGGGGGAGAGTCATGAGCCAGCAGCCCATAGTCAAGGCGGAGGGGTTGTCGAAGAACTTCGGGAGCCTGAAGGCGGTCGACGGCGTCTCGTTCGAGATCAAAGAGGGGGAGATCTTCGGCTTCCTCGGTCCGAACGGCGCAGGGAAGACGACGACGATAAGCATGCTCACAACGCTGCTGAAGCCGTCGGGGGGGAAGGCGGAGATCGCCGGCCTTGACATCCACAAGCACCCCAACGAGGTGAGAAGGGTCGTCGGGGTGGTCCCTCAGGAGTACACAGCCGACGAGGACCTCACGGGGCTGCAGAACATAGTCCTGTGCGCGGACCTCTATGGCATCCCCCGGAGCAACTCCAAGCCCCACGCCATGGATCTCCTGAAGCTCGTCGAGCTGCAGGACGCGGCAAACAGGAAGGTCAGCACCTACTCCGGAGGCATGAGGCGGAGGCTGGAGCTCGCCAGCGGGCTGATAAACTACCCCAAGCTGCTCTTCCTCGACGAACCGACCCTCGGCCTCGACGTCCAGACCAGGGCAGCCGTGTGGAGCTACATCAGGATGCTGAAGGTAGAGTACAAGATGACCCTCTTCCTCACCACCCACTACCTGGAGGAGGCGGACTCACTCTGCGACAGGATAGCGATCGTAGACCACGGGCACATAGTGAAGGTGGGGACCCCAGACGAGCTGAAGGCGAGCATAGGGGGGGACGTCATTGTCGTAGGGGTCGCGGAGGCCGAGCCCGACATCTCCGAGGACATCAAGAAGATACCCCTGGTGAAGGACGTGAAGAAGGCGGGCCAGGAGTACAGGATAAAGTCGGAGGTCGGGGAGGAGTCTTCGATTAAGGTGATAGACCTCGTCAGGTCCAAGGGGCTCCACGTGACGAAGATCTCGCTGACCAAGCCCAGCCTCGACGAGGCGTACCTCGAGTTCACAGGGAGGAGCCTCAGGGAGGAGGAGGCGGGGAAGATGGACGCGTTCAAGCAGAGGGTCACCCTGATGAGGGCGAGGCGCTAGGCCATGGCCGAAGACATCCCTGCCAGGTCGGCGGCGACTGCCCAGGAGCAGGCCATCGAAAGCGAGCGAGAAAGGGAGATGGAGAAGTCCTTCAGGGCCGCTCCCAAGCTGAACAAGAGCCACCTGCACGGGCTGTGGGCTCTCACCAACAGGGACCTTGTCAAGTGGTACAAGAACCCCATCCAGCTGATCATATCCCTGGTCCAGCCCGTGGTGTGGCTGGGCCTCTTCGGCAAGGCCTTCAACATCGGCGCGCTCTTCGCAAGCCAGCCGGGGGTCACCCCCGCCGAAGTCAACGCGGTCAACCTGGCGACCTTCGGGACCACCAGCTACTTCTCCTACCTGGGGGCGGGGATGCTCGCGTTCATCATCCTGTT
>JAJZOO010000035.1 GCA_021811485.1 archaeon
TCTCGTCGAGACATACGCCGAACCGGAGTACAAGCAGAAGTGGAAGGTCTCGGTCCAGGACGCCCAGGTCGCGTTCGGGTCATCGAAGGACAAGTGGGGATTCAACTTCGACATGGCGAAGGCCGCCGGGATGTCGTTCAAGGACATCATCAACGCGTATCAGAGTTCAACTCCGGAAGAGCTCGGCAAGAAGCTGCCTCTCCATGAGGCTCTGCTGGGCATGGTAGTCAGGCACCATCCGCCGCCTCACGTAGCCCAGGCGTACCGCATCCCCAAGATATGGCCCCAGGGAGACCTCAACAGCGACGTGGGGAAGGCCCTGTTGGCTTGCGATGAGAACGGCCCCACCGTCATGATGGTGACCAACGTGGTGGTGGACCCGGCCGCCGGGCTGGTCGCCACAGGGCGCTTGTTCTCAGGGAGCGTCTCCAACGGCGACCCCATCTATCTGCTCAACTCGAAGCGGGAGGGGAAGATCCAGTCGGTGCAGATATTCATGGGGTTCCAGAGGGAGATAGTCGACTCTCTCCCTGCCGGCAACATACCAGCTCTCCTCGGCCTCGACATCAGGTCGGGGGAGACCATCGCGAACAGGAAAGACGTTGCCACGTTCGAGTCGATACACTACGTCAGCGAGCCTGTGGTGACCGTGGCTGTGGAGGCGAAGCACCCCAGGGACCTCCCCAAGCTCGTAGAGGTCATGCGGAGGCTCAACATCGAGGACCCCAACCTCGTGATCACCATCAACCAGGAGTCCGGGGAGACCCTGATGGCCGGAATGGGGGTCCTTCACCTCGAGATCGCCACCACCCAGATTCAGCAGGCTGGCTTGGAGATCATCACTTCTCCTCCGATCATCAACTACAGGGAGACCATACGCACCCGGGCAGGCCCGATCATGTCCCGGTCACCCAACAGGCACAACAAGATCTTCATCGAAGTGGAGCCGCTCGAGCCGGAAGTCATCGAGCTCATCCGCAACGGGACCGTCGGGGAGAACGTGGAGAAGAAGGCGGTCATCAAGACTCTCAGGGACCACGGCTGGGACCCCGACCAGGCTCGCAACTTCCAGGCAGTCGACGAGAGGGGGAACATCCTCACCGAGGTCACCAAAGGGGTCCAGTTCCTCCAGGAGTCAATGGACTCCATCCGGGCCGGCTTCGATGACATCATGAAGAACGGGCCGCTCGCTTACGAGTTCACGCGAGGGGTGAAGGTGGCGCTCACCAACTTCGTCCCCCACGAGGACCCCGCCCACAGGACCTACGCCCAGCTGATGCCCGCATCAAGGAGGGCCATACTCGGCGCGATGCTGTCAGCCAACCCCACCCTTCTCGAGCCGATCCTGGGCATAGAGGTGAAGGGGCCGTCAGAGCTCATAGGCGCGGTGACAGGGGTCATCAGCGCGAAGAGGGGAAAGCTGGTCAGGATAGACCAGAAGGAGGTCATGACGGTCGTGGAGGGGGAGATACCGGCGGCCGAGACCTTCGACCTCAGCGAGAAGATGAGGGGGGCCACGGCCGGGAAAGCCGTCTGGAACACCCACTTCAAGACCTGGCAGGCAGTCCCTCAGAACATGCTCTGGGGGCTGGTCACGGAGATAAGGAAGCGGAAGGGGCTCCCGCCCGACCCGCCGAAGGCAGAAGAGTTCATCGACAGGGAATAGTGCCGCTGCTCAGGCTTTAAGCGGGCCGCCGGGGCCCCTTGGCGCTGGCAAGCGGCCATGGAGATCCTCGCGTACAACCTGGACCTAGACGTCGACTTCCGGAAGGCCTTCGTGAACGGCGAGGAGGTCGTGGAGGTGAAGGGCGCAAGGGGCCCCTTCGCGCTGGACTGTTCGGGGCTCGAGGTCCGGAACGTGACCGTCGACGGGAAGCCCGCCAGGTTCAAGGTGGACAAGAAGCGTTCAAAGTTGATTATCTCAGGAGTCCCCTCAAGGGCCTCGAGGGTCTGGATTTCCTACTCGAAGCAGGTGTCCGACGAAGTGATATTCGGCCTTTACAAGTCCAGGTACGGCAGTGATTACATCCTCGCCACCGATCTGGAGCCCGCCGAAGCCAGGACGGTCTTCCCCTGCGTCGACGAGCCTGCATACAAGGCCGTCTTTCGGCTGCAGATAACGACCGACTCCGGGCTGAAGGTGGTGGCGAACACCCCCGCTGAACGGGTTGAGGGAGCCGGTCCAGGACGGACGAGGCACGTGTTCGAGGACACCCCCAGGATGTCAACCTATCTGTTCTTCTTCGCCATCGGGGACCTCGAGGAGACAAAGACCCGCGCAGGCGGGGTCGAGGTGATAACGGCCACCAGACCCGGCCAGGCCGCCAACTCCCGGTTAGCGCTGAAGATGGCTGCGGGGTCGGTAGAGGACTTCGCCCGCTACTACGGTGTCCCATACCCGCTGAAGAAGCTGCACGTCGTCGCTCTCCCAGAGTACCACACGGGGGCCATGGAGAACTGGGGCGCCATCTCGTCCCGGGAAAGCTACGCCCTGGTCACAGAGGACAGCGCGTTCGCCCAAAAGAACCGGGGGAGCATGTCGATGGTCCACGAAGTCGCGCACCAGTGGTTCGGCGACCTCGTGACCATGAAGTGGTGGGACGACCTCTGGCTGAACGAGAGTTTCGCCACATTCATGGGGTACAAGATGACCGACAGGCTCCGCCCCGAGTGGGACACCATGAGCGTCTTCCTCAGGGACGAGACGTTCGTCGCCCTGCACCTCGACGCCATCAAGACCACCCACCCGGTCCAGGCGCACGTGAAGAAGGTGGAGGATGCGATGCACATGTTCGACATGATCAGCTACAACAAGGGGGCGAGCGTCCTCCGGATGCTGGAGTCGTACGTCGGGGAGGAGAGATTCAGGAAGGGGGTCTCTGACTACCTGAAGAGGTTCAGCTTCTCCAACGCTTCAGGGGAGGACCTTTGGAGGTCCCTTGGCAAGGCGTCCAGCCTCCCGGTCAAGGAAGTGGCGAAGGCTTGGCTGACGAGGCCAGGGTATCCCGTCGTGAGCGTCAGGTCCTCGGGGAAGAAGCTCCTCCTCATCCAGAAGAGGTTCATGATCACTGGAAGCGTCCCTGCCCGGCCGTGGCCCATCCCCACCACGCTCAGGGCGGGAGGCAAGGACACCCCCGTCTTCTTCGACAAGAAGAGCATGGAAGTCGATGCCGGTCCAGACCATGACGTCCTCCTCAACGTAGGGAGGAGCGCGTTCCACATCACCCTCTATGACAGGCGAGGGTACGAGCGCCTCGCCAAGGCCTTCCCGGATCTCAGCCCCCACGACAGGGCGGGAGTCATCAGCGACCTGTACCTCTTCCTCCAGGCGGGCGAAGTGGACCCAGACCTCTACCTCAGTTTCATCGCCCTCTGCGGAAAGGTCCCGGACCCCTTCACGGCGGAGGTGGCGGCCGAGCAGCTGGACTCCCTCCGCATGATCGCCTGGGACTCCGAAAAGCTCAGGGAGGTCTATCCGAAGTTCTACCCCCCGCTCATAGAATCAATCGGCGAGGACCCTCGGCCAGGGGAACCGGACTCGGTCGGGGCTACTAGGGAGGCGCTAACTTCGCAGTACGTGGATGTCGACGACGCTTACGCCTCGAGGCTGGCGGAGCGGTTCGAACGCTATTCCAGCGTCGACCCCAACCTGAAGGCGGCGGTAGCCCGCGCCTACGCCATCGTCAACGGCGAGAAGGCGAAGGGGCCGCTACTGGAGATGGTGAAGTCCCTACAGGGGGAGGTGGATAGGGCAAAGATCTACGGCGCCCTCTGCTCCTTCAAGGATCCAGGGCTCATCGAAGAGACGCTGGACCTCGGGATAAGCGGAGAGGTGAGCCGATCCGACTCGGCTTATCCGATGATGTATGGGGCGCGGAACCCCGCAGCCAGAGACCTCTACTGGGATTGGCTCACAAGGCATTACGACGGCATACTCGAGATGTACGGGGGGTCGCAGCAGTTCTATCTGTACATGGGCCGGCTCCTACCCATCATCGGGGTGACCAGGGAAGCGAAGGTGAAGAAGTTCCTTTCCGGGAGGCGCATGAAGCAGGGCGGGTCCAGCCTAGTCCGGGCCCTTGATCTCCTCGCAATCACTTCAAGCGTCCGCGCCCGGCTGGTAGGGAAGGCCCGCGGCCAGAACTAGAGTTAAGAGCATCGTGGGGGCGCTCGCCCGCAAATGGACTCCGACGAAGTCACATATCAGAAGAACGTAAGGAACATGTCGGTTGTCCTGGCGGCCATCATCCTCACCATCTTCGCCGCTCTGTTCGTCCCTCCGTACTTCGCCTCTCCCAACGTCTTCCCGACCTCAGTCTCGGTCGCCACCCCTTTTGGGTTCTCGCTGAACCTCGCTCTCAACTCTACATCTATATCCCCTGCGGGCGGGGTCCTCCTTACAGGCTGGCTGAACAGCACGGAGTCCTCGGTCAACAACGTCACCGCTTCGGTCTCCTGGGCCTTCCCCCAGGCCAGCCTTTGGTCCGGGGCTGACAGGTGCACCGCCGGGTGGCCCCTGGGGATAGGGTTGATGCAGGGGCACTACACCCAGGACAACTACACCCTGGGGGTTCTCCTCCCGCTCGAGCAGCCGCTCGTCTCCTGCCCTGTTACCGCTCCTCCCCAGTTCTTCCTGCTATACCCTCACTCCTCCGAGGCGATTGCGGTCATCGGGGGGAACCCCTTCAGATGGGTCCTGAACGACTCGCTTCCGTTTAATTCTCTCTCCCTCGCTCCTGGCGCCCTGCGCTCTACGGTCTCTGACTTGCCTCCTGGGGTGTACACAGCCGTCCTCGCCGACGAATGGGGCGACGTTCTTACAGCGAACTTTCGGGTGGCCTGACATGGCGAACCTGGCGGGTCGGAATCCTTGAAGGTCGACCCTTCTCTGATACATCGTCTCTTCTATCCTCAGGTCCCGCTCGTGATGGCCGCCAGGCACGGAGGCCGCGTGTCCGCCATGCCCGTGGTGTCCTACCTTGTGGCCTCTGAGAACCCTCCCATGGTAGGAGTGGCATGCGCGCCGAAGGGGTTCACCTGCAGGCTCGCCCTGAAGGCGGGTTCGTTCTCCCTGTCGGTCCTCGACAGATCGCGGAGAGACGCTGTTTCCAGGCTCGCCACCACGAGCGGGGCGGAGGTGGAAGACAAGCTTTCCGAGGTCGGGCTGAAATACGAAGCGGGGAAGAGGGTGAATGCGCCCGTGCTCCGGGACGCGCTGGCGACCCTAGAATGCACCCTGAAGTCGAGCAAGAGGGCGGGGGACCACCTCCTGCTGTTGGGCAGCGTCGAGTCAGCCAGCGCGTCTGACGCCTTCACAGACCGCTGGGACTACGCCAGGTACAGGCCCATCCTCTACACGGGGTGGACAGAGGGCCTGACTCTTTTTCCCGGCTCCTAGGCGTACGACCGTATCACGTCTGAAGAGAACTTTCTGAGGTCAGAGACTATCTCTGCGGCCGCAGGGTGGTTCATTGCCGCGCAGTAGTACTCGAGGCCGGCCTCCGCATAGCCTTCTATCTGTTTCCTGATTTCTCCAGCAGAGCCTGACACCGCCACCCTCTTCTCGTCGTTCGGGCCCGCATGCGCCTCTCTCTTCTTCCTGACGTCCGTGACCATCCGCACTGAAAGCGTGACACTCCTCCCACCCTCCCGGATCTTGGCCGCGCCGGCGGCGAAGTCCCCCAGGTCAGGCCCGACCGGGTGCCACCCGTCCCCCAGTTTCGTGGCCCGCCTGATGGACGGAGGCCCGTTCCCGCCTATCCAGACTGGGATGTCTCCGTTCACCGGCTTCGGAAGGAAGAGCGCGTCCTGGACCTGGAAGAGCTCTCCCTCGAAGTCGACCACGTCGTCTTTCCATAGAGCTTTCATGAGCCGTATCTCCTCGTCCATGGCCCTTCCTCTTCTCCTGAAGTCTGCCTTCAGGAACCCGAACTCCTTCTCGACCCACCCGGCCCCCAGCCCCAGGATGAGCCTCCCCTTCGAGAGCACGTCGAGGGCCGCCGCCTGTTTGGCCACCAGGATGGGGTTGCGCTGCGGAAGAACAAGGATGGACGTCCCAACCTTCAGCCTGTCGCACCTGGCGGCGATGAAGGAGAGGGTAGTCAGCGGCTCTAACAGCTGCCCGTAGGGCTCCCTGAGCTCCCGGGGCATAATCACGTGGTCCGTCGCCCAGACGGAGTCGAACCCCTCCTCTTCGCAGACAGCGGATATCTCTAGCAGCTCCTGGGCGGTGACCTTGTCGCCGTAGTTGGGAAGTATGTAACCGAACTTCACCTGCGGCGCGCGCCTCCAGACACGAACTTCGTCGCGAGGCTCCCGGTGACGTTCAGCCTGGCTAGGTTCAGCAGCAGAGGGGTGATGGCTTCTACGCCCCTGGCTTGCGAAAGCGGACCCGCATTGAGCGGGCGGAGGTTCGGTATGCTTCTCACAAGCTCCGCGGCGGCCTCGAAGGTAGGTTCCGAGTCCGCGGCCACCAGGACGTCGACGGGGACCACTTCCTCGGCGTCAAGGATGCTCCAGGGGATGTGGTTGAAGCCTGTCGCCAGCCTGCTCTCGGGGAGGAGCCCGGCGAGCTCCTCGGCGGCTGACCCTTCCTCCAGGGCGGGCTCGAAGAACCCTCCCTTGAACCGCATGGGGTTCACCGCCGAAACGACAAGCTTCCCCGAGAGCGCCTTCCTCAGCGGCACGGCCAGCATCAGCGCGGGGTATGGGATGGCGAAGACGGCGGCTTCTGCCCCGTCCGACGCCCCGGCGTAGTCTGCTCCTTCCACCCCGGGGATAACCTGGGCAGCGTCTCTGGCCCTCGCCGGGTCCCTCGACCCGATGACGACCCTGTTGTTGCGCGAGAGCTGCTTGGCTAGGGCCCTCCCCATCTTCCCGGTACCGCCTATGACTGCGACCTTCACTCCTCAAGCCTCGCCTGAGGAGCCTCGTCCTGGCGCTTCGAGTACCTCGCGTCGAGCACGTCCTTGATCCTCTCGGCCCTTTTCCACCCGAGCCCCTGGGTCATGGCCAGCTGCCCTGACGTGAGCCCCATCACCCTCCGCGGCGTCTCATACTTCGCCAGGAGCCTCTCCGCGAGCCTCCTCCCGACCCCTGGGAGGGACGACACGAGATACAGCTGCTGCCGGGGGACGTCCTTGGCCTTCAGGGGAGCCACGGCCGGCATCATCGAGAGCGGCTTCGCCCTCGCGTGGGCCAGCAGCTCGGCTATGGCAACGGCTGTCTCAACCTTGTTAGCCGTGTAGACCATCCTCAGACCATAGGCCAGCGTCACGTTGGCTATCGCCCCATAGAACGACTTCAGATTCTTCGTCAGAGACTCCACCTCCTTGGAGTCCCCTTCGACGAGCAGGTAGGGCTTCGCGAAGCTGGCGGCCATCCTGGCTGCCTGAGAGAAGATCCGCGAGTCGTACACCGACGAGACCAGGTCCCGCACCGCCTTCCTCTCCACAGCTATCTCAGGGTTGAGGATGTAGTCTCCGACGGTCAGCCTGCTGTAGTAGACGCGCACGTTGAGCTTGGCGAGCTCCTCGGGGACCCCGCTCGCCCGCTCCCTCTCGTCGGCTACCACCCTGGATGGTATCACGGGAGGTGGAGCGGGAGGATGTAATAAAAGGAGTAGGCGGTGAGCGCGAAGACAAGGACTGCCGCGGCCGCTACAGCGACATCCCGCCCTCCTGCTCTGTACGCCACCAGAGACGTCGGCCTCGGCACGGCCCCGTATGCCCTCGACTCCATGGCCTCGGCCAGTTCCCCGCTCCTCACCACAGAGTTCACCACCAGTGGTATCAAGATTGGTATCATGTTCCTCACCCTTCTCAGGATGTTCCCCTTCTCGAGCTCGAGCCCCCTGGACTTCTGGGCGTCCATGATCTGGATTGTGTCGAGCATCATGACCGGTATGAACCTCACGGCGGTCACAAAGGCGAAGACGATGTCCCTGGGGAACCGGAACGTCTTCATCACCTGTTCGAGCTCGTCAGGCGAGGTGGTGATGAAGAAGAGGCTCGTCGACACTACTATGGCCACGAACCGGGTGGCGTACAGGGTGGACGAGAAAAGGTTCCTCGTGGCCAGCATGTTGACCCCGAAGATGAACGCCGAGAAGAGGGCTGTGAACGCCATGGTCCTGAGGACCCTCTTCAGCACCGTGGCGACGGCGGCCACAGCCACCATGAAGGCGATGACGACGGCCATCTCGTAGACCGCCTTCACGAGGAGGGTGGCGACGAACATCAGCAGGGAGATCAGGAGCTTGACCCTGGGGTCGAGCTTGTGATAGGCAGAGGTCCCCCTCCTGAAGACGAACCCCCCGCTTATCCACATCATGGCCGCATCCCCCCTTCCACCCACCGCCGCGCCTCCAGGGGGTCCACGAACGGTCGCTCCGGCCCTCGGCCGAGCCAGTGGTGAAACTCCACCAGCTGAGGCTGCGCCACCCTCGCCGACTCCAGCAGTTCCCTGTCCTGCATCACCTCAGAGGCCGGGCCGTCCCCGACTACCTTCCCCCCCTTCATGACCACCACCCTGGGCTGAATCGGCCAGAGGAACTCGATGTCGTGGGAGACCACGACCACCGTCTTCCCAGTCGACCGGAGCATCCGTATCGTACCGGCGAGCTTCTCCTTCTGGATGGAATCCTGACCGACCGTCGGCTCGTCCAGTATGACAACCTGGGGGTCCCAGGCGAGGATGCATGCCAAAGTGAGCCTCTTCTTCTCACCCCCGCTGAGCACGAGCGGAGACGACTTCCTGTACTCCTCGAGCCCGAAGAGCTCCAGCCCCCAGGACACCCTGTTCGCCACCAGGTCTGGCGAGAACCCGAAGTTCTTGAGGGCGAACGACATCTCCTCCTCTACGGTCTCGGAAAAGAGCTGATGGTCCGGGTTCTGGAACGCCACCCCCACCTTCCTCGAAAGCTGGGCCGTGCTG
>JAJZOO010000036.1 GCA_021811485.1 archaeon
GTCCTCCTCAACCCGATCCTTTCAGGGGCCGCAATGGCGATGTCGTCCGTCACCGTAGTCACGAACTCGCTCACCCTGAGGAGGTTCAGGCCGAAGTTTTGAGCGGGCTCCCGACGAAGACGGCCGTCACTAGGTTTTCGGTCTCAAGCATGAACTGCGTCGCCTGCACCCCGGCCTTCAGGAGAGGGCTGTCGCGGTCCGAGGGCGTCGTGGACGTGAGAGAGCTGCCGATGCTGAACTTGGTCGTGGTCGAGTTCGACCCCACCAGGACTGACGAGGCAAAGATAATGAGGGAAGTGGAAGCCGTGGCAGCGAAGGCAGGGTTCAAAGGGAAGGTCATCTTCCCGGGTAAGAAGAAGGAGGTGATTGCAAAGCGATGACAGCCGTGGATCCCATCTGCATGATGAAGGTCGACGAGAAGGGGGCGAAGTTCACCTCCAGCTACGACGGGAAGGCCTACTACTTCTGCAGCGCAGGGTGCAAGAGGACCTTCGACAGCGACCCGAAGAAGCACGCCGACTGAGCCCTCCGGCGGCTTCTGAACCCGGTCGCCAACCGTGAAAATCGCGTCCGGGCTTGAAGGGGGGAGCGGAGCCGTTCTGGTCGGAACCCCAATGGAGCCTCGACTTGGCCGAGGCGGGCCCTCCTGATACTCGCCTCTCTGTCCAGACGGGGCTTCCCGAAGGAGGCGCCCCCGCCGCAAGGACAAAAATAGCCGGCTGCCGACGGCCCGCTCCCTTGCCGAAGAAGGCGACGGAGGACGAGTTCTCGAGGAAGGCCCTCGGGTATTCGAAGTTCTACGGCGGTAAGGTGGGGTTCGCCCCCAAAGTCCCCGTGAGGTCTCTGGACGACTTCTCCATCTGGTACACGCCAGGGGTGGCCGCCGTCTCCAAGGCCATCCAGGCCGAGCCAGGGCTCTCCTTCGAATACACGGGAAGGTGGAACACCATCGCCGTGGTCTCCGACGGGAGCAGGGTCCTCGGCCTGGGGAACATAGGTCCGGAGGGCGCCCTCCCGGTCATGGAAGGGAAGGCGCTGATCTACAACTACCTCGGTGGGGTGAACGCCATCCCGCTCCCCGTGAAGACAAAGACGGGAGAGGAGCTGATCTCTCTCGTGAAGGCGCTCGAGCCTTCCCTCGGCGGGGTCAACCTGGAGGACATCGAGTCCCCGAAGTGCTTCGAGGTCCTGGACCGGCTGCGGGCTGAGATGGAGGTCCCCGTCTGGCACGACGACCAGCAAGGGACCGCAGGGGTGACGCTCGCCGGGCTCTTCAACGCCCTCGAGGTCACGGATCGGAAGCTCGCGGGGACGAGGGTAGTCCTCTGCGGGTCCGGGGCGGCAAACGTAGCCACGGAGCGGCTCCTGGTCGAAGCAGGCTCCGACCCCAGGGACATCATAGTGGTCGACTCCAAGGGCATACTCCACCCGGAGAGGGAGGACATCGACCAGCTCATGCTGAAGAACAAGTGGAAGTACGAGATTGCCCTCAGCACCAACGGGGACAGGGTCACCGGAGGGCTGAGGGATGCGCTCCAGGGGTCAGACGTGCTCGTGGCCGCAGCCCACCAAGGGCCCGCCGCCATCAAGCCGGAAGAGATATCCGTGATGAACAAGAGATCGATCGCCTTCTTCCTGGCCAACCCTGTCCCGGAGATGCTCCCCGCGGAGGCCCACGCGGCGGGCGCTGAGGTAGTCGCGACGGGGAGGTCGGACTATCCCAACCAGGTCAACAACAGCCTCCTGTTCCCGGCGATCTTCAGGGGCGCCTTGGACGTAAGGGCCAGGACCATCACCGACTCCATGGTCATACAGGCCGCGACGGAGTTGGCCGCGTTCGCCAGAGAAAGGGGGCTGAGCTCCGACTACATCATACCCACCATGGTCCAGTGGGAGGTCTACCCGAGGGTCGCCGCCAGGGTAGGGCAGGCGGCGGTCAGGGAGGGGGTGGCGAGGAAGGAACTGACCGAAGACGAGTCGATGCGCGCCGCCATGGCGACCATCGAGAGGTCGAGGAAGGTGATGAACCAGCTGAGGAACGGAGGGGTGATAGTCGACCCCCCAGAATAGACGTAAATCGGCTGAACTGGAAGCAGGGGCCAGGATGCAGCTAAGACACGCCAAGAAGGAGGACTTGGACGCCATCTCAGACCTAATCGTAAGGACCAAGCGCCTGAACAACGAGTTCGACCCGCTGTTCGCCGTGGTCTCGGACGCGAAGCCCAGGGCGGAGAAGTATGTCCAGTCGACGCTCGGTGCGCCCGGGCACCTCCTGCTGGTGGCCTCTGAAGGGACCAAGGTGGTGGGGGTAATCAGGGCGGAGACGAGGGAGCGGATATTCTACGAGCCCCACAAGGAGGGGCGCATCACCGACTTCTACATCCTTCCCGAGTACAGGCGCAAGGCGCTCGGTCACGAGATGCTGGAAAGGGCCTCAGCCGAGCTGAAGAAGCTTGGCGTCGAGATCGTCGTGGCGGACGTCCCTGCTCAGAACGAGATAGCCAACAGATTCTACGCCAAGCGCGGGTTCAGAGCCCTGACCCACCAGTTCGGGAAGATTCCCTAGTAGTCGAGCAGCGTACCAAGCTGCAGGTCGTCGGCTGGTCCCAGAAGCATTCCGCAGCGGTAGCACACGAAGTTGGAGCCAGCTCTGGCGGGGACGTGCTCCTGCGTCTTGAGGCAGTACGTCTCCTCAGCAACCGCGGTCAAGAGCATAAGCCGTCCGAGCCGGCTCGGATATTTAAAATTCGGCAAGGTGTCGACAGAGTTTCGACAATCGCCTTAGTACTTCCTCGTGACTATCCCCTTGAGGGTCCCTTCCCCGTTGACTTCGAGGACCGTCTCGAACGAACGAAGGTCCTCCACGGCGAGCCCCCCGCTCGCCTCCCACTCCCTGAACGAGGCGTCGTTGGAGACCTCGGCCCGGAGCCTGTGAATCGAATTCAGGGCGAACGTCCTAGCTTTGCCTGTGAGGTCCTTCCCGTCAACCACGACCTTGAGGAGGGCGGTGTCCTGGCTCTCCACCGTCACGAGCCGGCTGTACCTCCTGTAGAGCCCCCCCAGGACGAACCCGAAGACCCCCGTCCAGATGACGAGGAATGCCGATGTCAGCGCGGAGACCTCCAGGTTGAAGAAGAAGCCGACGGGGATGAAGGTGACCAGGACGATAGCGAGCAGGGCCGCGATCATCTCCCCCTTCACAGTCGGGCTCCGGGTGGGGAGGGAGTCGTAGTAGATCCCGAGGAGCCCTGCGAACGCGAGGCCGACGAAGAACCCCACGAATGACCAGACGGGGACGGCGAGCGACGCCACGAGGGAGAGGCACTGCGTCGCGCTCGTGCCGTTCACGGACGGGACGAGGGGGCAGGCCGACGCCAAGGTCGTGTTCCCATAGACCGTGGACCCGTGGCTCTCCACCCATGCCAGGAATTCAGATTGCAGCGCATAGAGGATGGCGACGTTGAAGACCGCCAGCCCGCCGAAGTATAGGATTCCGCCAAGAGTCCCTGCCTTTATCCCGGCGAAGAACGAACCCAACGCCGGCTTCCTACGACTTCAGTGCGGCCAGGACCTCTGCCTCATGCCCCTGGGGAGAAACCTTCCTGAACACCCTTTTGATCTTCCCGTCCGGGCCTATCACGAAGGTGGACCTTTCCGTCCCCATGTACTTCCGGCCGTAGTTCACCTTCTCCTTCCAGGTGCCGTACAGCCCATGAGCTGTCAGCTCTTCGTCGCTGAGCAGCGTGAAGTTCAGCGAATATTTGTCGATGAACTTGGCGTGCGACGTGAGGGAGTCTTTGCTTACGCCAAGGACAACGGCATCGAGCTTGTCGAACTTCGGGAGGTTGTCCCTGAAGGCGCATGCCTCGACCGTGCACCCCGGGGTATCGTCCTTCGGATAGAAGTAAAGAACGACGGGCTTCCCTTTGAACGAGCTGAGCCTCATGCTCCCTCCCGCCGATGACGGCAGCTCGAAGTCCGGGGCGGGGTCTCCCGCTTTGAGCTCCTTTGACATGGCCTTCATGGCCCCCTCCGCTTTCCGCCGTCAGAAAAAGCTACCCATCCGAAGCTGGTGCTCCGGCAGCCGGGGGCACTGTCTCCACCGCGGCCGCCGCGGCGCCCTTCTTGGCTCCCCTTGCGATAGCCAAGGTGACGACCAGGAAAGCCAGGCTGACGGCGAAGAGCGTGAACTCGAAGACGCCGAGCCCCATCACTCCTGCGAAGGGGACGAGGAAATCGACGATGAAACCGAGGGGGAATGCGGCGGCCAGGTACTTCCTCCGCCCAAGGGCGGCCGCAAGGACGGCCAACACCCCCCAGGAGAGATGAGCGATCAAGGACGACACCCTCTCAAGCAAGGAGAGCCCGATGAGCGGAAGCGCCTGTGCCGGTCCATAGAAAAGGCCCGGTGAACTCTTCGACAGTAGGGAAGATGCTGCCTGGGCTGCAGCCGACCCAGGGACCGAAAGGACGGCGTAGAGTGCAATGTATTCGACCAGGAGAGGGAGGCCGATGAGGACCCCGTTCTCCCAGAAGGCGAGCCCTATGCCATAGCCGGTGGCGTCCGCGTCCGAGAGCTTCCTCTTGGAGACCGCATACGAGGCGACCACGTATGCTCCTCCCACCTCGAACAGCGCGGTCTGGACTCCATAGTACAGACCGAGAGCCGCCGGGGCAGAGCCGACTGCCTGTGAGTATGCATGGAACGTGGGAATCTGCACCCCGTACTTCAGGGCGATGGCGCCACCATAGGCGACTAGTGAGTAGAGAAGGGTCCACCTCGTGAACCGCCTGGCGAAGTGCCAGTAGAGGACTAGGCCAGCGCTGAAGGAGATGACGACCACAGGGGTGACGAAGTAGAGGGGGTCTATGTTCGACAGTCCGAGGGGGCGTCCGGGTCGTTATTAGAAGAGTCTTGTCTTGATGGCTCACGGAGGAGGGGAGCCGACCCCGACCTCGGCAACCTTAATGCCTGGCCGGGGCGCCAGTCCGAAAGTTGGCCACCGATGTCCACGTCCACCCCTGGACGCGCGAGTTCATGAAGAAGAACGCCCCCATAATGCAAGCCTGCAACTTCTTCAAGCTGGACCTTGCCAAGCTGCCGAAGTCGACCGGAGAGCTCATCGACGAGATGGACGAGGCGGGGGTTTCAAGGGCGGTGATCCTCGGACAGGACACCCATATGACGAAGAACCCGGCGTTCAAGCACTACAGCATCAGGAACGAGGAGCTGGCCTCGCTTGCAGCGAAGTCAGGCGACAGGCTCGTCCCGTTCGCAGGGGTCGACCCAAACGCGGGAAGAGATGCCGTCACTGAGCTCAAGCGGTCGGTCAGGGAGCTCGGGATGCGCGGGCTGAAGGTGCACGGCAGCGCCAACTCCGTCTACCTCAACGACAGAAAGCTCATGTTTCCCATCTACGAGTACTGCCAGGAAGCGGGACTGCCGGTCTTGGTGCACACCGGGACCACGGGGCTGGGTGACACGGAGATCAGATACAGCAAGACCGAGCTCGTCGACGAGGTCTGCTCTGCGTTCCCTGACCTCAAGGTCGTGATGGCCCACTTCGGTTGGCCCTGGCCCGACGTCGCCATGGCCATCGCCCTGAGGCACCCCAACGTTTTCATCGACGTTTCCGGGTGGAAACCCCGGTACATCCCGCCGGGGGTCTTCCCCTACCTGAACGGCATCCTCCGGGACCGTTTCCTCTTCGGGACCGACTACCCGATGCTCAGGCACAAGGAGTGGATGGAGGACTTCAGGAGCAGCTTGGAGAAGAGGCTGAAGCCGGGGGTCGCCCAGAGACTCCTCTCGGAGAACGCGAAGAGGCTCTTCGCCCGCTAGGGCTGGATGAGCTGCAGCTTCAGCGGCTTGCGCCCCGGGAATCCCTCATGGGGGGTATGCCAGTACGACACCTCGCGCTCTCCGTACTTCCAGCAGAGCAGGACATCCTCTCCGTACCTTTCGGCTGGGAAATCGACCAGTCCGTAGTCGAGGTCCTTCACCTCCACCCCGAGGTCCTCCAACTCTGCGATCTTCCACGTCATGTCTTCGACCAGCGCGTCGAGCTGCGCTGCCTTCTCCGCCACCTCTATCGGCCTGAACCCGATCACGTTGTACTTCTCGATCTCGCCGTGCAGCCTCGCCACCACCCTCTTGCGCTCGACCAGTTCCTTCACCTTCGGCTTTATGTCGGAGAGGAGCTTGGAAGCCTCCTGGGGCGTGAAGAGATGCATCTCCTGGTTCTCGAATGTCGTGGTCTGACTCGCCTCCGGCACTTTGCGCGAGAGCAATAAGAAACTTCCAACTGTAAAACTGGTGACCAAGAGAGGCTCTTCCGTTGACCCAAAGAGTCCCCATCGAACGCCGTCCCGGCTCGGCATCCCGGGCGCCTGCCATCGTTAATAATTCCGGGGTTGGCGGGGGCGCGTTGTACACGCGGACTGGGGACAGGGGGGAGACGTCGCTCTTCGGTTCGCGGCGGGTCCGCAAGGACGACCCCCGGGTCGAAGCCTACGGCACCGTCGACGAGTTGAACTCCGTGCTCGGGGTCGTGGCCGCAGGCTCCAGGGACCCGTCCCTGAGGCGGACCCTGAAGGAGATCCAGGACCTCCTCTTCGTCGCGGGAGGAGATGCGGCCACGGAGCTCGACTCCTCCAGGGCGGTCCCGAGAATCACCCATTCGGACACCGTGAGGCTGGAGGAGCTGACAGACGGGCTCGCAAAGAAGCTCCCGAGGCTCGCCAGCTTCGTCCTTCCGGGGGGGACCCCGACAGGGGCCATGCTTCACCTCGCCCGCTCTGTCTGCAGGAGGGCTGAGAGGAGGATGGTCGCCGCCTCTGCCGTCGAGAAGATGAACCCAGAGCTGGTCCCCTTCTTCAACAGGCTCTCGTCCTTCCTCTTCAACGCCTCCCGTTGGGAGAACAGGAGGTCGGGAAAGAAGGAGGAGACCTGGAAGCCTAGGCCAGGTTGACGGAGACGTTCTTGACTCTCACGTAGCTGTGGACCGCATCCATCCCCTGCTCCGAAGAGTTCCCGCTGCTCTTGAACCCGCCGAAGGGCGTCTGCGGGAACGTGACCGGCTCCTCGTTGACCGTGACTATCCCCGACTCCAGCTTCCCCGCGACGTTGTGGGCTCTCCGCAGGTCGTCCGTCCAGACGCCGGCCCAAAGGCCGTACTTCGAGTCGTTCGCCTTCTGCACGGCATCGTCCTCCCCCTTGAACGCGGTGACCGCTAACACAGGACCGAAGATCTCCTCGCGGTGTACCTTCATGTCCCTGGTGACGCCGTCCAGGATGGTCGGCCTATAGAAGTAGCCCGACCTCAGCCCGTCGTCTTCCGGGGCAGCTCCGCCCGCAGCCACCCTGGCCCCTTCCTCTATGCCCGACTCGACGTACTCGGCCACCCGCCTCCTCTGGGAGTCCGCCACGAGGGGCCCCATGGTGGTCTCCGGCCTGAGTCCCTCGCCAAGCCTCATCGAGTTCGCGCCTTCGACCAGCCTCTGGAGGAGCGCGTCCTTGACCTCCTCCTCGACCAGCAGCCGCGAACCGGCCCAGCACATCTGCCCGGCGTTGGTGAATATCCCGTTGAGCACCGCCGCCGCCGCCTTCCCGGCGTCCGCGTCGGCGAAGACTATGTTCGGGTTCTTCCCGCCTAGCTCGAGTATCACACGCGAGAGGTTCTCGGCCGCGAGCCCCATCACCTTCGTCCCGGTCTCGACCGACCCGGTGAGCGCTGTGAGCTTGACGTCGGGGTGGCTTATCAGGGACCCTCCGACTTCGTCCCCTCCCCCGGTGACCACGTTCACCACCCCGTCAGGGATCCCCGCTTCCTTGCAGAGCTCGGCGAGCTTCAGCAGGGTGAGTGGGGTGAACGACGCAGGTTTCCCCACGACCGTGTTCCCCGCGGCGAGCGCCGGGGCCATGCTTCTCGCCGCCATCACCAGCGGGTAGTTCCAGGGGACCACATGGGCCGTGACCCCCAGGGGCTCCTTCACCGTGTAGTCGAGCCTCTTCCCCGGGACCGGGATAGTGCTACCCTGGATCTTGTCCGCGAGGCCTGCGAAGTACTCGAAGTGCCTCGCGGCCATCGCCACGTCCCCCTTGGCCTGGCCCAGGGGCTTGCCGTTGTTGAGCGTCTCCAGCTTTGCGAGGTCTGCCAGCCTCTCCCTCAGGGACTGTGCGACCTTGTACAGCAGCCTCCCCCTCTTGCTCGGGTCGATCTCCCTCCACGACGGGTCCTCAAACGCGCGCTTGGCGCTGTCCACGGCCGCCCTTGCGTCTTCGGGGTCTCCTTTCGGTACGCGCCCGAGGACTCGCCCGGTGGCCGGGTTGAAGACGGGATACCTCCTCCCCGAGTGAGAGGAGACCCACGCTCCGCCGACGAACATCTCGTAATCCGGGACCGTCTCGGCTTGCATCCCTCGCTGCGCGCCGTCCGTGTGTGATAACCGTTTCTCTAAACGTGTACTTTCGTGTGCGCGTCCAGATTCGGAGCGCTGGCAGCATCGGTCCCACCCGCTCTGACGGCACCAGGCGCGCCGCCAGGATACAGGTATTCATCCCTCATCTGCCGCCAGGAGGCGTCCGCACTCACGGCAAACGGCGTCAGGCCGCAAAGGCGCAGCCCGCGGCAGAGTATCGCCAGAGAGGCGAGCCTGTCCCTGCCGTAGTCCGCGCCGCATGTTCTGCACCTGCTCACAGCCCACTCCGGGTGCTCCAATACGCCACCGCAGACGGGACACTCGCTTGAGGTCCCACGCGGGCTCACGTACAAGGTGCGGTTCGTCGACTTGTACTCCACCATCGACTGGTACATCCTGTATGGCCACCTGTTGAGGTATGTCCTGAAGAGACTGCTTTTGCCCACGCTGCTCCTTCTGATCCCCTTCAGATCCTCGAAGACAAACGATGCATCGGGGTT
>JAJZOO010000004.1 GCA_021811485.1 archaeon
ATCCGACCACGCGCACCCCGGCGGGGACCCTGGCCTCGAGGCCTCTCCGGACCAGATCTTCCCTCAGGACGTACACCATCCCCTTGACCTCTCCTCCCAGGGCCGCATAGACCGCGTCCTGCAAGAGAAAGACCCGGGCCGTAGGATCCTGCGATGCGTAGAGTTTCGCCACTCCGACGGCAGGCTCGTCGACAAGGTACACGGTCACGCCCATGGACCTCCGCTCATAGGGTCAGGACCCTGTCGCACTTCGCCACCATCTCCGAAACGAAGGCAGCCCCGGCCACCTTGACCCCCTTCAGGTAGCCGGCGCCCTCCTCCAGGCCCCTGTTGTTGGTACAGACTTCGCAGGCGAAGACTTCCGCCCCCCGCTCAATCATTGAAGCAAAGCGGTCCTTGGGGAGTTCCTCCATTGCGGGGAATCGCTGGGCGGCCAGGGCGTTGTACACTCCATCCATGAAGAGGAAGAAGCTCACCTTGTCAGACCTGTCCAGGGCTCCCTCGGCTATGAGGCAAGCCGTCTCCCACCTCTGGGTCTGGTAGGGGGACCCAGTCAGGATGATGCCAAAGTAGGTCAAAGGCTGCGACCCTGCCCCAGGGGCAAAGTGTTTAAGCGCTGCGGAGCGGTTTCCTCTCTGGCGGTCCACCTCGGGGGGCGGGTCCCAGAGTTTGCGCCTTTCGTGCCAGAGCCTTCGACCTAGGCCCAGTCAGGCCGGACGCGCATCGCAGCGGATAATAATCGGGGCGACGGCTGCGCGCCGAACCGGGAGGATTGGAGGAGCCACAGATGGCGGAAGCGAAAGAAGGCTCAGAGAGCAGGTCAGTGCTGATCTTCGAGCACTTCAGGGATGGGATGAGGGCCGAGGACATCCTGATGGGATCAGGGTTCCACACGAGCTCCGGCTCCCCGCCGCCTCAGGTCAGGACGGGCTGCGACCTCGCCATCTCAGTCCCCAGCGCCGACACGGCGGCAGCCGAGAAGGTGCTGAAGGAGCACGGCATATCAGTGATGGATGTGATCTTCAAGTTCGAAGGGGGTATGCGCGAGCTCCAGATCAGCAAGCTGGTGAAGACGGTGGACTACGGCGACTACGCCATGGTTAGGGTAGGCAACATGAAGCTCACCTTCAGGAAGTCGGACGGAGTCATCTCCAACGTCTCGGGGGGCGGATGCCCGGACATCCCGCTGCTGGCGGCCAAGCTGGTCGGGGCAAGGCTCGAGGACGCGACCCCCCCTGCCCAAGTGGGGTTCACACTCTGCGCCTACACCCTGCAGAAGGCCTACGAGATAGCGTTGAGACAGAGGAAGCGGTAACCGTTTGCTCATGCTCTCGGGGACGCTCCCCACGGCGGACGGGGACATCATGGTCGGGCCCGTGAAGTACGGCCGCGGGTCCATGCACATCGGGGAGCGGAGCATCCCAGAGGAGGCGCTTTCCATCGGGGCTACGGCGATGATGGCTGCCGCCGCGGTGGTGGCCGAGGCCATCGGGGAAGAGCCGCCCATGGCAGTCGTGTCAGGGGACCTGGGGGACGGGGCGGGTTCGAGGAAGGTCTACCGGTTCCTGACCGAGGAAGCTGGGGGCATCGGGGCGTCGGTGGTGACCTTGCACTACGTCCTGCCCCTAAGGACCGAGTTCCTGGATTTCGTCGAGATGGCCGACTATTGGGAGAAGAGGCCGTTCCTGATAGCGGACGCTGGCGCCCTGTTGATAGCCAAGGCCACCGGTCTCTGCACCAAGTTCGACCTCTTCACCCCAGACGCCGGCGAGATGGCATTCTTGGCCGACCCGGACGCAGGCCACCCGGCGTATGTGAAAGCCTCCCTCTTCGAGGTCGACACCATGGAGGTGCCCCGGCTGATAGCGGAAGCCCACGCGGCGAACAACGCCCCCAGGTACCTTGCAGTGAAGGGGCCCGTCGACTACGTCGCGGAAGATGGCAGGGTGATTCACCGGATCTCGGAGCCTGACGTGCCCGTGCTGGAGGCCATAGGCGGGACCGGAGACACGGTGACCGGGGCGGTCTCGGCCCTGATCGCCGGTGGGATCAACCCAGTCAGGGCCAGCCTGGTGGCCCTGAAGGCGAACCGCGTCGCCGGCGAGCTCTGCCATCCCACGCCGGCCACCAGGGTCTTCGAAATCGTCGACCGCCTGGGGGCGGCGGTTGCCGACGGGCTGGACTCCTGACCAGCGCGTCCCCTTTGGAGGCTAACCTGTTCGGGTCAGGACTCAAATGGAGGCGAACGATCACCAGCGGCCAGTGACTCTAGGCAGCGGAGCCCCCATGGGCAGAACGGAGGAGGGGGCCTCCGTGGTCGACTGCAGGGGTCAGCTCTGCCCCAAGCCGATATTCATGACCAAGGGCGCGCTGGCCAAGGGGAGCATTGGGGACATGTTCGAGGTGATAGTGGACGATGACGGCTCGAAGCAGAACGTCCTGCGCTACTGCTGGAACCACGGACAGGAGGTGCCCCGGTCCTATGCCGCCGGTCGGGAGTTCCACATCTTTGTCAGGAAGTCACCCGAGAAAGCGAGCGAAAAGCCTCTCCCAGCCGTCGGCCCCTGCGGGACCAGGTGGGACTGATACGTGGAGGTTGACTGATAGACGCAGGACTTCTACAGCTTTGTCAGCGAAAAGACGGGCCGAGGGATCAGGGTCACGGTCGCTTCGGTCTTGGAAGCCGACGGGTCGGTCCCAAGAGGGCAGGGGACCAAGATGGCCATCCCCGAAGTGGGGCCCGTCTGGGGGACCGTCGGAGGTGGCTGCGTCGAGAAGTACATCATCAGAGAGGCGAGGTTTGTGTTCCAGGACGGACAGACCAGGGTCAAGGAGTTCGACCTTGGCGACGGCAGCTGGAGCGGCATCGGCATGTCCTGCGGCGGGAAGGTGAAGATGATGCTCGAGCTGGTCGAGCCCCCCGAGAGGCTGGTGGTCTTCGGCTCGGGAGGGATCTCTCAGGCCTGCGCCCAGATAGGCCACATGTTGGGATACAAGGTGCTGGTGATGGACCCCTTCGCCACCAAGGAGCTCTTCCCCGATGCGGAAGTGGTCACCCAGGGGGTCTTGCACAGGCTGAAGGAGATGGTCTTCACCCCCTATGACAACATCCTGATACTCACGGAGCACAGGTACGACATCGAAGCCCTTCAGGCGGTCCTGGGCTCCCAGGCGCGCTTCATAGGCATGATAGGCAGCAAGAACCGAGTGAACACGTCCTACAAGGAGCTGATCGAGGCCGGCGCGCCTCTGGAGAAGTTGCTGTCGGTCTACGCCCCGGTAGGCCTGGACATAGGCGCGGTCACGCAGCAGGAGATAGGATTGAGCATAATGGCCGAGGTGGTGCACGCGCGCAGGGGCGGGAGCCTGGGCCACCTGCGCCTGGTGAAGCTGCTGGAGAGGTCTGAGAAGACCCACGAGGCCAAGAAGGTCGACGGCGGAGAGCCAGGGGGGGCGGCGAGGGAACGGAGCATTGCCCGCTAGCAGGCGCGGCTCGGCGCCGCTTCGTCCGGACGGCCGGGGGGAGGGCCGGAGGCCATGATCAGGGAGGTGGCTCTTGAGGCGGACGACGCGCGGGAGTGGACGAGCGCCATCAGGGGGGCCCAGATCAACGTGAGGGTGGTGAGCTGCAGGCCCGATGGCCCCAGGGGGATGCTCCAGTTCATAGCGATAAGCAGCCGCGAGCCAGTGGCCAAGATGCTGAAGGCCATCTCGTCCCATCCCAACGTGAGGCTCACAGACCTGGTAAGGACCAACGACCACAGGGCGTCGGGGCTTGTCGTGACCAAGAACTCCCCATTCTGCAGGACCGTCGCCGAGATGAAAGGATTCTGCCTCGGCTGTTACTACTCCGACGCCGTCAAGCTGAGGCACAGCCGGCGCGTGATCTTCGAGTCTGGGGTGTCGCTCAGCAAGGTGCTGCGCAGGCTCAAGGAGCGGGGCGTCGCCGGCGCCGTGAGGGGGGTGGAGAATCTCAAGGGGAACGACCTGCTGACCTTCAACCAGGAAGAGGCGCTGAAGCTGGCCGAAGCGATGGGCTACTTCTCCCTCCCCAGGAAGGTCAGCATAAGGCAGCTTGCGGCGATCCTTGGCATGGCGCCGTCGACCTTGGATGAGGTGTTGCGGCGGGCGGAAGGAAAGGTGGTCTCCCGCTACACGAGTGAACCGGGCTAAGCGCTAGGCTTGTCGACGGTCAGGGTCCCCCTCTTGATGTCGAACTCGAACCTGAAGTGCTTCAGGAACGACCTACCCAGGACCAGGTCAAAGGGAGCTGCCCTAGGCAAGTCCAGGTCGACCAGCACGGTCTCCACGTCCTCGGCGACCATCGTACCGAGCGAAACCTCGTTCAAGGTCAGCAGCACGCCTCTCTCGATGCCCCGGAAGTCCAGGACGTAGCGCGCCATCTCCGGATGCACCTTCTGCCACTGCTTGGAGCGGATGCCTGCCTCGTTGTACCCCAGGGCGAGGGCGTCCCTGGAGAGGATCATGCAGTACTCCGAGTTGAAGTCGAGTATCGAGGCCAGCTCCCTGACTACGCCGTTGCGGCCCTTGACCCGGCTGAAGAACGTCATGGAGTCCCTTAGCGTCAGCTTCATCGCATACCACCTGAGGCCTTCCGGAGGCTCAACCGGTGCGACCCGTAGTCTATCTCCAGCGTCAGGCCCTTGAGCAGGCTCCTGCCCAGCACCACGTCGAAGCCGGCCGCCTGCAGGACGTCGAAGGCGATGAAGTCGACGTCCTTGAACGACGTGCCCCCGATCTCCACCTCGGCCATCTTGACCGGGAGGCCTCGGCCGTACCCGCTGTAGGTCGCGAAGTGGACGGGGTTGGGGCTCAGGGCCCTGGCGTCCGCGCCCGCAGCCTCGGGATAGCCCAGGGCGAAGGCGTCCACCATGGGGACGACGCAGTAATCCGTCGTGGGGACGATGACGGCCTTGTACTCGCGCGCTACGCCGTTGCGCCCCTTCAGGCGCGCGAAGACGGTGGGAAGCTCCTGGAAGCTCCGCTGGATCACAACATCAGGTGGAAAGGAGAGTCACCAGCGAAGAAGATGCAGATGTCGGGGTAATTCGACAGCTTCCTTCTCAGCCTATAGCGGTCGACCTCGTCGGCCACGACTGTCCCTCTGGTGGGCTGGAGGCTTTCGTCGCGCTCGGTGACGGTCACGGCAACCCACCTGCCCGCGTACTTGGCCGCAATCTCCTCGAACGACAGGTCGGCGGGCTGCTCGGCGACGGTCGAAGGACTCACGGAGGGCGCCCACCCGATCTCAGGAGGAGATGCCGCGGAGGGCGTACTTGACCGCGCCCTTGGCCAGGAGGACCCTGAATGAGTTGCCGGTCCCCTCGGTCAGGGGGGTCGCGCCTGAAAGGGCGTCGTCTGCCGCCTGCGATATGACGCTTTCCGACAGAGTCTTTCCGGTGAGATACCCCTCAGCCGACGTCGCACGGAGAGGTTTGTTCGCCACCGCCCCCAGCACGAGCCGGACCGACGAGAGGGCGCTCCCGCTGAACTCCGCGCTGACTGCGGCGCTGGCGAGGGCGAAGTCGAAGGCGCCGCGGTCCCTCACTTTGTAGAACGCGGACTTCGTCCCTGAGGCGGGAGCCGGTATGTGGAACTCCGTCAGTACGTCGTTGTATGCCAGGCTGTTCTCTTTGACGCGCCCGTCCACGATGCTGACGCCTGGCAACAGCTGATCCATGGTCACGGTCCTCTGCCCCATGGGGCCGGAGACAGTCGCCTCTGCGCCCAGCGCGAAGAGGGCCGGCGCCACGTCCCCGGAATGGACCGCGTAGCAGAGGTTCCCGCCGAAGATGCTGTGGTAGTAGCGGTTGTCCCCGCCCAGGGCCGCGTAGCAGAGGTTCCCGCCGTTGCGCCAGCACCCCGGGTAGCTGTTCCGCAGGTACCAGCACCATGTCTCCTGCAGGACGTCGCCGGCGATGGTCGCCTGGTTCCTGATCTGGGGGCTCCCCACAAGGCCGGCCGCCTGGGCCAGCGCGGCGAACACCGAGGTCACGTTCGGGTCCGCGGACACGGTGGTCAAGGACGTGGTGGCGCCTATCCTCAGCCCGTCGCTGTCGGAGTAGCGGACGTAGTCCAGCCCGAGGCTGGATATGTCGACGACGTACTGCGGGGTGAGCGCCGTTATCCCGTTCTTCATCTGGGTCAACACGTCCGTGGCGCCGCCGATCACCTTCGCCTGGTCGCCGTACTTGGTCAGCAGGGAGACCGCGTCGCCGACGGAGCTCGCCTGCAGGTACCCGAACTTCGGAACTTCGGATGTGCTCATCTCAATCCACCCCTCACGACGTCCCCTGGGACTGCATCCACTGGATGGCGGCGACCAGGTCCTCGCGCCTTATGGGAAGGCTGGAGAACCTGTATCCGCCCAGCGCGTTGCTGATGGCGTTGGCTATGGCCGCCCCTGCAGCGGTGATCGAAGGCTCCCCGATCCCCTTGGCCCCGAACGGGCCCGTGGGGTCCTGAACCGACTCCACCAGGACAGGCGTGTGCGAGTCTGGGGCCTCCATTATGGTGGGGACCTTGTTGTCGTTGTAGTTCGGGTTGAGATAGCCGCCGGACCATGGCAGGCCGCTGGACGTGTCGTGGATGGTCTCCTCGTAGAGCCCGGCCCCGATGCCGAGACCGACGAACCCCCCCTCGTTCTGGGCGCGGGCGCCCTTGTACCATATTATCCTGCCCATGTCGAGCCCGCTGACCGAGCTCACCACTCTGACGTCCGCTGTGTCCACATCCACCTCCACCTCTACGATCTTGGGGCCGGTCACGCGGTGCGCCTTCGCGTACCCCGCGAGGACGAAGCCGGTGGCGTTTCCGTAGACCTTGAGCGGCTGGCTGAGCAGGGCCGCCGCGTCCTTGAACGCCATGGAGTTGCTGGGATTGGTGGTGTCGTATATGGTGTCGTTGCCGAAGGCCAGGTTCGATGCCTGGGTCCCCGCGGCCAGCTTGGCTGCCACGATGGGGAACCACTGCTTCCCGAGCTCCCCGGCCGCAGCTATCATCCCGTCCCCGCCGTTCCTGGTCCCCTCGCTCCCGAAGGTCCCCATGGAGTCTGTGTTGATGGAGGTGTCGCCGGAGTAGTAGGTGACGTTGTCCAGCGAAGTCAGGCCCAGCGCCGCCGCCCCCATGATGGGGATGGTGGTCGTGGTCCCTGCACCCTGGTCCACTTGGCCGTCGTACAGCTCCACGGACCCGTCGGGATTGACCTGTATCTGCGCCGTGGAAGGCGGGATTGTGGAGCCCTTGTTGTCGCTCATGTAAGCGATGCCCACCCCCCTCCTCTTGGATCCGTTCACTGAGCTGGGGACCCCCCAGCCTTTCCACATCGACGACCAGCCGAAGGCCGTCAGGCACTGGTTGAATGTCTCGGGCTCGGCAAGCTCGGCGTAGGGAGTATTGGCCACCGGGTCGACGGCGTTCGCGCTGGTGCGCATGTTGTTCAGCCTGAAGGTGGCGGGGTCGATGCCAAGCTTCTCGGCCAGCATGTCGATGGTGGTCTCCATGATGAAGTGGCACTGGCTCTCGCCCACGTCCCTCATGGGTGCCCCGACTCCGTAGGAGTTGGTGTTCGTGGCGTAGGCGTCCAACTGGAAGTTAGGCACCGCGTAGGCGTTGTAGAAGTCGTCGGTGCCGTCTATGAACGCGCCGCCGCGGGCGCCGAAGTCGAAGTAGAGGGTCACCTGCATGGCCGTGAGCGTCCCCGCGCTGGTGGCTCCGAACTTCGTGTAGCCCCTGATCGGGAACCGGGCCGTGGAGTTCAGGGCGTTGTCAATCCGCCTGGCCACGTACTTCACCGGGGCGCCGACCTTCCTCGCCATCACCGCCGCCAGGATGTCGTAGTCCCCTCCTGTGCTGTTCCCGAACATGCTGCCTGCGGCGCTGTTGGTGGTCCCCCCCAGCCCCTCCCTGACGACCACGTCCGACAGGGGCAGCCCGAAGTAGGACGCCAGGTTCGACTGGTCACCGAAGACGTAGTTAGATTTCTTCCACACGTACAGAGTCCCGTCGTTCCAGTAGGCGGTGGTGTTGACAGGCTCCAGGTCGAAGTGCTGATGGTAGCCTGACTCCAGCGTGGCCTCCACGACCACGTCGGACTGGGAGAAGCCAGCGCTGACGTCCCCGAAGGAGATGTGCTGCGGCGCGGGCAGGAGCGAATTCCCTCCCTCCCAAATCTGAGGAGCGCCCGGCTGCAGCGCCGCCTCGACGTCGAAGACGTAGGGCTGCGGCTGATACTCCACGTCCACCAGGTTCACGGCGTCCTCCACCTCGTTGGGAGAAGGAGCGCCCACGGCCGCAACGGGCTGGCCCGCGTAAATCACGGCGTCGCTGGTCACCGGGAGCCAGGAGCGCCCCCCTGCGTAGTAGTCATAGGCCGCCAGGTCGCTGCTGGTGATGGTGACATAGCCGGCCGCCTGAGCCTTGCTGACGTCCAGCTTCGTGACCTTGGCGCTGGGGTAGGGAGAGATGACCAGCCCCATGTAGACCATGTTGCTCGCCCCGATGTCGGCGGTGCTGATGTCCGAGGGGTAGCGCCTCTGGCCCGTTATTCTGGCCAGCAGGTCCCTGTTGACCACGTTCTGGTTGCCGATGAGCCCCGACTGAGACATCGCCTATCACGCGCCTCCTAGGTTCGTGGCTGCGGTCTGGATGGATTCGATTATCTTGAGGTAGTTGCCGCAGCGGCAGAGGTTGCCCGCCTGGGCGGCCTTTATCTCGTCCACTGTGGGATTGGGGTTCTGCTTCAGGAGGGCAGCGGCAGACATTATCTCGCCCGGGCTGCAGAAGCCGCACTGGCCCCCGTCGTTCTCCACGAAGGCGCTTTGGAGCGCCGCGACCACCGGGTCTGCGGCGGGCGCGCCACTGGCGGTGCTCTGCACCCCCGCTTCGGTGGTCAGGATCTGTTTGCCCACAGCCCTTAGTGCGATGTACTGGCAGGCGTTGTAGGGGGCGTCATCGATCAGGACTGTGCAGCCGCCGCACTCCATCCGGTTGCACGGCCTCTTCGTCCCGATCAGACCGATGCTGTCCCTTATGACGTTGACCAGCATGTCCCTCGGCTCGACGGTCACCGGGTAGTCCACCCCGTTGACGTTCAGGGTGATGGCCTGCGGAGCGAAGGGGTCTGTCGTGGTCGCGGTCTGGGTGGTCTGGGCGATCTGCAACGCTTGGCGTCCGTCCTTGCTGTCCAGCGCCAAGACAGACCCTCCGACGATTACACCCGCCGCCAGGCTGGCTTTCACAAATCCGCGCCTGCTCACTTTCACGTCCCACTCGGGCGCATCCGCCTTCGCAGCGGCGTGACTCCGGTTCTGCTTCCCCTTCCTGCTCACGTTGAGAAGGAGGAAAGGCCGTTATATTTCCCAATACCCGAACAAGTTCGGGTTGGGCGCTGTGTGGCCAGGAGGCACCTCGCGAGGGCGAAGAGGCAATTCGAGGGCATGGGTGCCGACGGCTACGCCAGGCAGGTTGCCTCCGTCAGGGCGAAGCTCGAAGCGTCGCCCCCGAAGAACACCCGAGAAGCCCTAGCCCTCGTCTGGTGACAGTTTTCCTAGAGGAAGCCAGCGGACACCATTGCCGTGAGCGTCAGGAGCATGAGCACGAGCTCGATCATGGATGAACGGCCGAGTGACCTCTGCGCGCTCGCGAGCTCATCCTGGGCCCCTCCGCCCTGGATCAGCGCCGAGAGCCGCCTACCTGCGGGGACCAGGGTCATGAGCGCGAATACGTAGGTCGCAAGGCCCAGGGATCCCCCTAGGGCAACTGACAGGCTCCAAGTGTCCAGTACTGGCGCGTCCCCCCAGGTCATGGCTACGAAAAGGGCCGCCCCAGAGACAAGGAGCAGCGGCACCACGAAGTTGAGGAACCGTTCCATCCTCGGGAGGAAGCGCGCCATGAACTCCGCTCTGGTCTGAGGAGAGAGGGCAGAGACGGCAGGGCCCAGGACCGCGAAGAACAGGACCGCCGAGCCTATCCACAGGACGGCGAAGAAGATGTGGAACCATGCGACGATGGCGATTACGAAGGGACTCAAGTAGCCTCCTTCCCCCGATTGACAGGGCGCCCTCCCCCGCGACCCGGGTGTGGCCCGGTTCTCCGGAAGCGGAAAGCTCGCTCAGGGGAGGCCACTGGAACCTCACCGTCCCTAGGCTGCCAGGGCGTCGACGAACCGCCTGATGGCGTCTTCGGCCACCTCATCCCTGCTGCTATAGCCTAGCTTTCGTACGACCTCGTCTAACTTCCCGGCTAGATCCCGGCGGATTTTGACGTTTGTGTATTCGGAGCGTTTCAACCCCAAGCCTCCTTAGAAGGGAGACCTCCTTCATCAGGTTCCCGTTGGACCCCGTCTGCGGCCATGGATGTGGCCCCCGTGTGGAAACTAGAAGACGAAAGGGGAAAAAGGATTGGGAGGGCCCTAGCCACGCTTCCTCACCGAGAGGGCGATGGCTACAAGGCCCAGCACTACGGCGACTACCAGCGCCGCGTACGACACGTCGCTCAGCGTTGCGACCTGTCCGTTTACGCTGCTGACGGTCGAGTCGATGGAACTGACTGTGCTTGTGAGACTGCTCAGCCCGCCGCTGAGTGAGGAGAGGGATAGTTGCGAGATCGTCGCGCCGACCACTGGGACGCTGACCGTGTGGTCGAAGGCGTTGTCGGAAGAGACCGACGTGCCGGTCGCGTTCTCTGCCAGGATTCCGAAGTGCTCGTTGTGCAGGACGTTCCCTGGGATGGTCGTGTCAGTCACTATGGCGGAGCCGTTTATGGCGCCGATCAGCATTATGCCCGTGGTCTGAGGGCCGAAGCCCGCGTTCCCGCTGATGATGTTCCCAATGACGTTTGTCCCTGAGACTAGGTCGCCCGGAGTGTTGCTGTGGACTACCACCCCCGGTATCAGGTTGTTGAGGACAGTGTTGTCGACAACGCTGTTGTTGATGGCAGAAGTATGGGGCACGTCCGCGGCGACCACTATACCTCCTGGGAGGCCGTTGACGACGTAGTTGCTGCTCACGACGTTGTTGATTACGCCCTCTCCTGGATTGTATGCAGCCACCACTATGCCGCACCCGCCCGCGTTGCCGATCACCGTGTTGCCGCTGACGATGTTTCCGATGCTTGGGTTCGGCGTCCCGCTGCCAAGGCCGCCGGGGTTGATGGGCCCGTCGTCGGCTACCCCGATCCCCCCGTCGGCAACATTGTTCACGACGGTGTTGGCCGCGACCGTGGAGTCGGAGGTTCCGGTAAGTTCGATGGCTTTGTTCTCCTGTATGCAGGGTGACGTTGGGACGGCCGGAGGCGCGGGACAGGCGGAGGGACTGAGGCCGTTGTTCGAGACCACATTGTATTCGATTGTGACCATGGACGAATCTTGGACGAAAATGCCGTGATTGTTGGCATGGGATACGGTGAGCCCTTCGATCACGGTGCCGCTGGCGGCCTGGCCTATGACCTCGATGCCGTAGGTCCGACCGAACGCATTGACCACGGTGTCAGAGGGCTGTGAACTGGCTGACTCGAGGGTGAGGCGCTTGGATATGTTCACCATCTCGTTGTATGTCCCGGGCTCGATGACAATCGTGGTGCCCGCGGCAGCAGAGGAGACTGCGTGCGAGATGGTAGCGTATGGGCTCGCCAGGGAACCGGTCCCCGTCGTGTCGCTGCCAGACGCGCTGACATAGACCAGCAGGGGTGCGCTCTGGGCGCTGACCCCGGTCGATAGGGCTGAGAGGGGACCGATGAATCCAGCGAAGAAGAGAATGGACAGAAAGAGTGTCGCTTTGACAGTACGTGTTTTCATCTTCGTCGCCATAACGGTGCCGAATTGTATAAAATGCCTGAGTTTCCGGTAATAAGGAAAACCGGTCCACCCCGCCTCGCGGGCTCTTCAGGAGGGACGGGCTAGTTTTCAACACCCAGGCTAAGAGGAGCATGGAGTACAAACTCCGCCCGTCCAACCTCCTACAGCGCGTGAAGAGGATCATCATCTTCGCAGACCACGCTCCCTGCCACAAGACCAAGAACGTGAAGAAGTTAATCCGGGAACGTCGTTCAGTCTTGAGGGTGAAGCTCCTCCCGAAAAAGGCGCCCAATCTCAACCCTGTCGAGAGGCTGGTGGACAAGCAAGTCAGCCGTCTGCACGAACCGGTCCCACTCGGACCTCGATGACGTGATCAAGCCATGGCCCAGATTCCTCACGAGATATCGACTGACCTAGGGAACCTGACTTGGCGGAGGCCACCCCAGGCTCGATGAAAGCCATGGTGAGCCAACCCCTGATCTGCCTCGTCTCGGCTCAGAGCAGCCTTGGACTGCGTCCCCCGGCCCGACGGGGTCCCGTGTGCAATCGTGCCTCGTTGGTCCGTCCTCCGCCGATTTCAGAGCCGTTGGCGTTCAGCCTTTGGGCTCGTGCAGCACCCCCCCACGCCTCAATACCTCCACGAAGCGCGGGTCTTTCCTCGCCCTGTCGTAGAGGGGGCTCAGCCGGATTTCCGACGCATCGAGCACGTGGCCATCCGCCGCCTTGAACATGTACTCGAAGAACATGTCCATGTCCCCCAGGGCGTGGTAGACGAACCCGGCGTAGGAGAGTGCCCCCACCCCCTTCTCGGGGTCGAGCTTCGTTATCATCTCGTGGGCGGTCTTGACGTCCCTCGTCAGGGCGGCCAGGCAACCCCTGTCGAGGTACGTGGGAATCAGCGTCGGCCCTATCCTCTCCAGCTCCTTCACAGCGCCCTCAGCCCCCGCGTAGTCTCCCTTGCTCACATAGTAGGCGAACATCCCATGGTAGGTACCGTAAGGCTCCAGGTGGAGCGTCTTCCTCCAGTGCTCCATGGCTTCCTCCCTCCTCCCCGCATAGAAGTACGCCATTCCTAGCCAATCTATCCCCCTGGGCGACAGGGGGTCGAGCTGGTACCCCTTCTCTGCGGCCCTGACCATCTCCCCGACGTCCCCTAAGGCGGCTGACGTGCGGGCGAGGGTGACGTATGTCTCGGCCAGGTTGGGATTGAGCTCTACCGCCCTCCTGAGCTCGCGCATCGTCCCCTCCAAGTCGTCGGCAAGGGACATGACCGTGGCTAGGCGAAAGTGGGCCTCCGCAAGCTCCGGGTCCAGCTCCAGGGCCCTCTGGGCGGCCGCCCGCCCATTCTCGAGGGCTTCCTGGATGCCGATGTACCCCCGGTTGGCGAGCCAGACGTAGCAGCCGGCCACCCCGGCATACGCCCTGGCGAAGGAAGGGTCCCTTTCAATGGCCCGCTGGAATAGGCGGAGGGCATCCCTCAGGGACGGTTCCTCCAGTTGGTTTAGGAGCTGCATCCCCTGGAGATAGTCAGTGTAGGCCTCCGCGTCCGTGGTCGGGCGCTTCTCCATAGCCGCCTTCTCCGAGGCCAGGAGTTGCACCCTCAGTTCCCCTGCCACCTTCTCGGCTATCTCGCTCTGGACGGCGAATATGTCTTCAAGGCTCCCGTCATAGTGGGAAGACCAGAGGTGCTCTTCAGTCCCCCCGTTGATGAGCTGGACAGTGACCCTGACCCTGTTCCCGGCCTTCCTCACGCTCCCCTCGACAAGAGCGCCGACTTCGAGCTCCTTCGCGATCTGTGATGCCTTCTTCTTCTCCCCCTTGTAGCTCATCGCCGACGTCCTCGCTATGACCTTGAGCTGCTTCACCTGAGCGAGCCTGTCGATGAGCTCCTCCGTCATACCGTCGGCGAAGTACTCGTCGCCGGGGTCTGGGCTCATGTTGGCGAAGGGGAGGACGGCCACCCTGTTCCCGTCGAACGGCGCCGTTGATGCGGGTGCTGTGCGCTCCCAGGGCATCACGGCCTTGTACACCGCGACGGGGGCGCTGACGTTCTTCAGAGGCTTCTCTCCCAGGAAGATGAAGGGAAGGTCGAACTTGTTCCTAACCTGGCTGTACACATCACCGGAGATGCAGACACCCCCCGCTTCGGCGAGGGGCTCGATCCGGGAGGCTATGTTGACCGCATCTCCGAGGATGTCGTTCTCCCTCTCCAGCACGTCCCCCACGTGAATCCCGATCCTGAGGGAAAGCGCTCCCCCCCTGGCGACCTTCCAGTCGTGCATGGTCTCCTGAACGGAGACTGCGCAGAGCATGGCGTCCAGGGCGCTTTTGAACTCTACGAGGAAGGCGTCCCCCATGGTTTTGATTTCATTTCCCCCGTGACTGCCGAATATGGGACGTATGAGCTTCCGGTGTTCTTCCAGCAGGCTGACCGTGTCTGACTCGCTTCTCTGAGTGAGCGCTGTATACCCTACGATGTCTGTGAACATGATCGCGGCCAGCCTGCGTCCGGTGTTGGACAACTGACGCATTGGGGGCGCCGGGCTCATTCAAAAACCGTCCCTCTTCAATCGGGCGGTGTCGCGGGCGCCTGATGGTCCTATGGGCCTAGATATTTTCGCAGGGATTCGACCAAGTTCCTAGCCGGATCCATTTGGATTCGTGCCCTTTGCGAGGGCTGTCTGCGGGCCCGACGGAGCCCGTCTTGAGGCTCGCCAGCCGGGGCCAACATTATTCTTGCCAGATCGTGGATCCGCTTGATTTCCTAGGCGAGCCCTAGAACGAGACTCGACGGCGCAAAAGCCTGCGCCATAAGACTCCCCCCTGCACCTGTTTCCAAGACACCCTGATTCTGGCGCCAGCTATCAAACCGAGCCCACAACGAGGTAGTTGAATCCGGGCCGGGAGGGGCCAGGACCCATGTGGGTTCGAACCCGTTCTCATAAGGAGGCGGAAGCACGAGAAACCAGACCGATGTGGAATGTACATTCGCGCCAAACGGAAGGAGTTGGTGCCGCGGGTCGGATTTGAGCGTTAAGTTACCGGTAAACTGAGAACGAAGCCCAAGCCGAGGATTCGAATCCGATTTCGAGTCCAACCTTTTCCCGCTCCGTCAAACTTCTGGCTAGACTGAGGGCCACGCCCCAGAAGTGGCAATGGGTGGTCCCTATTTCGCTTCGATCTTCTTCTCGAGCTTGCCCAGGAGTAGCTGATACCTTGGGTCTTCCCTCGCCTTGGCGAAGAGAGGGCTGTACATGGCATAGGCGTACCGCAGCGTGTGCTGGTCCGCGGCCCTGTCAATGTAGGTAAAATAGGAATCGAAATCGTCCAGGGCATACATGACGAATGCGATGTCGTTCAGGTTGGTCGCTCCGAGCCAGTTCGCTTCGATCTCCTTTACGGCAGCGAGCGCACCGCTCTTGTCTCCCGTTCTGGCGGCAATGAATCCCTTCATCCATAGGACCCAGTGGTTGGTCGGCTCCATCTTGGCCGCCTTTGAGTAGTATTCCCTGGCCTTGTCGATGTCTCCCTTGGAGAGATAGTACTCGGTCATGTTTCGGTAGGTGTCCGCTGGAGCCAGATGGGCGGTCCGCTCCCAGTGCCGGAGCGCGTCGTTCTCTCTTCCTGTGTTGAGATAGACGCGTCCCAGCCTCCCCACGATGCGAGGCACTATGGGGTCCAATCGGTAGGCGGCCTCCATCGCCTTGATTCCCCCATCGACATCTCTCTTCATCAGAGCCACGTCGGACAGGAGGTCATAGGCATCCGGAAGGCTCGGGTTCAGCTCAATCGCCCGGCGAGCCTCTGCCTCGGAGCCGGCAAGGTCGTCTTCAAGGAAGTCGACGTTTGCCAGGGTCGCGTGAGCCTCCGCTAGCTCAGGGTTCAGGCTGAGCGCCTTCTTCGACGATAGCTCTGCCTTCGGAGCGGCCCGCTCATATGCCTCATAGCCGTCACTCACCAGGTACACCCAGCATTCGGCAATGCCGGCATGTGCCTTGGCGAAGGAAGGATCCAGCTCAATCGCCTTCTCCAGGGCTTCGAGCGCTTGCCTGTACGCCGGCTCCGTGCGCTCACCGAGAAGCCTCTTCCCGCGCAGATAGGAAGTGTAGGCCTCCGTGTTCTCGGTGGGCCTCTGCTCAATCAGTCGTTTTTCATCGTCCACGAGCCTAATCTTCAACTCCCCTGCCACCTTCTCGGCGATTTCTGATTGAATCGAGAAGATGTCTTCCAGCTGCCTATCGTAGTTCTGGGCCCACAGGTGCCCCTCTGACGCCGTGTCGATGAGCTGGGCCGTTACCCTCACTCTGTTGCCCGCCTTCCTCACACTCCCTTCGAGCAGGCTTCCGACGCTCAGCTCCCTCC
The DNA here is from genome assembly GCA_021811485.1 of archaeon. Classification (GTDB taxonomy): domain Archaea; phylum Thermoproteota; class Nitrososphaeria; order Nitrososphaerales; family Gagatemarchaeaceae; genus UBA183. Next base: position 16,178 of record JAJZOO010000004.1, read on the forward strand.
CCACCTCGGAGGCGGTCTTCTGGGAACCCTTGTACTTCATAATCGATGTCCTCGCGATGACGATGAGCTGCCGGACGCCCGAAAGCGATGTGATCAGCTCCTCTGTCATGCCGTCGGCGAAGTACCCCTCCTCGGGGTCAGAGCTCAGGTTTGCGAAAGGGAGCACGGCAATGCGCCTGGTGTCCAGCGAAGCAGCTCGTTCTCCTAGTTCCGATTGCCACGGCATGACCATCTTGTAGATTTCCATGGGTTCGGCGACGTTCTTCAGGGTCTTCGCTCCGAGACTGGCGAGCGGGAGGTCCACCTTGTGCTTGACGTTGTCGTACACCTGCCTGGTGAGGCAGACGCCACCATCGTCGGCCAGAGGCTCAATCCTGGAGGCCACGTTGACTGCGTCCCCGGAGATGTCGCTCCCGGATTCAACCACGTCTCCGAGATGAACGCCGATTCTGATGTGCAGCCTCCTATCCTCAGGGAGGGAGAAGTTGGCCTCCCTGGTCATTCTCTGTATCTCGTAGGCGCACCTGACCGCCTCTAGGGCGCTGGCGAACTCGACCAGGAAGGCGTCGCCGATGGTTTTGATTTCTCTTCCGTTGTGCCTGGCCAGGATGGGCCGAATCAGCCTGCGCTGCTCTTCGACCAGGGCCAGAGAAAGCTGCTCGTTCCGCTGGCCAAGAGCAGTATATCCGACCATGTCGGTGAACATAATCGCCGCCAGTCTTCGCTGCTCTTCAGCCAAGTCCCGTTACATGCGCGCCGTCCCAGTTCGCGTTAAATCCATTGCGGGACTCTCAAAGGAGCCGCGGGTCGGTCATAAGATCCTAGGGAAGCAATTCCTACGGACTCCAATTCCAAAATTCCCAACGACTGCCTCGGGGAGATGCGCCATCTAGTGAGATCGCCCGACAAGATCGAGTCGCCCTGGCCGGGGTTAGTCCAGGCGGGTGCCTCTGAACATCGGGTTCGCCCGCCCTGGTGGCCGGGTTTCCGTTACGGGCGACCACATCGGAGGATGACCCAACAAACGCCGGCATTTCCTGTACCACGAGGCGATGGAGGAGATCAGGTCGGCCGACCACCCCAGCCCCGGCGATCGCGACGTCACCTCTCAGAGGTGTCAGGCAGAAGCGTCAACCGGTAACTTCTACGGAGGCTCGTATGGTATAACCCATTGGGGGAGCTCCCCCGATGCTCATATAGGACGGGAAAGGTCCCAAGTGAGTATGGGGTCAGCGGACGGAGAGCCCTACCGCCATCTCTCCAACGCCTACGGGAAGAACCATTTCGAGGTCGACAAACCGTTCCAGTCAATCCTTGGGCACTTCACTGGCAAGGTTCCGGATCTGTCCTCACTGGGGTCTTTCGCAGGGATCGAGCTGTACGAGGTGGCTGACTATGTCGACAAGACCGGCGCGCCGAAGCTGATCACGTGGAGCATCGGCGGAGAAAGGGTCGACGAAGTGTGGCTGGACCCTTCGGAGAGGCGTGTCCTTCAGAGGTTGATGACGGAGTTCGGTGTCAACAAGCCGCCCTATAGGGGCGGGACCTGGTTCGACCACTACGCCTCCATCTATCTGATCTCAGATCCGGGGATCGCGTGCATCCTAACGGTAACAAACCAGACAGCCTATGCGCTGCACAAATACGGCAACCAGGAACAGAAGAAACTCATCCCGGCCCTCATCGGGGAGTCGGGAGTCAGCTACGGCGCGACCTGGTTCACTGAGACCCAGGGCGGGAGCGACCTGGGGGCCAACCTCGTGGAGTCACAGCAGGAGGGGGGGGTCTGGAGGATAAGTGGGGACACGAAGTACTTCGCGAGCAACGCCGGCCTCGCCGACCACGCGCTGGTGAGCGCAAGGCCGAGAGGAGGGAAGGAAGGGGCGAAGGGGCTGGGGCTGTTCCTGGTCCCCAGATTCGATTCGGCTGGGAGGAGGAACTTCACTGTAAGAAGGCTGAAAGACAAGAGCGCGACGGTCAGCGTCCCCACGGGCGAGGTGGAGTTCCACCGCGCGGAGGCCCAGCCGGTGGGTGAACTCAGGAACGGCATCTACTACATCATGGAGAACCTGATGGTCTCACGACTGGCGAACTCCTTCGGAGCCCTGGGGATCGCGAGGAAAGCCTACCTGGAGGCCTACTACTACGTGCAGAAGAGGACCGCCTTCGGGAGGCGGCTTGTCGAGCATCCCCTGATTCGCCGGGACCTCGTCGACATGGAGGTGTCCATCGAAGGCTCGCTGGCTCTGGCCTTCAAAGCGGTCGACCAGTTCGAGAGGTCGTGGAAGGAAGCTCCCCCCTACAGCGACGCTTACCACTATGCCAGGCTCCTCACCCACGTCACCAAGAACGTCACGGCAGATATGGCGGCGTCTGTCACTAGGACGGCGATGGAGGTGCTGGGGGGGATAGGATTCCTCAGAGAGTTCCCGGTGGAGAGGCTGCACAGAGAGGCTCTCATCACCCCCATCTGGGAAGGCCCCAGCAACATCCAGGCCCTCGACATGCTGGAGGTGATGGCGAAGAAGCAGGCGCACCTCACCCTGCTGGACGACATGAGAAAGACGAGGGACAAGATAGTCAGAGGGAAGGACGTCGCAGAGCTCGCTGTAAGGAAGATCGAAGAAGCGACGGCCCGGCTTCCCGCCCTCGACGGGGAGCGCGCGCAGTTCTACGGCAAAGACGTTCTGAACGTCCTAGGCAACGGAATCGCAACGGTCATGTTGCTCGAAATCGGGAACAGGTCAGACGCGAGGTTCATCGATGTGGGGCGGTTATACTCGCTTCGCTTTCTGGAGGGGAAGTGGTACGGGGAAGACGCCGTGGTTGGAGCCGAGAAGCTCTTCGCTATAGACAGGTAACTTTCCCAGGCGCAGAATCAACCCCAGCGCATCGGATACAGAAAGGGCCGCGGGTCGGAACCGCTCTCAACAACGAAATTAGGCTCCACCCTTATCTAAGTGGAGCGAGGCGACGCCGTCATGTCTGGTTTGCTCGACGGTAAGGCCGCGGTCATCACCGGCGCCGGCTCAGGCGTCGGGAGAGCCATGGCGAACCTCTTCGCGGAGAACGGGGCCGCCGTACTGGTTGCCGATGTCGTCGCCGAGAGAGTCGACGAAGTCGTGAACGAGGTACGTGGCAAGACCGGCGCCCAGATAGAAGGGATGGCAATCGACCTATCGCTGAAGGAGAGCGCTGACAAGATGATCGACTACGCAGCGAAGACCTTCGGGAAGGTCGACATACTCTGCAACAACGCGGGGATCATGGATGGGGTCCGCCCCGTCGCTGATACCCCCGACGATGTCTGGGAGAAGGTCCTAGACATCAACCTCAACGCGCCTTTCCGCGCGAGCAGGCGTGCTATCCCACTCATGCTCAAGGGCGGAGGCGGGGTGATAGTCAACACAGCCTCCATCGCCGGCTTGACGGGCGGAGCCGCCGGGGCCTCTTACACAGTTTCGAAGCACGGCCTCATCGGGCTCACCCGCAGCGTAGCCGCCCACTACGGCACCAAGGGGATAAGGTGCAACGCGATGGTCCTCGGCGCTGTGAAGACAAACATCGGGGTGGGGGGCGGCAACCCTGACCCGAAGGGGATGGAGGTGCTCCAGAAGGCCATGGCGACGCTGCCGCGGCTGGGCGAACCTGGTGAAATAGCGGAGCTCGCCCTCTTCCTCGCGTCCGACAAGTCGAGCCTCCTGAACGGCTCGTGCGTCGTCGTCGACGGCGGTTGGACAGTAGTCTAGGCGAGCGCACGGTCGGCGGTAGGCTCCGGCTACGGCATGCCTAGGCTCGACGCGGGCGATGCCTGGGCTGCGGTCTCCGTGGAGAGGAGCCTCGCCCCTTCCCCTCCGCCCTGGTCACCACCACCGAGGTCTTCGACACCACCACCTCCAGCGTCCCCAACGGCCCCGTCTCCTTGAGCGAGTTCGCCATAGTCATCCTCACCCTGGCGGGCTTCATGATAGTTGCCATAGCCTACGCCAGCAGGAAGGCCCTGGTGGAGACCGACCAGGTCGACATCTCATGCACCATGGATCTCCTGAAGTGCAGGGCCTGCGGGAAGGTACTCGGGCAGATCAGCGCCGGGATGGTCCTTTGGTTCCCCTCAGCTGACCTTTCCAAGGTTCAAGCCCGGAGGAGCGGGGGTCCCGGCATCCGGGACGGGCTTCAGCATCAAGAAGTTGGCGGGCGCGGTAGGATGCATTGGGCGGCAACTTGGAGACACCCCGGGGACCCTGGTCAGCTGAGTAAGGTTGGTGAACAGGCACAGCAGAGCGTGGCCACAGAAACAACCAGGTGGACTGCAGCCCTACCTCAGCTACCGCACGCGGGCTCTGCCGGCCACCCCTGGGCGCTTGTGACGAAGCTCTGGTAGTCTCCCAACAGGACCTCGGTTGAGTTCAGCCCTGTGCCCCCCCACCTCATCATGAAGAAACCGCTCACCCTGATGCCGCCGTTCGAATCAGTGCAGGAGCTGATGGCCAGAGGGACCATACCGCCGGCCTGGGCGATGAGGGTGGAGTTGCCGCTCGATAGGTCCTCGGTGACGAGGGTCCCGTTGAAGCCAGGGAGGCTGTACTCGACCATGGTGCCGCCCACCATGCCGACCAAGGACCCCTGGAGCCCCGTCCCGCCGTAGGTGGTAAAGTTGAGGGTTTCAGGGACGACGCCTGGAGGTATCCGTGGGAGCTGGGACCCGGTGATGGAGGACTCGGAGGTGACCGACAGGCCGAAGGTCCCTGACGCCGGCGTGTTGCCCGAGTCACCCGGATAGGACGCCTTCACGGTGACGCTGCCTGTGGTGGCGCCCGTCACGGTGACGCTGCAGGTTCCTCCGGCTGAGAGGCTGCACGTGGAGGAGCTGAAAGTGACGCTGCCGGTGCCGGCCGCCTCCGAGAACGTGATCGTCTCGCCGGTTATGGCGCCGCTGGTGTCCGCCACCGTCGCCGTGCACGAGCTGGATGCGGCCACGGCGAAGCTGGAGGAGGTGCAGGACACGTAAGTGGCGGTAGGGGCTATCACCGAGACGGAGCTTGAACCGGAGTTCGTCACGTAGACGTCGCCGTTGGCGGAGTCGAAGGCGACTCCATGAGGATTAGAGCCGACTGTGACTGTCGCCACCACAGTCGAACCGGATATCACAGAGACGGAGCCTGAACCGGAGTTCGCCACGTAGACGTCGCCGTTGGTGGAGTCGAAGGCGACTCCGTAAGGATAGACGCCAGGAGCGGAGCCGACGATGACGGTCGCCACCACCGTCGAACCGGATATCACAGAGACGGAGTCTGAATTGATGTTCGCCACGTAGACGTCGCCGTTGGTGGAGTCGAAGGCGACTCCAATAGGACTAAAGCCGACTGTGACTGTCGCCACCACAGTCGAACCGGATATCACAGAGACGGTGTTTGAATTGAAGTTCGCCACGTAGACGTCGCCGTTGGTGGAGTCGAAGGCGACTCCAATAGGACCAGAGCCGACTGTGACTGTCGCCACCACAGTCGAACCGGATATCACAGAGACGGTGTTTACATTGATGTTCGCCACGTAGACGTCGCCGTTGGTGGAGTCGAAGGCGACTCCAATAGGACCAGAGCCTACTGTGATGGGCGTCCCCACTGCCGTGTTGGTCGAACCGGATATCACAGAAACCGTGTTGGAACCGAGGTTCGCCACGTAGACGTCGCCGTTGGCGGAGTCGAAGGCGACTCCCCGAGGATTAGCGCCGACTGTGACTGTCGCCCTCACACTATCTGCGTACACAGTATTAGCCGCGGATGAGACGAGAAGAATCATCAAGACCAGGCATACCGCGACCGAATAGACGTTGGCCATGCGCCGAGGGATGAGGGGCATTTCCTATGTTCCCATTCGATTGCATGCTGAACCTGACCCGCTGACCGCAGCGGCCGCGGGCAGAACTACCAACATCAGGCGTCATCCTCCCGCCATTTATTAGGGTTGTCACCGTCGTTCATCCCTAATCGGACGAGCCGGGACCTTCAGTTCAGCGACCACGGCAACCCCGGAACAGGCTGTTGGACAGTCATGATAGCGTCGACAGGTTTGAACCCGAATGCCCTTCTCTCGCCTGGAATTTGGTCCTCCTAGCGCGCTCCCGAGATGGGTTCAAGGTATATCGTGGCGCGGGGAACTGACCCATGGTCTCAATTCTGGCTTGAGGACCCCGACGAAGTTCCTGGGTCACAATTGCAGTGACTGAAGGAGGCGTGGGCGAACGGAGCACAGTCCTGATTGCGTGGCTCGTTATCTCTCAACGCGGCGATGAAGACGCTGGCATCCAAGGTAAGACTCTTTTCTCGATGGTTCAGGCGAGTCAAATATGACGTGTCTAGATACCGGATTCGCTTAGTTCTAAGCGGGCCCGGAGGGATTCGAACCCTCGACCTTCAGCTCCGCAGGCTGACGCCCTGATCCGTGCTAGGCAACGGGCCCGGGTTGCGGTCGAAGTGGCCCGTTTATATGCGCAAGTCCCGCCTGATTTTCTTGAGGAGCGCGACGAGCATGGGCATCGTCAGCCTCCCTGTGTTGGTGTTCCTCGGGCTGGGGTGGTAGCCAGCGTACAGCGTCGGGCCCCCCTTTACGCGGTAAACCGCGCCATGGGCGAACCTCATCCCCCTGGCGTCCCCCCCGGCCCTCGCGAGGTGCGAGACGTAGGCACCGAAGGCGAGGGATCCGAGGGCGAGGACCCCCTCCAGGTTCTGCATCAGCGATACCTCTGCGTCAAGGAAGGGGGAGCAGCTGGCGAACTCCTCCCTGGTGGGCCTGTCTCCGGGGGGGACGCACTTGACCACGGCAGTGATGTAGCAGCCGCTGTACGCTAGCCCGTCGTCTCGGGACTCGGAGACAGGCTGGTTGGCGAACCCCGCAGCGTGGAGGGCCTTGACAAGGAACCTGCTGGACGCGTCGCCGGTGAATATCCGCCCAGTCCTCTCCGCCCCATGGCTCGCAGGAGCGAGTCCAAGGACGAGGAGCTTCCCGTCCAGGTCACCGAACCCCGGCACCGGCTTCCTCCAGTAGACCTGAGAGGCGTAGGATGCCCGGGGCTCGAGGTTCTCTCTGTAGTGGACGAGGCGGGGGCAGGCCCTGCACGAGACTATCGCGGCTTCGAGCTCCCCGATGGAGGAGTAGCTGGGCTTCAATTCCCGACGGCGGCGAGGAGGGCCCTGCTCACCTCGGCCTTCCCTGCGTCCATGACGTAGGGCCCCAGCCTGGGCCCCCTGTCCGAGCCGAGCAGGATGGAATACACCGCGGGGAAGAACTCTCCGGGCCTGAGGCCCTGCTTCTTGGCGGCGTCGAAGGCGGCGTTCTGCACGTCTTCCTCGGTCGCCAGTCCTGGGAGGGCGGCGGCGAAATCCTTCACGGCTTTGCGCGCCGCGTCGCCTAACTCGGGGGGCTCCACTGCGACCTTCCCCTCTCTCGTGGCCCACCCGCGGGCCCAGGCGATCCTCCTCGAAAGCTCGGGGACCGGGGTCTTCACCATCCCGTAGCTCGCCAGCCTCTTGACCACGAAGTCCTCCAGGGCCCCCTCAGGCGCCACAGAGGAGAGCTGCGCGAGGAGCCTATAGGGGACGCGCACCCCCTTCGCCTGGGGGGACTTCAGGAACACAGAGTACTCGTACAGCCCCCTCTGCCTCGCGTCCTTCATCTGGTTGGGGTCCCTTTTCTTGGAGAAGTAGTACTCCTCGAGGTCGTCGAACTCGTCCATGTAAAGCGGTATGTCTTCCAGCGAGATGTTCCTGGCTCCGACTATCCTCTTGTACATCAGCAGCCTCAGGCTTTCCGGGGAGGCGTACTGCAGCCACTCGTCGGGGGTGACGAGGTTCCCCGTCGACTTCGACATCTTCTTCCCGGACTTGTCCTGGAAGAGCTCGTACCTAGCGTGGTAGGGGGGCGGGTAGCCGAGGACGCTCTCCGCCACCCAGTCGTTGATCTTGACCGAGTCGGTCAGCTCTTTCCCGTAGGCCTCGAAGCGTATGTCGAAGGCCGACCACCTGGCCGCGAACTCGACCTTCCACATCAGCTTCCCGTTCCCCTCGGTGACCTTCACGTCCCCCTCGTGGCCGCATCCCTTGACCATCTTCTCCCCGAGCTTTGTCCCCTGGCATACGTAGTGGACGGTGTCCTTCTCAGGGTCGAAGGACTTCGCCTGGGTGACGTATATCCTCCCGCAGCTCTTGCAGACCGGGGTGTAGGGGAGGGACTCCTCGTACTTCGACTGGCCGACCAGCTCGTTGATCTTCTTCCCTATGGCGGCCGAGCTGGATAGTATCTTCCGTATCTGGTCGTTGAGCTTCCCCGAGGCGTAGGCCTCGGCCCCGCTCTGGAACCTGTACTCGACCCCGATCTTGTCCAGGGCGCCCTTCAGGAGGGACCCCACGTGCTCCGCGTAGGAGCCGTGGCACCCCAGCGGGTCCGGGATGCGCGCCACCGGGTGCGACAGATACTCGCTCAGCGACGCAGGGAACCCGGCCGGGACCTTCCTGAGGCCGTCGAAGTCGTCGGAGTAGGCTATCAGCTCCGACCTGTACCCCAGCGACTCCAGGGCGAGCTTGATCCCGTAGCTCCTGATGGCGTCGCCGACGCTCCCGATGTGCGGGAGCCCCGAGGCCCCGAGCCCGCTCTCCACCCTAAGCAGGGACAGGCTCCGGCCCAGACGCTTCTCGCGCTCGACCGTCTCCTGGGCCACCTTGTCCAGCCAGGTGCCGCGCCCTATGATTGCAGCCTGCTCCAATCTAGGGGTCCGGGCCGTCGCGCTGGCGTAATTAGGGTTCCCCTATCTGTAGTAGGGGACCGGGACCTTCTCCATCGGCTTCCCCTCCCTGGACTGGCGGACCTTCTTGATGGCGTCCGCGAAGTGGTCTATGGTCACCACCGCCTCGTCGACGTGCTTCCTGGCGTCGTCGGGCTTCGGGTACTTTGAGATGAACCCCTGCAGGACTATGGAGACGGCGGTGTTGGTAAGCGACGCCATGTCGGCCCCGCTGAACCCCTCGGTCATTTCCACGATCCTGTCCAGGTCCACGTCCTTCGAGATGGGGACGCCCTTGGTGTGTATCTTCAGTATCTCCCTCCTGGCTGGCTTGTCAGGGAGCGGGATCTGGATCAGCTTGTCGAACCTCCCCGCCCTCACCAGGGCCGGGTCCACGATGTCGATCCTGTTGGTGGCCGCGAGGACGACGACCCCCTGGAGGCTCTGGACGCCGTCGAGCTCGGTGAGGAGCTGGCTGACCACCCTCTCGGTCACCATGCTGTCACCGCCCATCCCCCTGGTCGGGGCGAGGGCGTCAATCTCGTCGAAGAATATGACGCAGGGCGAAGCCTGCCTGGCCCTCCTGAACACCTCGCGGATGCCGCGCTCCGACTCTCCGACCCACTTGCTCAGGAGCTCGGGGCCCCTGACGCTGATGAAGTTCGCCTCGCTCTCGGTGGCCACGGCCTTCGCCAGGAGGGTCTTCCCCGTCCCCGACGTGCCGTAGAGCAATATCCCCTTGGGCATGCTGTAGCCGATCTTGTCGTAGAGGTCAGGGTACTTCAGGGGCCACTCCACCGCCTCCTGCAGCTCCTTCTTGACGCCCTCAAGGCCGCCGATGTCGGCCCACTTCACGTCCGGCGTCTCCAGGTACACCTCGCGCATGGCCGAGGGCATGACGTCCTTCAGCGCGTCCTCGAAGTCAGCCATGGTGACCACCAACTTGTCCAGGGTCTCAGGGCTCAGCCTGTCCTCCTCGAGCTTGATGTCAGGCAGGTTCCTCCTCAGCGTCTTCATGGCCGCCTCCTTGCAGAGGTACTCGAGGTCCGCGCCCACGAACCCGTGGGTGACCGCGGCGAGCTTCTCCAGGTCGACTATCTTGTCGGCGGCCCCGTTCTTGTCGTCGTTCTGGGCCAGTGGCATGTGCCTGGTGTGGATCTGGAGTATCTCCAGCCTCCCCTTCTTGTCCGGGACCTTGATCTCGATCTCCCTGTCGAACCTCCCCGGCCTCCTCAGCGCCGGGTCTATGGCGTTGGGGCGGTTGGTGGCTGCGATGACGATGACCTTCCCCCTCGCCTCCAGTCCGTCCATGAGGGACAGGAGCTGGCTGACCACCCTCCGCTCGACCTCTCCCGTGACCTCCTCCCTCTTCGGGGCTATGGAGTCGATCTCGTCGATGAATATGATCGTCGGGGCTTTCTCCTTCGCTTCTTTGAAGATCTCCCGAAGCCGGGCTTCCGACTCCCCGTAGAACTTTGACATTATCTCGGGCCCGCTTATCGGGATGAAGTGGGCGTTGCTCTCTGTGGCCACGGCCTTCGCCAGGAGGGTCTTCCCCGTTCCGGGCGGTCCGTAGAGGAGTATCCCCTTGGGCGCCTCGACCCCGAGCTTCTCGAAAATCTCCGGGTGGCGCAGAGGGAGCTCTATCATCTCGCGGACCTTCTGTATCTCGTCCTTCAGTCCGCCGATGTCCTCGTAGGTCACCTGTGGGACGCCGCGAAGCGCCTCCCCCTTCTCCGAGATCACGAACACCGTCCGCTGGGTGATGAGGGCTGCGTCGGCGACCGGGCTGACCCCGACCACCTGGAAGGTGAGCCTCCCTCCGAAGTACGGTATCATGATGTTGTCCCCCTTCGTCACCGGGACGCTCTCCAGCGCGTCGGCGAGGTACCTCTCGTCGATCGGCGGCACGGCCTCGAGTGGGGCCACGACGACCTTCTCCGCCGGCGGCGCCTTCACTTTCTTCACGACGACGACGTCGCCTATCGCCACCCCCGCGTTGTTCCTGATGAGCCCGTCGATCCTGACTATCCCCCGACCTTCGTCAGACGGGTAGAGCGGGAGGCACTTCGCCACCGTCCGCCTCTTCCCCTTGATCTCTATGACGTCCCCCGTAGAAGCGTCCAGCGCGTCCATGGCATCGTAGTCGATCCTCGCCACCCCTCTGCCGACGTCGCGTGTGTAGGCCTCGAGGACTTTAAGCTGGACCTGCTGCTGACTCACTCCGGCTCCACTCTCAGACAACGTTTACCCTCCTAAAGCCCTTATTAGGCTTGTCCTTCAATGAGAACGAAATTTCCAACACTCCGTTCCTGTACTCCGCCTTCCCTGACTCCGCTTTGACAGGCTGCTTGAACGCGACCTCGGCGCGGTAGCGTTTCTCCCCCCGCTCCGCGGTTATCACCGCGCTCTCCTCCGTCGCGTCGACTTTGATGTCGGCCTTCTCGACCCCTGGCATCTCCAGGATCAGCCTGAGCATCTCGTCCTTCTCGTCGACCAGCTGCTCGCTGATGGGGGACCGGAACCCGTCCCTGCGCACCGGGTTGTTGCCGAATATCTGGACGGAGGGCTTCCCCTCGGGGCCCATGTTGAACGTGAACCCGGCGACGAAAGGCTTGTTCTCCTGTCCGTGGCCGAAGAACGCGTCCCTGACAGTGGCCTCGATGTCCTTCTCGAAATCTTCGAAGTACCTGTCGAGCTCGTCGAGCATGTCCCGCAGGTCCCGCCGTCTGTCGCCGCTTTCCACTCCGCTCATGTTAATTCACTATAGGTTAATTAACCCATGTTTATTAACTTACCTCTCGGAGCTTATGCCCGTGCCAGCCGACCTCATGGAGGAAGTCCTGTCGCCGAGGGCGAGGCTGAGGATAGTGGACGCGGTGTCTGTCAGGCCCCGGACCCTGCGGGAGCTTTCGCACATAACGGGCATCTCCGTCCAGGGGGTGCTGCGGCACCTCAAGAGGCTCGC
>JAJZOO010000037.1 GCA_021811485.1 archaeon
TCCCGGCTTGTCGACCAAATCCTAAGGGGGGGCGGCCCCCGGTTGCGTAGAAATATGCTTCGGTTCCCGGGCCCCGCCTAGGACCCTGGCGGCCGTGAAACTCCTCTCCAGGAAGGTGAAGAGCGCGACGGCCAGTACTATCAGGACCCCCCACTGCACCACCCCCAGGAGGGATGTGATAGACAGTATCAGGAGCCTCTCGCTCCTCTCCCCTATCCCGACCCCCGCCAGTTTCACCCCCAGGGCGTCCCCCTTCGCCCGGGTGTAGCTCACCAGCAGGCTGAACGAAAGCGCCAGGAGGACCCAGACAGGGTCCGCGTACCCGCCGACCAGTATCCCCGCGAATAGCGCCACCTCGGCCACCCTGTCGAGGGTCGAGTCGAGGAAAGCCCCGCGCGCGGACGTCCTCCCGGTGACCCTGGCGACCGCGCCGTCTACGATGTCGAACCATCCGGCCACGAGCACCAGGATCCCGGCCAGCGCCTCGCCCCGGTACCCGCCGCTGCCGTAGGAGTATGCGGCCAGCAACGACAGCACGACCCCGACCCCGGTCCAGGCGGCGGGGGACCCCTCGAAGCGCGCGAACACCCTTCCCGCCGATGTGAGGAAGGACGCCAGACGCCCCCTCAGCCTGTCGAGCATGTCGCAGGGCTGGGCCCGGTTTTTATATTAACTAAAAGGAGCCGGGGTCGATATCCGTTGGGAAAGGTCGACAAGGGGGTCGGCTGCGGGGTCTCAGGGTGCAAGAACCAGGCCGAGAGGTCCCTGAGCAAGGAAGACATGGCCGGGAGCGGTCTGAGCGTCGGGGGGGATGGCCGCAGGGTCTACCTCTGCAGGGACCATTACAAGGCCTGGAAGAAGGCGACCAGGAAGTCCAGGTCCCTCGAGCGTTCGAGATGGTAGCGGCGCCTTGAAGATCCTGCAGATGCACGTCGACTTCATAGAGTACACTCCGGTAAAGAGAGAGATCAAGGGGGCCGAGGACATCGACCCCCGGACCGTAAGGGAGGAGGACCTCGTGGTGCTGTTCACGGCGTTCGAGTCGGGGGACGACGCCGCGCTCACGAAGAAGGCGGTGGCCGAGGCGAAAGAGTTCCTGTCGAGGCTGGGGACGAAGCGGCTGATGCTGTACCCGTTCGCGCACATCAGCCAGGACCTCGCCCCGCCCGGCGAGGCGCTTCCCCTCCTCCTGGCGATGGAGGATGCGGCGAAGGAGTCTGGGCTGGACGTCAGCAGGGCGCCCTTCGGCTGGACGAAGGCGCTGCAGGTCAAGGTCAAGGGCCACCCGCTGGCCGAGATGTCCAGGAGCTACAGCCACGGCGGGCCCGCACAGGCCCCGAAGGCGAGGGCGAGGAGGGAGATGACCGACGCGGAGGCGATGGCCAGGCTGAAGAAGAGCGAGTACGCGAACCTGCCGGAGACGGACCACAGGGTCATCGGGGAGCGCCTCGACCTGTTCAGCTTCCAGGAGGTCTCCCCCGGGATGGTGTACCTCCATCAGAAGGGGCTGGCGCTCAGGGACGCGTTGGTGGGGTTCCTCAGGCAGGAGTATGCGAAGGGCGGGTACCAGGAGGTGAGCACCCCGGCGCTCGCGAACACCGCGCTCTGGCAGGTCAGCGGGCACAGCGCCCACTACAAGGACAACATGTTCCTCACTTCGCTGGGGAACGAGGAGATGGGGATGAAACCGATGAACTGCCCCTCCCACTTCCTGATTTACAAGACGAGGAAATGGAGTTTTCGCGAGCTCCCGGTCAGGTACGCGGCCTTCGACCCCCTCTACAGGAACGAGCTGAGCGGCGTCGCGAGCGGGCTCTTCAGGGTGAAGTCGCTCTCGCAGGACGACGCCCACATCATCTGCACGGAGGAGCAGGCCGAGGGGGAGGTGGCCAAGCTCCTCGACCTCATGGAGAAGGTCTACGGCGTCTTCGGGCTCGCATACAAGGCGAAGATATCGACGAGGCCAGACGACTCCATGGGGAGCGACGAGGAGTGGGAGCGGGCGACGAGCACCCTGACGCGGGCGATGGAGTCGCGCGGATGGAAGTACGAGGTCAAGGAGAAGGAGGGGAACTTCTATTCACCCAAGATAGACGTGGACGTCAAGGACTCCCTCGGAAGGGAGTGGCAGTGCGGGACCTTCCAGCTCGACCTGCAGATGCCGAAGCGGTTCAGGCTCGCCTACACGGGGTCCGACGGCAAGGAGCACACGCCGGTGGTCATCCACAGGGCGATACTGGGGTCCCTCGAACGGTTCATGGGGATCATACTCGAGCACTACAAGGGGGCGCTCCCCGTCTGGCTCTCCCCCGTCCAGGCGAGGGTCATCCCTCTTTCGGACGAGCACCTGGAGTACGCCCGGGGGGTGGCCGGCGCCCTCGCCGCCGGAGGGGTCAGGGTCGAGGGGGACTTCTCGAGCGGGACCATGGGGGCGAAGATCAGGGACGCCCAGCTCCAGAAGATCCCCTACATGCTGGTGGTCGGCAAGAAGGAGGAGGACTCGAAGACGGTCGCGGTCCGGACCCGGGCCGGGGCGCAGGCATTCGGGGTGAAGGTCGAAGACTTCGTCTCCACCGTGGCGTCAGAGGCCGCGTCGTACAGGTGAAGGGCTCAGCGTGGCGGACGGCGCCTGCTGCGTGACGCAGTGAAGGGTCCCCAGCCCGTACGCGAGCGCCCGGCAGTCTATCCCCACCACCTCTCTCGTAGGGAAAGCCCCCTCAAGCGCCTTCAGGGCGGTCCTGTCGCTCCTCCCCCCGAAGGTGGGGACGACCACGGAGCGGTTCCCGACATAGAAGTTGAGGTGGCTCGCCGGGAGCCTCCCGTACTCGGACTCGACCCTCGGGGGCATGGGGATCTCGATCGTTTCGATCGCCCCTCCGCGTGCGGTCCTGGCGCCCTTCAGCGCCGAGAGGTTCTCCGAAAGCGCTGCCCTGTTCGGGTCGGACTCCTTCGTTTCGACGGCCGCGGCCACCGTCCGTGGCCCCACGAACCTGGCGACGTCATCTACGTGGCCGTCCGTGTCGTCGCCTTCTATCCCCCTCCCCAGCCAGAGCACCGTCTTCGCCCCGAGACAGTCCCGGAGGACCCCTTCGACGTCCGCCCTCGTCAAGCTGGGGTTCCTGTTGGGGTTTAGGAGGCACTGCTCGGTGGTGAGGACCGTCCCCTCCCCGTCCGAGTCGATGGACCCTCCTTCCAGGACCACCCCTGGCCTGAAGATCCTCAGTCCGGTGGACTCCGCGACCCTCGTCCCGGCCCCGTCGTCAGGGAGGAGGTCGTCGTACTTCCTCCCCCAGGCGTTGAAGTCCCACTTCACGAGAGCCACCTCCCCTTTTCTGACATATGTCGGCAGGTAGTCCCTGGTCCAGACGTCGACTGTCCTGATCCTGTGGAAGGAGACGTCCTCGCCGTGCTTCAGCATCGCCGCCGCCCGGGCCTCCGTCTTCTCGTCGTCGACAAGGATCCTCACTTCTTCCGCCGCGCCGAGAGCCTCCACCATCTTGACGTAGGCCTCCTCGACCTTAGGGAGGAGGGACGGCGGGAAGGTGTTCGGGTCCTTGGGCCACGAAATCCAGGTCGCGTCGTGCCTCTCCCACTCGGCAGGCATCCTGAAGCCGAGCGATGCGGGGGTCGGTTCCATGCCCTACTTCGCTATCGCCCTGTAAGAAGACGGCTTCCTGTTTCTCATGAACCCCCACCCTTCCTCGACCACTCTGCCAAGCCCCAGGTCGCAGTCGACCGTGTGCACCCCTTCGTCGTCGTCGGCCCTCAGCAGGACCTTCCCGAACTGGTCCGCGACGAACGAGCCTCCCCAGAAGTTGGAGTCCCCCTCCCTTCCCACCCTGTTGACCGCGCAGACGACCACGCTGTTGGCCACGGCGTGCCCCACCTGGACCGACTCCCACGCCTCCTTCCAGTCCCCCTCGATCGGCTCGATCCCCTTCACCCACCCTATGGCGGTGGGATAGAATATCACGTCCGCCCCCATCAGCCTCTCGACCCTCGCAGGCTCCGGATACCACTGGTCGAAGCAGATGAGGGTCCCGAAGGTCCCGGCCGGCGTCCTGGCGACGGCGTACTTCTTCCCGGGCTCGAAGTAGTCCTGCTCATAGTAGTGGTCGTCCTGCGGGATGTGCACCTTCCTGTACTTGGATGACACCTTCCCCGTCCGGTCGAAGACGAGGCAGGTGTTGAAGCTCGAGTTCCCCGCCGCCTCGAAGATGGAGCCGCCCACAAGGACCACCTGGTTCCTCCTGGCGCACTCCCCCAGCGCCCTGCTCGTCTTCCCTGGGACGGGCTCCGGCTCGGCCCCCGAGCGCCTCGAGGAGGGGAAGTAGCGCATGGAGAAGAGCTCGGGGAGGCAGACCACGTCGGCCCCCTTCTTCGCCGCTTCTGCGACGTAGGCGAGCGCCTTCTGCACGTTGGACTCCCTGTCCTCCGCCATGGACATCTGCACGAGCCCTATCGTCAGCCTCCTTCTGGGCATCTCTCCGGCCCCTTTCGCCGGTGCTATTCAAACGTGCTAACCCTCGAAGGCGGCCGCCGGACTGCGCGCCCGCGACGGAGGCCCCCTTCCGTCGTCCTCCCGGGCGTCGCTAACTCCCCCAGAAGAGGTCCAGCGTCGTGGCGCCCATTATCTCGTCGAAGGAGAAGTCAAGGGCGTCTAGGAGCTGGTCGAACATGGAGTGCGCGTACTCGATATACTTGTCAGGGTCTATCTCGTCGGACCGCGCGAGCTCGGCGGGCTTGACGTAGGGAGGGCTCTTCGTCTTGACGTAGGCGATCATCTCCCCCGCCTTGATCTCCTTTCCCCTTTCCTGGAGCTGTATCGCAGCCCTGACGTGCTGCGGGGTGGTCCCGCTGTACTTGTCGGCAGGCTTCCCCATCATCACCGTGAACGCGAGGTCCATGACGGGCACCTTCTTCCCCTTGATCTCGTTCAGCATCGTCGTGAGGAGCCCCTTCGTGTCCGTTCGCGCCCGTTCGAAGTCCTCGGGGGTCTTGACGCCGCTCAGGATGTCCAGCGTCTTGTAGAATATCCGTTTCAGGTACTCGGGGGTCTGGCTGTTGTGAAGGAGGGTGGGGATGTTTCCCGCGACAAAACGCTCGAAGGCAGGAACTGAGAAGTCGTACATCATTGCCCCTCCTCCGAGTTTACTGACCGATTCCACCAAGTCATAGCTTACGTCTCTGGCGTTTAGCATCCGTGCAATGCTTCTCAACGTCCTCTTTTCACTATCGTTCGCAATCTGCATAAGAGCCCCAATAACGATGTTGTAATGGCGCAGCTTAGAGAGGTTGTAGTACCTCACGTCGTGCATGTCGACCGTTTTGATTTTGGATTGATGCCTGCGGCTCAGTATCTCATTTTTCACAGCGACGAGTCCCTCTGTGGTAACGGGAATCAGGTCCTTATTTCTTGGGCCCATGCCGACAGGTAAGTTGAAACGAGGCTGCATGAACCCAATGAACCTATAGAACCGGTCCCGGCTGTACGAGCCAACTACACTAAGCTGATAGTGGGCCTTCCTCTTGACGCGGAATCTCCGTATTGAAACGTCGATGTCGAAGCGGGCCAGCAAGTACCCGATCCCAACGACCAACACCCTGCTCTTTGACGAGATGCTCACTTTCTTTCCGTTGCCGTAGCCGTCACCTGAAAACGCCGCCCTGAGAAACGCAGCCACGAATTGATCATCGGCATCGAACACTAACTGGGGAACATGCTTGCCCTCACTGGACCGGCCGCAAAGCTGGGCGAGGAGTTCCGCATGAAGCCTAGGAAGGTAGTAGGAGTTCACCCCTCTGCCGCGGATGTATGCCTTCACCGGCCTCTGGAAAAGTATCTCCCATGCTCGTTCAATCTCCGCGCATACCTCGGGGTTGACAATCCTGTTTTGGGTTATGGAATTATTTCGAGACCTGTGCTTCTTTGACACGTTACCTTCGGTAACGAATAGACCTAGGATGGACGCTAGCTCTGTGCTCATGGGCAGCCTTGCGGGAATGGGAATGCCTGTTGTGGAGTAAGGATTCGCGGAGTAGGCAAGGCCGTTCATCAATCGGAGCGGGCTAACCATATGCTGGAGGACCCTAAGGCTGGTCGACGGAGTGCTCGGCGGGATATACTGGGCGCCAACGACGACGTCGCCCACTTTCAATGCACGGGTTTCCTTGTGGTGGAGCTGCCCAAGTGGATCTATCAGATAGACACTATGGTCTCCTGAGAGCACCAGGTCTCGTCCTTTGCTCGTCCTCACTCTGTAGACGTCTTCGACTCGGTGCTTCATGGCATCCGAAGGGTGTACCCAGGCGGTGTTCAATCCATCGACGATGGTGAGGACTTCAACATCCTTGCCGGAGTCGAAGGCTCTGAACACTCCCGCCACGTCCGTGAGCTGGACAGCGTCATCGTATCGGGCAATCATCGTAGTTCTTCCGTGCACTGATTTCTTGCCCGTCAGCCCCTTTATGTCCACCGTCCCGTCGGGGAGGACCCCGAAGTAGTTCTTCTTCCTGCTGCTGAATGCCACGTACCTGTATACCTTGTCCAGGTCCAGCTCGACCCCGAGGTCCTTGTCTGCCCAGCGGGATATGGTGAGCACCTGCTCCTTCGAAGGGCTGTGCAGGAAGAGCGAGTCGGTGTCCGAGTAAAGGACGTCGACCCCCAGCTCCTTGCACTTCGATATGGTCCGGGTGATGGCGTCCCGGCCGAGGGCGGCCGTCGCCTCGGCGACCGGGAGGCAGTAGAATGCGAAGGACTCGAACCCGAAGCTCCCATACGCTCCGTTGAGGTACACCTTGAGGCTCTGCGAGACCACCCCGTAGAGCTCCCTGTCCTGCTTCGAAAGGGTCGGGTCTTTCGCGAGCTGCTTGTAGTGGCCGACCCTGAGGTCCCTGAGAGACCCTATGACCAGGCTCGTGATCCCCTTCTTCCGGATGCACTCCCAAGAGTCCGTGTCGGGTATCTTGTTGGCCCTGCACTCGGGGTGGGGGCAGTTCACCGTCTCATAGGAGAGGTTGTGCACCTTCATCAGCGAGGGGTAGAGGCTGGCGAAGTCGAGGACGGACACGTCGAAGTAGACCCCGGGCTTCGGGTCGATGACCAGCCCCCCCTTGTACTTCTTCCCCTTTATGGCCGACTTCGAAGACGCTCCTCCCTTCTCGGACAGCTCGTCCTGCCGCGGGATCAGCGCGCCGATCCTGCGGTGCTCGTAGAAGAGCATGCTCCGTATCCAGTTCGAGATTCCCAGCCTCGAGACGTCGTTCATCGGCATCTTCCCGATCCTCGAGATCATGAGGAGGAGCTTCATCACCAGGGAGTCGCTCATGGACGTCAGCTCGAAGGTGAGCTGAGAGTCGTTCAGGCAGTACTCCCCCAGCTTGAGCAGGGGGAGCTCCCCTACCTCTCCCTCGAACTCCAGCTTCGACTTCCCCATCAGCGACTCTGATATCCCTCCGAGGGTGTGGTCGTTGTACCTGTTGCCGAAGGCGTAGACTTGGATCGACCTGTTGCGGAAGAACTGATAGAGGTCTACGTGGATCCCGTGCTTGAGCGAGGCGGCCACCCGCTCGAGCTGGATTGGGTCCTCGTCCTCTCCGACGCCGAGCCTCTCCGCCCTGTGCCGCAGATACCTGAGGTCGAAGTCGTCGCCGTTGAACGTGACCACGACGGGGTAGTCCATGATCTTCGACAGCACCGCTCTGAGCAGGTCCTCCTCCCTTTCGAAGAGCTGGAACCTGAAGGGCCCCCCGTCCAGCCCCTCCGCGCTCCTCTCTCCCTTCAACAGGTAGACCTCCTTCTCGCTCTCGCTGTAGAACGACACGGCGATGACCTCCCTGTTCGGGTTCTCGACGTCCGGGAGCCTCCCGGGCTCGTTGTCCACCTCTATGTCGAGTGCCACCCTCTTGAACTCGACCAGCGGCTCTCCGAGGAGCTCCGCCCACTCCTTCAGGTAGGGGGTGAACTCAGGGGGGTTCTTCGTCAGGATCTCTTCGAGTGACCGGGCGACCCTCTCGGTGACCTCGTGCCTCACCGCGACCACCTTCCCCTGGGAGGCCCTGTAGTAAGTCCCCATCCTGAGACCCAGGTCGTACGCGTAGTTCTCGTAGTACTTGATGTCCGCCTCCCACGCCCTGATCTGGTCCCGTATGCTGTCGTTCCCCCCTCCTATGGCCAGGGGGTCGGTGGTGACTATCTTCCTCAGCCTGGCCGTGGTGTCGTTGATGAGGTCGAGCCTGTCCTCCTCCGTTATCGACACTACGTCCTTCCGCGCCCTGATCGCCGTGAGGTCCTCCATCGGGAGCCTGGTGAAACAGTACGGCCTGTGCCCCGTGTTGTCTTCCCAGAGCCAGAACCTCCCCGCCTTCGGGTCGTAGAAA
>JAJZOO010000038.1 GCA_021811485.1 archaeon
AGAGAGTCTCCCATGATAGAAACCGGCACTGTGGAGCCTGTCCCCCACGATTGCGGCGTTGATCACGTCCGCTTTCTTCAG
This sequence comes from archaeon, assembly GCA_021811485.1. Lineage (GTDB taxonomy): Archaea > Thermoproteota > Nitrososphaeria > Nitrososphaerales > Gagatemarchaeaceae > UBA183. The sequence continues at coordinate 82 of JAJZOO010000038.1, forward strand.
TCGTTTGAGGTCGTTCGCGATCTGCTGGTAGTCGGCATGGTGTGTTGCCAAACAGCGCAAGAAGGCCCTCGGTGCTTCAGCCCCGGGATGGATCGCATCGGTGCTTGAATCGGACCGCGGCCTAAGGGGCGTGGAACGCCACGCAGGGCAGGGCATGCCCGAGCTCGAGCCTGCGGAGACAGGGCCTCTGCCCGTCCCGGCAACGGGGCGCGCAAGCCTGGTCGAGGAAGCAGAGACTACACGCCATGAGACAGGGGCTGGAAGCCCACGGGTTCACTCGTGGGAGGATGTCACGAAGAGACTGAATCCAGAGTCCGAGTCCATAACCAATAATTAAAGAGAAGGTCGCCACGAGTGCAGTTTGAGGGTATTCACCCGCAGGAGGCGTGCCATCTCAGAGCTCGTCGCGAGCGTCCTACTCATCGCCATAACCCTCATCACAGGCTTCGCCGTCTGGGGGTACGTCGACGGGCAGGCGGGGACTACAGAGCAGGCGTACGGGCAGAGCGTCGGCGCGACGGCGAACTACCTCCAGGAGAAGTTCGTCGTGGTGAGCATGGACCTGAGCGCAGGCTCGGCCGCCACCGTCTGGCTCTACAACAACGGTAACGTCGGCCTCAGGCTCGTCCAGGTCAGGCTCTACGACTCGGCGAAGAAGATAGACCTCCTCTACAACTACACCGTCAGTGGGTCCACGAAGACAGACTACGTCTACGACCTCCTCAGCACCAGCTCCGGGGAGTGCAAGACGGCGGCCTCCACCTACGAGACCCCCCTTCTCTCGACCGTGGACGCGGGGCCAGGGACCACCCAGTCCCTCAAGCTCACCATCCCTCCAGAGCCGACGGCCGGAGGATGCCCGTCATTCGGGCAGACGTTCTCTTCAGATGTCGTCTATTCGGTGGTGGTCTTGGCCGCCTACGGGAACACGGTGACCTTCTCTCAGAACGACACGCAGTACGGGTAGGGTGAACCCAAGACGAGAATCCCCAGGCTAAGGAACAGGAGGAAGGGCGTCGCAGGCATCATCGCGGCAGTGCTCATGTTCACGATGCTGTTCACCGTGGGCGCGGGATACTTCCTATATGTGAACCAGGCCAACACGGTGTACACGAAGGCCCTCCTAGCGAGAGCAGGGGGGATCTCGAGCCAGGCCGAGGAGGCGCTCTCGCTCACCACCAAACTCACTACCGGGGGCCACATCAGCGTCTACGCGAACAACACGGGCGGGATAGGCGTCAACATCACTTCGCTCTACCTCCTGGGCTCGTCCGGGGCCACCCTGGAGTGCATGGGCGTGGGGCTTCCGAGCGGCTGCACCAACGGCGCCCCCTTCCCCGTCTGGGTCAACGTGGGCGGGGGGAGCGGGGTGATCGACACGGGCTACGCCCCGGCATCAGGCGACGTGTACACGATAAAGGTGGTGACGCAGAGGGGGTCGGTATTCTCTGCGACGTATCCTGCGGCGGCCACTTCCTTGGCCGCGAGGGCGCTGTCAAGCGGGGCGATTGGAGACTTGTATTTGCATTTCCAGTCCTACACGTACTACTCCGTGGCGTCGTGTACATCTACGCTGGATGGGAACTCGGGTTACTGCCTTGACAAAGTTGGACAAGCCTTCACAATCCCCTCGAGCACCATGAAAGCAGGGCCGGTAGCGTTCTCAGTCGAGGTGACTAACCTCAACCAGCAGCAGCAGAACATAGTGCTAGACGCGTACACGCTCATGCTGCAATTCTGGAGCCACAGCAACAGTTTCAGCAACGTCGCGTGGTACATACTGTCTAATCAGACTGACAGCGCAGGCCAGAACGTCATAATGGCCACGTATTCTCCACTCACGCTCAGTTACGACAAAGCGGTTACGCTTGTATTCGGCTCTTTGAATTACGGGACGTTCGCTCCATTAACACCTAACAACATCGGGACCATACAATCAGACACGACTGCGGCAGTTTTTCTATCATCTCATGGTTGGCTTGGGATTCCGGATACTCAAACACAGAATTACGGCCAGAACTCCCCATACGTCACAACCCTCTACACATAGTGATCGACCATGAAGCTAGGCTTTGGCGGCGGGAAGAAGCAGGAACCTGTGGAAAAGGCCCAGCAGAAGCGCAGCTTCGTCGTCCGCTTCCCTTTCACCGGCACCCCCGTCCCCGCCGGGGGGATGCTCCTCGACCGGTACCCCCTGACCAACCCCTACGCCTACGCCGCGATAGTCGAGGACGAGAGCGGTGGGAGGAGGTACTACCTCGACGAGGTCCCGCTCACCCATGGCGAAGCGAACGTCTACAGCTACATCCTCGACAAGCTAGAGACCGAGCTCACCATCCCGCGCGCCGACGTCGACCCCAAGAAGTACTTCGCCGAACAGGCCAAGCGCATCGTCGCGAAGTACGGGATCAAGGTCGCCCCCATCCCCTGGGCCAAGATCCTCTACTTCGCCGAGAGAGACCTCGTCGGCTTCGGCGTGCTCGACGCGATGCTGAAGGACCCCAACATCGAGGACATCTCGGTGGACGGCGTCGGAAAGCCCATCTTCGTCTACCACCGGCGTTTCGAGAGCCTTGGGACGAACATGGTGTTCACCAAGGACGCGGATCTCGACAGCCTGATCACGCGGCTTGCCCACATGTCGGGGAAGCACATCTCCACCGCCTTCCCCATACTCCAGGGGACCCTCCCGGGACGCCACAGGCTGATGGCGACCTTCAGGCGCGAGATCTCCCCGTACGGGAGCACGTTGACCATACGCAAGTTCAGAACGGACCCTCTCACCGTCACAGACCTGCTCAACTCGCGCGTCATCGACCAGAAGATGGCCGCCTACTTCTGGCTCCTGATGGAGAACAAGGCGACCTCGCTGATCGTGGGCTCGACCGGCTCGGGCAAGACGACCCTGCTCAACGCCCTCCTCACCATGACCAGGACCAACTCCAAGATCGTCACGATAGAAGAGGTGCAGGAGGTCAACATACCCCACTTCAACTGGACCGCCCTCCTCGCCAGGGAGAACTACGGGGCCACCGGGGACATCTCCAGCCAGGTCAACCTCTTCGACCTGGTGAAGGCGGCCATGAGGATGAGGCCGGATATCATCGTGGTGGGAGAGGTGAGAGGGGAGGAGGCGTACGTCCTCTTCCAGGCGATCTCGACCGGTCACGGGGGGATGTGCAGTCTGCACGCCGACGACGTGGAGTCCGCCATCCAGAGGCTGACCTCAAAGCCCATGGACGTCCCTCCAGCGTTCATCCCGTTCCTCGACCTCACCTTCACCGTCCGGAGGATATCCATCCCCAACCCCGGCGGCGGCTTCCGCGCCGTGAGGAGGATAGTCTCGGTCGACGAGGTCGTCAAGGCGGGTGAGTACTTCAACGCCTTCAGGTGGAACCCTGCCACCGACGCTTTCAAGCCGTCCGAGCTCAGGGGGAGCCCCAAGCTCAACAGGCTCGCGAAGGACCTGGGCATGACCCTCGCGGACGTCACGGAAGAGCTCAACAGGCGGTCCGTCGTCCTCAGGTGGCTCCAGGAGCGGGGTGTCCGCAACTTCCGCGAGGTCTCGGCGGTCCTCGAAGACTACTCCGCAAGGCCCGCGCTGGTGTTCCAGAAGGCGGCCAAGGAACTCGGGATCGCGGGGACCCCTGAGGCGGTCGCCGCGGAAGGCTTCAAGCTTTGAAGCGCACTGGTCCGTCTGCCGCGGAGCCGAAGCCGAGCCTGGGCCCGCTGGACGTCGTCTCGGGGTTCTCGTACAAGCTGTTCGGCCGATACTCCAACGGCATAGCGGCAAACAGCCCCTGGCTCAGGGACGAGATCATGGGCTCGAACATGCGCATCACCCCCGAGGGGCTGATCTCCCTGGCGTTCTTTGGCACGGTCCTCTCCGCCCTGATATTCGCGGCCGAGATCGGCGTAGCCCTGGCGCTGGCGAACCCCTTCCTCCTGCTCATATCCGGCGCCTTCGCAGCCACCCCTCCCCTCGTCTTCCTCCTGGTCATGCGGTCCCCAAAGATAAGCCAAGGCTCCAGATCCGCCGCCCTCGAGAACGAGCTCCCGTTCGTGGTAGGGTTCATCGTCGTCCTCGCTGGCGGAGGCATATCCCCCATCGGCTCCCTGCGAAGGATCGCCGGGATGACTGGCATCTTCCCCAACGCCGCCAAGGAGGCCAAGAGGATCCTCCTTGACATCGACGTGTTCGGCCTGGACCCCGTCACGGCCCTCGAGAAGGCCGCAGAGACCAACCCCAACAAGCCGTTCGCAGAGCTCCTGTACGGGTACACGACCATAATCAAGACCGGGGGGGACATTAGCTCCTTCCTCAACAACAAGCTCAAGGAGATCTACGAAGCGAGGTCCATCAAGGTCAAGAAGGCGTCCGAGACCATCGGAACCCTCGCCGAGGGGTACGTCACCATCACCTCGGTCCTCGGCATAAGCCTGTTCGTGCTGTTCCAGTCCCAGGCCCTGATCAGCCACAGCTCGTCCGGGCTCCAGGGGATTGAAGTGTTCGGGATGGTCGGAGTCCCAGCGTTCTCCATGCTCTTCATGTACATGCTGAACGCGGTGCAGGCGAGGTACCCGTACATAGACTACAGGGCGTACAAGGCCTTCGGGCTCTCCGCCCCCGTCGGGGTCGTGCTCTTCGCCCTCCCACTCCCGTTGGACCTGTTCTTCCACACGTCTGTGGCGCTCCTGGGAGCGACGGTCGCGCCCATGGTGGTGGCGATCAGGGCTGCCAGGGAGAAGAACGCGCTCGAGAAGGCCCTCCCCGACTTCATCAGAGACATATCCGAGGGGAGGAAGATAGGGCTCTCGCCGGAGCAGACCATCCAGTCCCTCGCAGACAAGCACTACGGCCTCCTCTCCAAGCACGTCAAGAAGATGAGTTCCCAGGTCTCTTGGGGGGTCTCCACGGTCCAGGTCATCAGGACCTTCGCCGACGGGGTGAAGAGCTGGGTGACGAGAGAGGCGGGGATGCTCCTCACCGAGGTGATAGACGTCGGCGGGGGGACGGTCAAGAGCTTCTCCGACCTGGCCGACTTCACCAGGAAGATGAACGACCTCGAGGGGGAGAAGCGCTCGGCGCTCAAGCCCTACCTCTTCATCAACTACTTCGCGGCCATAATGGTCATAGTCACCACCTTCATAATGGCTTACTTCATCTCCACGCCGATCAACCTGGGCCCGACTGGGACCTCCGCAGCGTCAGCACCCGCGATAGACAAGGGCTCCATCGACATCCTCCTCACCGTGGCGGTCTTCGAGAGCTGGTTCATCGGGATGGTGGGGGGGAAGATGGGGGAGGGGAGCGTCGCGGACGGGTTCAAGCACGCGTTCGCCCTCGTCGTCATAGCCATAGTCGCGGTGTTCATCGCCCAGGCGGTCATGCACCTGAGCTTGCTGTAGCAGGTGACATGGATTGCGAATTCTTACCCGGGTTCCTTGTAGCTGAAATATCTTGAAACGTCCGAGCCACAAGATGATGCGGAGCAACCCAAGCAGAACCGCCATAGCGATGCTCGTTGCGCTCTTCCTCCTTGGCATCGTGGCCAGAGGTTATGCCGCAGGCCCATCGGACACCTACGGATACCTGTCGCTCACTCCGCTCCCACCCGACCTTCCGACCAGCGCGAACGGCACGTCGTCCTTTCCGGCCCTCGTGGTGTCGGTGAACAACGCCCAGGGCAGCCCCGTAGTCTTCCCTGTGAACACCGAGGTGTACCTCTCTTCGTCTTCCGCCGTGCTGTCCGTCCAGCCTACGGTGACCGTCATGGCAGGGGAGCAGTACGCCGTGGCCAACGTCATCACCACCGAGACCCCAGGCAACAGCACCGTCACAGCGGTGGCCCCGGGCTTCCAGACCGCATCGGCGTCGTTCACCACAAGCCTCCCGAGAGGGTTCCCGACCCAGCTCAGGATCTTCCCGCTTCCCGGCGAACTCCTCGCTGGCACGCCGACCAACGCGAACGTCGCCGTGGAGGTGCTTGACGCGGCCGGCCTCCCCGCCAGGACGACCCAGGACGCCAAGGTGCAGCTGACGTCTTCAGACACATCCGTCCTGGAGGCCACAGGCACCATTATCCCGGCGAATCAAACGATAGGATTCGGATCCGTCAGCGTCAACGGGCAGCAGAGCGGGACGGCCTTCATCACAGCCTCCGCTTCGGGCTACGTCAGCGCCACAGCCGCGGTGACGGTCGCCAGCGTCAACGACAGCCCGAACACGCTCCAGCTCGCCATCCCGCCTAATCTCCCGGCCGACGGGAAGACCTACGACGTCCTGACCGTTTCGCTCGCATACAACAACACGAGCCCGGCGGTCTCGCAGACAGGGACGTCCGTCACCCTCACCTCCTCGAGGCCCGACCTCGTGTCGATAGACGTCTCCGGACCAGTCCTCATACCCGCCGGCCAGACCTTCGTCACGGTGCCGATAACCACCTCCGCAGCTGCGGGGTCTGCGCTCATCACCGCGTCCTCTGCGAACTTCGTTTCTTCCACTGTGAAGGTGACCACCGTGAGCATCCCTCCGACGAAGCTCGGCATCTATCTCGCCGACAGCCACGCGCTCTTCTCTGCTACCGCGGATAGCTTGAGCATGGTCGTCCAGCTCCAGGACTCCCGAGGGGTCCCTGCCGACGCCAGGACATCCCAGAACGTGATCGTGTCATTCTCCAACACCACCCTCTCAAAGGCCCTTGTCACCCTGACCATATCGAAGGGGGCGGACCTCGCGTACGCCACCGTCCCGTTGAACGGCGCGACAGAGGGGACGTTCACGGCCATCTCGAACGGTCTTTTTGCCGCTTCGACGAAGTTCTCCTCGACCCTCCTGGGAGTGACGTACGGCCTGGGGCCGATACATCAGACCATCTACCCCAACGAGACCGATGCGATCTACTACTCCTTGCAGTACCAGGGCCTCCCTCTCGCGGGGGCCTCCCTCACCTGGTCGGCGACCGGGGGGACGGTCTCCCCTGCTACATCCACGACCGGCTCGGCAGGTTCGGCGTCTGCGACGTTCACGCCTGCTGGGCTCGGCGTCGCCCAGATCACAGTCACCGCCGAGGACCCCATCGTGGGCTCCGTCAACTCGACCACCCAGGTCTTCGTCGTGGGCCAGCCGGCGACGCCCCACCCCTCGATCCTGTCCCGCATCCTCTCCGACAAGCTCTACCTGGGCGGCATTGTCGGCGGGGCGATAGCCGCCGTGGTCGTCGCGGTCATCCTCCTCCGCAGGCGCGGAGGGGAGACCATAGAGGAGGACGGCTCCTTCGACATGGGCGCGGCCCCAGGCGAGGGGACCGCCTTCGACTCCCGGGGCGGACTCCCTGCTAGCCGATGGTGAACTGGATCCACTTCTGGACCAGCGGGGTGGCCTGCATCCTGCTGGCCATCATGAACCTCCCCTGGTCGGACACCCTCATCCTGACGGTCCCGTCCGTGGAGTACTCCACCGCAGCCACGGTCCTCGGCGCGTGCACCCCCTCCTCGAGCATCAGCAGCCCTGTCACCCCGTTCTCCCTCAGCTTCTGCCTCAGGTAGTCGAGGAACCTCAGGGACTTGTCCACCCCGACGTACTTCACGAAGTCTGTGAACGAGTCGACCACCAGGCGCTCGTCACGGTCAGGGTCGACCCTCGAGTCGTCGAAGAGCTTGCTGAGGGAGACAGAGACGTCGGTCAGCGACGCCAGCGAGACCGAGTATTTCGACCGCTTCCCCCCAAGCCTCCACGAGTAGCAGTCCAGGACATGGAGCCTCTCGGGGACCCCCTCGGTCCAGCGGAACATCGCCATGGTCTCCCCGATGGCCTGGTCCGCCTCCGCCGTGGACACCAGGAGCGCCTGGTCACCTCTGACCAGCCCGGTGTGGAGGAAGAGCTTCCCCAGTATGCTCTTCCCTGCCCCCGGCGGCCCGAGGACCAGCACCAGAGACCCCTTCGGCACCCCGCCGAGTATCACCTGGTCGAGTTCGGGGACGCCGAGGTTGAGCCTCTGCACGGTCCCCGCAGCCTCGCGCAAACGCTTAAAGACTTTGCAGCGCCGATTCGAAACGTTGTACACCCATGTGGGGGTGAAGGGGGTGGACGCCCTCCTCGACGGGAAGGGCATCCCGAGCGGGCACAACGTCCTGGTCCTGG
>JAJZOO010000005.1 GCA_021811485.1 archaeon
TTCGCCCCGACGAACACCGGGTCCATCGACTCGTCCACGGCTTCCCCGTTGTTGACGAACAGCCATACCTCGGAGGGGTTCAGGAGCCTCGCGATCTCCATGTAGTGCTGCCTGTCCGACGCGGTGAAGGTCCTGGTGATCCTCGCGTAGACGGTCTTGGTCGGCAGACGCAGGGCATATTCGAACTCGGCCTTCTCACGGCTCCCAGGAGGCTTCCCGAACATCGCGCCGTGGGCTCCCTCGTTCCTGAACCTCCTGATGAGGTATTGCTCCACGCTGCTGCTCATGTCGTCTTTGGACATCACCAGCGAGACCGTGCGGGGTCCCTCCACATTCAGCTGGAGGCTTTCGAGCCAGGGGAGGAGAGGAAGGAGGTCGTTCAGCTTCTTCGTCGTCTCTTCCGTCGCCTTGTTGTACCTCTCCACGGCTGAAGAAAGCAGGCGGACGGGTGACGAGAAGACGCCGGCGCCAATTGCCGTGACGGCCAAGTGAGGCAGGAACTTGGCGAACACCCTCCTCCGGGTCTCGTCAACGTCTTCTTCCTCGGTCACACTGGCGTTCGCCAAGTGGGGGCCGTATAAGCTCGCCGGGGCCGGTCACAGCTTGGAGCCGCTCCATCGGCCCGGGCCGAGTGATTTGAAGCCCTACCCCTGCACACCAACGGTCAGGAGACGGGCCCCTGATCACGCGCGACTGTCCGACCCTGTTTCCCGTCGCCTACGGCTTCCGCTTCCGCATGACCAGCGCCCTTGACACCAGGCTCCCGCCGAAGTACAGGCCCGAAAGCGTCAAGCCCGTCGTGACCTCTATGATGCCTCCCGTTGCGCCGGGCGAGATGAGCAAGGCCATGACGAAAGAACCCACGATGGCATATCTCCAGTTCTTCAGCCACGTCTCGTAGGAGACAAGCCCCACGTAACTGACGGCGATCATGATTATCGGGATCTCGAAAGACAGGCCCAGCGCGACTATGTACGCTATCACAGTCGAGACGAAGGTCCCTACCCCCAGGGTGGGTTCGACCCCGGTAGACAACGTGAACAGGTACAGGAACTTGAAGATGACGGGCAAGACGATCCTGTAAGCAAACAGCCCACCGGCCAGAAAGAGGCCGGTCGCAGGGATCAGAATCAGTTGCAGCGTCCTCTTTTCCCTGGGCTTGAGCGCGGGTCCGATGAAGGACGCCATCTCATAGATCCAGATGGGTGATGAGGAGATCGCCGCCAGCGCCATCGCCGTGTAAAGGATCGCTACGAAGGTGTCGAACGCGTTCAGGTTGATCAGCACCATGTGCGGAGGGAGGAGTTGCTGCTTCGCGAAGTTGAAGAACTCTGTGGTGAAACTATGGAACAGGTCCGGAAACGGATAGAATACTGTGACCGACCCGAGCTTGACCCAGACCGGCTTGAAGATGAAGAAGAGAACGAAGAACGCGAAGAAGGAGGCCAGCGAGATGAGGAACCTGCGGACCAACTCGGCTATGTGCTCGAGGAACGGTAGTTCCCTCCGGTCTGGTTCAGGCTCACCGGCTGACAAGCTCATCCCTTTGCGGACGCACCGAGGGATGGCCCTTTTCTCCGTTCTCTAAAGGCTGCCTGCGCGGCTACGCGCCGGCCTTCTCTTTGAGCTCTTTCAGCTCTTCCTCGAGCTGCGAGATGCGCCTGCGCGAGTATTCTCTGTCTTCGTTGATCGGCTGGTGCGTCTGAGGAGCTACTTCCTTCACCGGCTGCTGTGGCGTGCCTTTGACCGCGCTTGTAAAGTCGGTCGAAGTCCGTAGCTCTGCTACTTCCTTCTCCAGCTCGGCCTGGCCCTTCCTGAATTCGCCCATCGCCCTGCCCATGGAGCGCGCTAATTCGGGAATCTTCTTCGCGCCCCCGAAGAGGACGATGACTACCACGGCAAGGATGCCCCAGTCGGTTATGCTTCCAATCATCAGTTCGTCAATGGTCTGAGGAAGCGGCTCCTATTTAACCGTCGCGGGGAGCGACATACGGGGAGGAGACCGGGGAATCATGAGAAGCGGCCTTAAACCACAGCCGTTGACGTCCCCGAACGTGGAACCTCGCTACCATCTCATGGAGCTCCCGAACAAGGTCCTCATCGGCGAGGGGATCCTGGGACGTCTCGGCGAGTTCGTCGGAGACGAGGCTCGAAAGAAGAAGGTCGTCATCGCATCAGGGTCCAACGTCACCCCTAAGGTGAAGGGGGCCATAGACTCGGCTCTAGGAGGGACTCCCCTCTGGGTGGAGGTCGCGGCCGCGGACCTGGGCAACGTCGAGAAGGTCGAACGCGCGGCGTCTATGTCGGCCTGCATCATCGGGGTAGGGGGAGGGAAGAGCGTAGACGTCGGGAAGCTCGCGGCGTTCAGGCTGGGGGTGTCGTTCTACTCGGTCCCGACCAGCGCTTCACACGACGGGATCTCGAGCCCCTTCGCCTCGTTGAAGGGACTGGACAGGCCATACTCTGTAATGGCGAAGCCGCCGGTGGGGATTCTCGCAGACATCGACGTGATATCGTCTGCTCCCAGGCGGCTCCTTGCTTCCGGGTGTGGGGACCTGGTTTCAAAGCTGACCGCCGTGAAGGACTGGCAGCTGTCGCAGAAGGTCACCGGAGAGTACTATGGCGGTTACTCCGCGAGCCTGGCACTGATGAGCGCCGGGGTAGTCCTCGATAGGTCCAGGATGATCGGGAAGTTCGGGACCGAGAGCGTCAGGGAACTGGTGGAGGCGCTGATAAGCACGGGGGTCGCGGCAGGGATAGCGGGTAGCTCTCGCCCCTGTTCGGGCTCAGAGCACCTCTTCAGCCACTACCTAGACATCCTGGCCCCCAGCTCGGGGCTTCACGGAGAGAAGTGCGGCATCGGGACTATAATGATGGCCAAGCTCCACGGGCTTGACTGGAGGAGGGTGAAGTCGGCGCTGAGAAACGTTGGTGCGCCCGTCGACGCCTCGGCGATAGGCGTCAGCGACGCCGATGTCGTCCAGTCTCTCGTGAAGGCAAGCTCCATCCGCCCGGACAGGTTCACCATACTCTCGAAGAAGAAGCTCGACGAGAAGAGCGCGGCCGCGCTGGCGAGAGCTACGGGAGTAATCTAAGCCGCCTTTGCGGCGGCTCCGGCCTTCTTCCTCCGGGGCTTCTTCGGTGCCGCAGGCTTCTCCTCCGTAGGGGGCTGGACAGGCTTCGCCTCCTTGGGAGGCTCCGGCTGTTTCGCTTTTTCGTTGTTGAACCTCTCCACGAAGCTAAGTGTAGCTACTGTCGGGACGAACTTGAACACGTCGTTTGCGATGCCTCTCTTGATGATCTGCAACCCTTCGACCAGGAACAGCCCCTCGGGTATCGTCACCGTCAGCTTGCCGTCGGCAAGCTGGAAGTCGGGGCTCCCCCCGTCGCCGGCGAGCCTCCTGTCGATCAGCGCCCTCACCTTCTCTTCGTCCGTCTCCAACTTCCGGACCACCTCGAAGTCGTAGACTATCGACTTCCCCGCCAGCCTGTGGTTGAAGTCTACCTGCGCACGCCCCGACCCGATGAACCTGACTATCCCCACTCTGTTGTCGATCTCGACAGAATCCCCGACTGCTAGGTCGTGCTCCCTCTCGCCGAACTTGCGGAGCGGGACCATCCGAAGCTGGGTCGGGTCCCTGTTCCCGAAGGCCTTCTCAGGGGAGAGCTCTATCTGCTTCTTGTCTCCCACCGACAGTCTTGCGACCTCCGAGTCCAGGCCTGATATGAGCCACCCCTCACCAACCGCCTCGAGCCTGGGTTCGTATTTCCTCGACTCCTCGTATATCTTCAGGCGCTTCGCCTCCGACTCGACGGTGGATTCGATCCCTTCACCCGTGTCCTTCACGTAGGCGGTGTAGTTGGCGAATATCAGCGTCCCTTTGTCTAGCGTCATCGGCTTCGACCAGCCTCCAGGTTGGGTTTAAAGAGTTTCAGCTGCTGAGCGCCGCGAGGGTGTCGCGGACCGCCCCCAAGGTGGTCTTGACGTACCCCTCGTTTATCTGACCCATGCAGCCCACCCTGAACACCCTGCCGGCGAACGGGCCAAACCCCCCCGCCACCACGACCCCCTTCTCCTGAGACAGGGACCTCCGGAACTTCGCGTCGTCGATTCCCTTCGGGTAGTATGAGGCAATCACCGTTTTCGACCTCACCGACTTCTCGGCCACGGCGCCCAGGCCGAGCCCGGCCAGGCCGTCGTAGATCAGCGTCGACATTCTGTCGTGCCTCTGCACCCTCTTCTCAAGCCCTTCCTCAATGAGTTCCTCGAGCGCTTCGTCCAGTGCGTAGTAGAGCGGGAGGGCGGGAGTAAAGGGGGTCTCCCCCTTCATGCCGTACTCGAGATACCTCAGAATCTCGAAGTATCTGGTCTTCGGAGGGGAGCCTTTCAGTAACTCGCTGACCCTGCTACTCACAGAAAGCAGGGCTAGCCCCGGAGGGGCGGCGATGCATTTCTGGCTCCCGGTGATACAGACGTCTACCCCCCAGCGGTCCACCGGGATGGCGTACCCTCCCAGGCTCGAGATCGCGTCTATCACCGCGAAGGCTCCGTGCTCCCTTGCCGCCTTCGTAGCCTCCTCCAAGTACGGCACCGCAACGCCCGTGCTTGTCTCGTTGTGCACGAGGAACATCGCCTTGAAGCTTCCAACCTTGTCCATGGCCGCCTTCAGCTGTTCCAGGGTCGGGGCCGTGCCGAATTCGGACGCCACCTGCACCACCTCGCCCCCCGCCATCTCGACCGTCTCGGCGAGCCTCTTGCTGAACTCGCCGAACACGGGAACGACCGCGGTGTCTCCAGGGCGGATGAGGTTCCAGACCGCCGCCTCGACCCCGCCGGTCCCGGACGACGAAAGCACCACGACATCGCCCTGCGTCTGGAAGAGCTGCCTCGTCTTTTCCAAGACCTCCTTGTAGAGCTCCCTGAAGGAGTCCCCCCTATGGTTTATCACAGGCTTGAGCATCGCCTGCATGACCCGCTCAGAGACGTTGGTGGGCCCCGGCAGCATGATTAACTTCTGCTTATCCATGCTTGACACCCGCCAGGTCCTTCCGGATAAGTGCTCTCACTCTCTCCACCCCCCCGAACTTCTTCACTTGCTCCGCCACCTCCTCTGGGACGAGGCTCTCCCAATCCTTGCGCTCGAGAATCCTGTCCCTGACATTCGTGGCCGAGTACCTCCCCCTGTCAAGATAGGGGACGGCGCTGACGTCGAACCCCTCTTCCTTGAACAGGAGGAAGGTGAGCGCGTCGTTGGTAAACACCGCATCGAAGCGGGGGACCATCGAGACCACCGTAGAGACCCAGAGCGAGTGGGAGTCCGCGTCAGGAATCGGGATCGCCATCCACTTCGAAGGGTCGATGTCGTTCCCGTCCAAGGCGCCCTTGACCATCGCGATCCTCTCCCCGGCTGTGAACGGGTTGTCCCTTTCATGGCTTCGCTGGGCGGACCCGACCACGATGTAGAGGTATCCTACCTTTCTCAGGGCGTACCTGACCGCCTCGAGGTGGCCGAGATGGAACGGCTGGAAGCGGCCGACGAGGACACCGACGCGCATTCCGCTTTCGTTCGGCCGACCTGTTCAGGCCTATTTAAGAGAAGCCGCGCCACAGCTTAACCGTCACCGCTGGGGGCCGGGGGACGTGGAGTTCGTCGTGGTTGACGGTTCCCAGGGAGAAGGGGGAGGTCAGATACTCAGGACGGCCGTCGCCTTTTCCGCAATCAAGAAGGTCCCGGTCAGGATAGTCCGGATCAGGGCAGGGAGAGATGTCCCCGGCCTCAAGAGGCAGCACGTGACTTCCCTCACGGTGCTCGCCAGGGCCTTTTCCGGCAGGCTGGAGGGGGCGGTAGAAGGGTCCTCGGAGGTGAGCTTCGTCCCGGGCGAACCCGCCCTGGAGAGGCTGGAGGTGGACATGGGGACCGCTGCCAGCATACCCCTGGTCCTTCAGGCGGTGATCCCGGCCGTCGCCCTGAGCGAAGCCAAGCTCTCGCTCAGACTGGTGGGTGGGACAGACGTCCCCTGGAGCCCCACCTTCGATTATTTCCAGCGTGTCGCGACCGAGGGATACAGGGCGGTGGGGATTAGCGCGAGGGTGGAGGCGGCCAGGAGAGGGTACTACCCGAGGGGCGGAGGGGAGGTGACCGCAGAGGTCGGGCCGAGCGGAGGTGTGACCTCCCTGACACTCGTCTCGAGGCCGGCAGTATCCTCGACTAGGGTGGTCAGCAGGTGCGGACGCCTCCCCAGGAGGGTGGCCGAGCGCCAGTCGGCCGCGGCGGTAGCGGAGCTTTCCGGGAAGGGCATAGCCGTAGAGCAAGCGGAGGTGTCTGATGAGCCGTCCGACTCTCCAGGCACTTCGGTGCTCGTCTACAGGGCGGGGGAGGGGGTCATCATGGGCTCAGACTCGATCGGCGCGAAGGGGAAACCCGCGGAGGACGTTGGCAGCGAAGCTGCCAAGGGGTTTGTCGCTGCTCAGGAGTCCGGCGGGTGCCTCGACGCCAACCTGGCTGACATGGTCCTCCCGCTGCTCTCCCTCGCGGCCGCGCCGTCCTTGGTCAAGGTGCCTGCCATGACTTCTCACCTCGAAACGGGGCTGCGCCTCGCGTCGCAGTTCACCGGGTGCAGGTGGATGGCCGACCGAGAGGCGGACGGCGTGCTTGTCGCGGTCTACCCCGAGAACCGGTGACGTCGCCCCGAAAGGCACAATGTCTAAAAGGACGGGTTCAGGCGGCCAGAAACGATTCCATGTCATACGAGCAGTATATGCCAGGGGCCACGGCCGTGGGAATCGCCTACAAGGACGGAGTGGTCCTGGGAGCTGAGAGGAGGATCACGCTCGGGAACTTTGTGAGGAGTAAATCAGGGAAGAAGGTGTTCAGGGTCACGGACAGCGTGGGGGCCGTGTGCGCAGGGATGGTGGCCGACATGCAGAACCTCGTCAAGGAAGTTGCAGTCTACTCCAAGCTCAGGGAGCTGGAGTCGCAGAGGTCTATGAAGCCGAACTCGGTGGCGAAGCTGATGTCGACGCTGATGTTCCAGAACAGATACGCTCCTCTCCTCACCCAGGTGATACTGGGCGGAGTGGGAGACAGGCCGGTCGTCTACGTTCTGGACCCGCTCGGGAGCGTGATCTCTGACCAGTACGCTACCGTTGGGACAGGGGAGGAGACCGCGATCGGCGTCGTGGAGGCGGGATACAACCCTGCCATGACGCAGAAGGAGGCGCACGACCTCGCAGTGGGCGCGATAAAGGCCGCAGTTGCCAGGGACGCCATGAGCGGAAACGGCATCGACATCCTGACCATCGACAGGTCAGGGATCAAAGAGGAAGGGGTAAACCTCTAAGGGGGCGGTCCCGGTTGTGGACATACAAGGGAGTCAAGGTCCACTGGCTCGGCCACGATTCTTTCGTCCTTCAGGGTTCGAGGACGGTGGTGCTGGACCCTTTCAGGGCGAAGGGGAGCTACGCCGCCGATGTCCTTCTAGTCTCCCACGAGCACTTTGACCATCTGAGCGACGAGGACGTCAGAAGGTTCGCGAAACAGTCCACCCTGATGGTCGCCCCCGAGCAGTGCGAAGGCCCCCTCAAGGCGTTCGGTCAGGAGAAGAGGATCGTCAAGCCATGGGAGAGCCTGGATGCGATAGGGGTCAAGATAGAGGCAGTCCCGGCGTACAACCTGAACAAGTTCAGGGAGCCGGGGAAGGTCTTTCACCCGAAGGAGGACAGGAAGGTCGGATACTTGGTGACGATGGATGGGGTGCGGTTCTATCACGCGGGAGACAGCGACTTCATCCCCGAAATGAAGAGCCTGGACGTGGACGTAGCCTTCCTCCCCGTTTCAGGCACCTACGTGATGACCGCGGAGGAGGCGGCGGAAGCGGCGGGCTCTATCAGCGCGAAGGCTCTGGTGCCGATGCACATCGGCAAGATCGTGGGGACCATGGCCGACGCAGAGAGGTTCAGGGCGCTGGTCGGTAAGAACAAGAAAGTAGAGATTCTCGAAGAGGAGTAGGCCCTACTCGGGGACGCTCTCGGAGTGGAGCTTCCCGTTCTCCAGCCGGACGAAGAGGAACCTGTTGTCCCCGAAGACCAGGGTCAGCTCGTTTTCGTTCTCTTCCACCGTGAGGAGGGACTTCCCTACTATGCCGTCGAATTTAGCCATGGACGGCTTCCGGGCTCCCTGCGGTTCATATTTCTGTCTTACCGGTCAGGGACCGAGGTACTTCGTGAGCTCCTCAGACCCCAATCGCTCGCCCCTCCCCACCGGAGCCCCGGTCGAGGCCTTGATCATCTCCCGGATCACCTGGTCGATGCTGGCGCTCCTCCTGCTCGCTTTGAGGGCCTTGAGGGCCCTATGGGTGTCGTCGTGGACCTTTACAGACTTCACCTTCCGGCACGCAGCACCACGCTATCTAAACCTAGAAGGTCTGACGCGGCTTCGCGAGCCCATCATCTGCCTGGGAGCTTACTTCGGGCTATGACGGGGACGGCGTTCATGATGCGCGAACGCCCTTGCACCCAAGTCGACGAGAACCATGGCCCGGCTATTCTTCTGTCTCGACAGCTACTGCGTTGCTATCCGCGTACTTCAGGCGTAGGGTGAGCAGAGGAGCATATTCCTTCGCGTCGTACCAGGCCTACAACGCCTTCGTGTTAGGAAACTTGGTGACGATGAGCGTGCGGGGCTTCCATCGTCCCTCGAAGACCTTCACGTCTCTGCTGGCTACCACGAGCTCGCCGTCGTATTTCTCGAGTGTCTGGAAGAGGTTCTCGGCCTCCTTCGCATGCTGCGCTTCATCATGCCACGCCACGTCTGCGACCGCATAGGCAGGCATCCGGAGAATCTTCTTCGAGCGGGGAATGTCGAAACTTTGTCTCCGCCGCTGAACTTCACATACGTCCCTCGACGAGACCCACCCGTCAGCCTTGATCGAACAAAATCCAAGATGTTGGAGAAGCCTCCTTTCGGAGGGACGCGCGCGTGACCCCGACGAGCCTTCTGCGTCGCTGGTAGGGTCGTCTAGCGTCGGTCATGACGGAGATGGCCGCGGTTGCGTCGTCAGCCGATGGCCTTCTTCAGGAGCACGACGATCATTTCCTCTTCCGAAGCGCCCATCCCCTTCAGGGCGAAGGCGACAGGCCACATCTGGCCCTCATCGAGCCTCGCCTTTTCTTGAAACCCGAGCGTCGCATATCTCGTCTTGAACTTCTGTCCTGACTGGAAGAAGCAGACGACCTTGTCGTCCTTGGCATAAGCGGGCATCCCGTACCAGGTCTTCGGAGAGAGGGCAGGCGCTGTGGCTTTGATGATGGCATGAAGCCGCTTGGCCATAGAGTGGTCTGGTTCTGACATCGCAGCGATCTTGGCGAGAACCCTGCTTTCGTCGTTCGCTTCGCCCGCACCTCGCTCCTCCATCGTCTCCCTCATCGCGGCCTTCTCTCCGTCTGTCAACCCCTTGGACCTCCGCGGACCCGCCCTTGCTGACTGTCTCCGAACCATGCAAGTTCTGGGCTTTCGAGTGCCTAATATGGGTGTAGCCAAACTACTTCTGGGAACAGCTCCTAGTCGAACAGCCTCGGGTTGTCGAAGGCATCGACCCGCTTTGGGTTATCCAAAGTCCGCTGAGCGCCGTAAGGAGGGGAGAGAACCCGGAAACAGTTAGTCCCCTGACGCGTGGGGGGCGGCAGGCTGGCTAAACCTCCTTCTGAGGTGAGGCTTAAACGCGAGACAAAGTGAAGGTGGTTCGGGATGATGACCTCGCGACGATTCCGAACAAGAATGAGGATAACGCCGTCCCAGTCTGACCAAAAAACAGGAGCAAAGCGCGGTTAGCTTGGCTGCGCCTCTGCCCGGCTCTGCGCCGCGACTCCGTCCGCCTTATTGTCGGGGCTCCTCGCAGGTTTAGCCTTTATCTGAGCTGCTTCTCCCCCAGAGGCACGTGAGCTTCCTCGAAGGGGTGAGGGTGGTCGACGCCACCAGGCTCCTCCCAGGGGGGTACTGCTCCATGCTCCTCTCCGACATGGGAGCCGAAGTCGTCAAGGTCGAGCAGCCCGGCCTGGGCGACTACATGAGGGCGACCCCTCCCACGAAGGGAGGGAGGAGCCCCGTCCACGCGACCGTCAACAGGAACAAAAGGAGCATCGGGATCGACCTGAAGTCCCCCGGCGGGAAGGAGGTCATGCGCCGCCTCCTGAAGACCGCCGACGTCTTCATGGAAGGGTTCAGGCCAGGCGCCATGTCCCGGCTCGGGTTCTCGTTCGCAAGCGTGAAGAGGCTGAATCCGAAGATAGTCTACTGCTCGATCTCCGCATACGGCCAGGAGAGCAGGCTGAGCTCCATGCCCGGCCACGACATCAACTTCCAGGCGATGGCGGGGACCATGGCGTATTCGAAGGGGGCGGGGGTCCCGCTCCTCCAGCTCGGTGACGTGGCGTCAGGGATGTACGCCGCCGTGGGGATACTGGGCGCCCTCGCCGGGCGGAAGCGCGGCGTCTTCCTGGACGTTCCCATAGTGGGCTCGCTTCTTTCGTGGATGGTGGTCCCCGCTGCCGCATACCTCGCGACCGGGAAGGCGCCGAGGGAGAAGCACAGCATGATCTTCGGCTCGACCCCGTACTACAACGTCTACCGGACGTCCGACGGCGGATACATGGCGGTGGCGGCCATCGAAGAGGTCTTCTGGCGGAACCTGGTCGCAGCCTTGGGGGTCCCCGGGATACAGAACAAGAGGTTCGGGACCAAGGAAGAGAGGGCATTCGCAACGTCGGAGCTCAAGAGGGCGTTCGCCAGCAGGACGAGGGACGAGTGGTCGAAGCTCCTCATGGGGAGGGATACCTGTGCGACCCCTGTCCTCACGGTGGAGGAGGCCCTGACGAGCGACTGGGCGGAGACTATGGAGATACTCGTCGATGTCGGGGGGGACGGCCAGGTCCTCAACAGCCCGCTCAGGGGCGCCCCCGCCGCCCGGAAGAAGCCGTTCACGCCCGCCCCGGACCTCGGCTCTGACACCCTCTCCATAATGAAGGCCCTGGGATACGCCGCCCCCGCGGTCTCCAGGCTGAAGGAGAGTGGCGTGATAGAATAGGACTACGCCCGCTGCATCAGGATCGCGAACCCCTGCCCGCCCCCGACGCATAGGGTCGCCACACCATGGTCCTTCCCTGTCTGTTTCAGCTCTCTGGCCAGGGTCCCGACGAGCCTCGCGCCCGACGCGCCAAGGGGGTGCCCTATGGCTATGGCGCCCCCGTTGACGTTCACCCTGCCAGGGTCGAGGCCGAGCTCGCGCATCGCGTACAGTACCACGACCGCGAACGCTTCATTGATCTCCCAGAGGTCGATCTGTCCAGGCTCCATCCCAGCCCTGGCGAGTGCCTTCTGGGACGCGGGGACAGGACCCTTCCCCATCACGCTAGGGTCGACCCCTGCCCACCCCATGGACACTATCCGTGCGAGGGGCTCGACCCCGAGCTCATGGAGTTTGTCCTTCGAGGCGAGGACCACCATAGATGCGCCGGCGTTGAGCGGGGACGAGTTTCCGGCCGTGATGAGCCCCCCTGATTTGAAAGAGGGCTGCAGGGCCGCCAGCTGTTCGATCGTCGTGTCCCTCCTGATGCTCTGGTCGGCGTCGACCACCCGCTCCTCCCCTGATGCTTCGACCTTCATCTCCATCAGCTCCCCCCTGAACCAGCCGTCGTCCAGCGCCTTCGCGGCCTTCATGTGCGACCCGAGCGAGTAACGGTCCATCTCCTCTCTGGAGAACCCCTCGTCTTCCGCCAGCTTCTCGGCGGTGAGACCCATGGAGTACCCGGTGCTCATCTGATACCTCATGTATTCGGGCCTGGTGAGGAGCCTGGTGTTGGGGGCGAGGGCGGGGTTGTTGGAGATCGGGACGTGGGTGAGGTGCTCCATCCCCCCGGCCAGGACGAGCTCCGAGTTCCCCGTCATTATCTCCATCGCCCCTTCGGCCGCGGCGTTCATCGACGAAGCGCACGCCCTGTCCATGGCCAGCCCCGGGACCGTCACCGGGAGCCCTGCCAGAAGCACGGGGTGCCTCCCCCCGTAGAGCCAGTTCTCGCCCGTCTGGAACGCGCACCCTGTGACGACGTCTCCGATGTCCTCCGGCTTCAGCGCCGACCTCTCGACCAGCCTCCGTATGAGCAGGCCGAGGGCCTGGTCCATCCTCACGGAGTTGTAGACGTCCCTCTCGGGCTGCCCCGGCCGGGACCTGGAGAAGGGGATCCTCAGGTAGTCGGCGACATACACCTCGCGAATCTCAGCCACGCTACCGCTCACTTCCCTTTGAATTCGGGCTTCCTCTTTCCGAGGAACGCGGAGAGCCCTTCCTTCAGGTCGTCGGTCCCGAAGAGCACTCCTGCTGCCATAGCCTCCATCTCCAGGCCCACGTCGGGGGGCGCCTCGGCCGCCTTGTTGAGGAGCCTCTTCGCCAGGGTGACGGCCACCGGGGCCTGAGAGGCCGCCAGCTGGGAAGCGAACGCCTTCGCGAACTCGTCCGGGTCTCCGTCCGGGGCCATCCTGTTTACCAGGCCGATCTCGAACGCCCGCCCTCCCTTGATCCTCTCCCCTGTGAGTATCATGGACGACGCGTGCGAGAGCCCCACAAGGCGGGGGAGCCTCTGCGTCCCGGACCACGCCGGGACGAGCCCTCTGCTCAGCTCTGGGAACCCTATCTCCACGTCGGAGGTCGCCACCCTCAGGTCGCAGGCCAGCGCCAGTTCCATCCCTCCTCCGAGGGCGTACCCCTTCAGGACGGCGACCGTCAGCTTGGGGAGGTCGGCCAGCTTCTTCATCACCCTCTCCCCTTTCCTTGCGAACTCCATCATCGCCACCGTCCCCGGGACGTATTGCGTGAGCTCGAGCCCGGCGGAGAAGACCTCCCCCTCCCCTGTCACTATCACCACGCGGATGTCCTGGTCGAGCCTGACAGCATCGAGAACCCTGTCCAACTCGTCGATGACCTCGGCGTTGATGAGGTTGAGCCTGGGTCTCTCCAACACCACCCTGGCTACCCCGCCGGGGAGCTTCTCCAGCCTCAGCACCCCGCCCCCGCTCTGGGGAACGTGAGGCTCGGCACTGGGGGCCGGGGATGCCTGGGCCGTCTGGAGCCGCCCGTCGATGGCTTCTCTCATCCTCCCCTCTGCGATCGACTTCGCAGGGGCGAAGACGGCGCATTCGAACTTCGAGGCAAGCTCCTCCAGCTTGGACTTCACCTCAGCGTTGCTGAGGTCCTTGGCGACGGAGATGGGACCGAAGGGCCTGTTCATCCCCAGGACGACCCCTTTCTCGATGTCCCCCGGCGTCGCTACCCCCTCTTCGATGAGCTTGACCGACTCGTTGATCTCGAGCGCGAAGACGTCCATGATTGATATCGCGCCTGTGGGCTCCGCCTTCGGGACTTGCGCCTTTCCGGTCGACCAGTCATAGAACCCCTTCCCGGTCTTCTTGCCGAGGAGCCCCTGCTTCTGCATCTCTCCGAATGTCTTCCCTTTCCCGTATTCAGGCGAGATGGACCCAGCGAAGTACGCGAGGGAGTCCGCCGCGACGTCGACCCCGACGAAGTCCACGAGCTCGTAAGGTCCCATGGGAAGCCCCTGCCCCCGGGCGAATGAGTCGACCTCCGCCGGGGTGGCGAGCTTCCTGTCCTGGACCAGGCAGAAGAAGAGCGTGTCCGCTGCGTTAATCCTGTTCACGATGAACCCGGGCCGGTCCTTCATGACCCTGACCGCCGTCCTTCCCACCCTCTTGCACGCATCGACCGTCTGTTGCACGACCGCGTCGTCGGTCCTGGCCCCTGGGATGACTTCGACGAGCTTCATCACCATGGGGGGGTTGAAAAAATGCATCCCGACGACCCTCTCCGGGCCTGGGACAGCCTCAGCCAGATCGGTGATTCTGATGTTCGAAGTGTTGGAAGCGACGATGGCTTGGCGAGACACGGCCCCGCCTATCTCTCTCAGGACGGACCTCTTGAGCTCCAGCGACTCCGGGACGGCCTCGACCACCAGGTCGGACCCGGACACCCCCTCTCCCGTGTTCCCTGAATAGGCGAGCCGGCGCAGGGCCGCATCCGCCTGCTCCCTGCCGATCTTCCCCCGCCCGACCATCTTGTCGAGGCTCGCCGAAATCCTCGCCTTCGCCCTTTCGATGGCCTCAGGGAGCTTGTCCACCAGCACCACGTCGAACCCGTTCACAGCGAAGAGCTCCGCGATGCCGTGCCCCATGTCTCCGGCCCCGACCACGGTGACTTTCTTGATGGCCATCCTCTCTCGAGACAGTGGACACCGTAGAGCCACTTAATTCCCTTTCCAACGGGAATGGGGGATAACGGGAGGTTACTCCTTAATATTCGGCGAACTTGGGCGGCCGACCCATGAGCACCCTGTCGCCGACTTCGTCCGACTACAACATCTCTGTGACAGAAGAGCAGGAGGCCTTCCGGCTCGCCGTACGGGAGTTCGCCGAGAAGGAGCTGGCGCCGGTCACTCAGAAGATAGACCGTGATAACCAGATGGACATGAGGCTCGTAAAGAGGGCGGCGGAACTGGGCCTTTTCGGCGTCCCCTTCCCAGAGGAGTACGGCGGAGGGGGTGGCGACGACCTCTCGCTCGTGATAGCCACGGAGGAGATCGCCCGTTTCTCGGCAGCTTTCTCAGCGGTAGTTGGCGCGACTTATCTTGTCTCTACCCCGCTCTTCCTCTTCGGGACCGAGGAGCAGAAGCGGAAGTACCTGGTCCCAATAGCCAAGGGGGAGAGGATAGCCGCCCACGCCATGACCGAGCCCGGCACTGGGTCGGACGTAGCGGCTATATCGACCAGCGCGAAGAAGGTGGGGGACAAGTACGTCATCAACGGGAAGAAGATGTTCATAACCAACGGGGACAAGGCGGAGACCTTCCTCATATTCGCCAGGACCGGCCCCAAGGAAGAGGGGAAGCGGCACCACGGAATAACCGCCTTCATAGCGGAGAAGGGGATGCCCGGGCTCAACGTCGGGCAGAGGACTGACGTGATAGGGCTCCGGGGGGACCAGCCGGTGGAGCTGGTCTTCGACAACCTCGAAGTCCCGGAGGCGAACATAGTCGGAGAGCTGGGGAGAGGGGTGAGGATCGCGCTGACCTGCTACGACCACGGGAGGGTGGGGGTATCCGCCCAGGGGACCGGCTTAGCCCAGGCTGCCCTCGAAGCCGCGCTGAACTACTCTACCCAGAGGCAGACCTTCGACAACTATCTGCTCAGCTACCAGCAGGTCCAGTTCAAGATAGCCGAGATGACCGCTGCCGTCCATACGGCGAGGCTCCTCACCTACTGGGCGGCCACCCTCACGAAGAAGGGGAAGGACTTCATCAAAGCGTCTTCGATCGCTAAGATAACGGCGACAGAGGCGGCCGAGAAGAACGCCCACATGGCCATGCTGATAATGGGTGCATATGGGGTCTCCACCGACAGCCAGGTCGAGAGAATCCTCCGGGACTCGCAGATCATCAAGACCTACGAAGGGACCAACGATATCCAGAGGCTGACTATCATGAAGGAAGTGGCGAAGGAGATGGGGGTCCTTCAGTAGCCTCGCTTCGCTGGGAACTTGAAATAAGGGTGGGACTTCCAAGGGAAGGGCAGGCTTGAGCCGCGTCGCCGTCGTAGGGATAGGGCACAGCCGGTTCGGACGGAGGACCGACGTGAACCTGGGGGAGCTCGCGTTCGAGTCGATAAAACAGGCGGTGGACGATGCCGGGGTCGACAGGAAGGACATCGGGAACGTCGTGGTCGGCAGCGCCGGGGGATGGTACGAGGAGTCGCTCCCTGCCGTCGTGGTGGGGGAGTATGCCGGGCTGAGCGGGGCGGGGACCATGAGGGTGGAGGCCGCCTGCGCCAGCGGGAGCGCCGCGGTGAAGGCCGCGTACAACAGCATCATGAGCGGGGAGACGGACGTGGCCATGGCGGTGGGGGTCGAGAAGATGACCGAGGTCGACACCCCGACCTCTGTGGAGCTCATAGGGAGGGCGGGCTCATACACCTGGGAGTTCGAGAACTACGGGATGACGTTCCCGGCATACTATGCCCTGTACGCCGTCGCCCACATGAAGAAGTTCGGCACCACACAAGAGGACCTCGCCAGGATATCTGTGAAGGCGCACCACTACGGCTCTATGAACCCCCTGGCACAGTTCCAGAAGGAGATCACCCTGGAGAAGGCGCTCGGCTCGCAGATGGTGGCGTGGCCGCTGAAGCTCTACGACGCTTGTCCTCTCTCCGACGGCTCGGCCTCCGTCGTGCTAGCGTCGGAGGATGTCGCCAAGACCCTCACCGACACCCCTGTCTGGATAAGGGGGGTCGGCTATTCGTCTGACACCGCCAACCTGAGCCGAAGGGAGGACTACGTGGGGCTCCGCGCTGCGGTCACGGCCGCGTCGAAGGCCTACAGCATGGCCAAGGTGTCCCCTCGAGAAATCGACGTCGCCACCGCCCACGATTGCTTTACCATCGCGGAGCTGATGGCTTACGAAGACCTGGGCTTCTGCGAGAAGGGAGGAGGGGCCAGGATGGTCCGCGAGGGCGAGACGGAGCTCGGGGGGAGGATCCCGGTCAACCTCGACGGCGGGCTCAAGGCCAAGGGGCATCCCATAGGCGCGACCGGGGTTTCGATGGCCGTGGAGATCACAAAGCAGCTCAGAGGCGAGGCAGGACGCCACCAGGCGCCCATCAAGCACGGCGTGGGGCTGGCCCACAACATCGGAGGGACAGGCCACTACGCCTACGTGACGATACTTTCGAGGGACTGACCATGGACGACCTTCCGCAGCTTCGCTCGAGGAGGAGCCTGACCCTTCGGTTCGACATCCCCATCTCGAAGACGCGCGAGTTCTGGGAGTCCCTGAGTCGGGGGAAGTTCGTCACAACGAAGTGCGCGAACTGCGGCCGCGTCTCCTTCCCCCCGCAGTCCGACTGCCCCGACTGCATGGCGTCAGAGTCGGAATGGGTCGACCTCGGCCCCGAGGCGAGCCTGGTGACGTTCACCCAGGTCAGGGTGACCCCAGCGAGCTTCGAGGGAAAGGGGCCCTACACGATAGCCATCGCGGAGTTCAGAGACGGGGTGAGAGCGCTTGCCTGGCTCGAAGGAGTAGACCCAGAGACCGCGGAGCCAGGCATGAAGGTGAGGATAGAGGCGAGGACCGGAGAAGGAGGGAACCCCTACTACGTCTTCGTGCCTTCCTAGAACTCCTTCGGCACGTCCCTCATGACTTCGGCGACCCTGATGAACCTGTCCCTGTAGGCGAGGATTTTCGTCAGGGAGCCCCTGAACCTCAGCTCCCCCTTCAGGACGGCTGTCTGTATGTCCACTTCTCCCTTGGCCACCCTGGACCAAACGTCATACGTCCCATCGAAGGAGAACTCTGCGGCTGACCCGGGGGATACCTTCTGGAACGCGGACGTCCCGTTCTCCACCGTGAGGATGAAGTTCTGGCCGGCGTCAGTGACGTTGAAAGCAATGCTTGTCTTCAGGGTCTTCGTAGACTCGGACCACTTCGGGTCGACAGCCAGGGCCGCCTGCACCTGAGAGACATATTCATCGCTCATGAACTTGGCCATAGGAAGCCGCCTCTTTCGCTCTCCTTTTGAGGTTACCGACCGCCCCTGACGTCGATAGCGCGGTCAGGCTTTTCCCGCCGGCTCTTGGGGACGTCGCGGGGTCGCGCAGGGAGGGGACGCACTTCTGCAGCGTCCTGACGATCACGGCCCTCGGTCGCCCGGGGACGGCAATCACCCTGACATGACCGTACTCTTTCTCGAGAGACTCCGAAAGAGCCGTCAGGTCTCCTTCTGTCAGGTCGTCTTCGGCGGCGAAGAGCACGTACCGTTTCGCCATTTCACCCTCCTTGGAGCAGACGAAGGTAGAACTCGCGGGCCCCTCCCCTGACGATGTCCACCCTAGGCTTCACCTTCAGCCTGACCGAGTCCGCAGAGCCGAGGGCTACCCTTCCGAGCACGAGCTGCTGCTTGTCGAGCCTGATGAAGAGCGCCCCGTGCTCATCCATGCGGGAGGAGATCTCGCCGGATATCTCTTCCGCGACCGTCCTCGGCATCCTCGATAACGCCTGCCTGAGCCCGGCTTCGGCTTCTTTCCCGTTCAGATTGAGCTCCACCCTCCTGATTGCGTTCCCGAAGTGCCCCTCGAGCGCCTCGGCCTCCGGGGGCGCCCCCGATCCCACCAGCCACGCCAGGGCACCTTCCACCTTCTCCTCGTCCTCTGTCTGATGGATGAAACAGGCGACGTGGAGGGACTGGATCGACCCCTTCAAGCGCCTCCTCCCTCGTTTCTCCGCATCCCGACGTCCGGGGGTGGTCTACCGAGAGTTAACCATAACTAGACGCGCTCTCCAGGCGGCCCCGTGCCGAAGAAGTTCACGGTCGAAGACATACTCTCCGACGAGCTCAAGCGCGAAATGAACATG
This sequence comes from archaeon, assembly GCA_021811485.1. GTDB lineage: Archaea > Thermoproteota > Nitrososphaeria > Nitrososphaerales > Gagatemarchaeaceae > UBA183. The sequence continues at coordinate 18,467 of JAJZOO010000005.1, forward strand.
GACACCGCCACCTTCGCGGTGATAGACAACTGGGACTCGGTCATGAACAGCGTCTACCAGCTGCCGATCGAGTACGCCGGATACACCAACAAGGTGAGCGAGATGAAGCTCCTCAAGGAGATGATAGACAGGCTCTCCGCGGCCGACTTCGACCAGGTGAAGAGGAGCGAGAGCAGGAAGAAGCAGCTCGCCCAGTTCACCAAGACGCTCAGCATGTACTACAATGTGGTCTTCACTGTCGGGCGGAAGAAGGTGGGCTACGGTGCGCTCATCCACTTCCCCAAGCTGAAGGCGAACCCCGACCGGAGCGGCGGTATCGTCCTCGCCGCCAAGATAACCGAGGAAGGGGGGAAGCACAACGCCACCTTCGAGAGGGGCAAGTTCGACGACTTCCTTTCAGAGGTGAAGCCCTACGTCAACCTGCTAGGAGACCTCTACCGGCAGTCCAGAAAGTTGTAGGCTCCGATGAAGCGCTTCGTCCTCGGCGTCGAAAGCACTGCGCACACCTTCTCTGTCTCCATCGTCTCGTCCGAGGGGGAGATACTCTCCAACTCCAAGTCAGTCTACAAGGCCCCCGAAGGGAGCGGGATACACCCCTTCGAAGCGTCGCAGAGCCATATCGCCTCCGCCCCCGCTGTCTTAGCGGCCGCCGTGGAAACCTCGAAAGTCCCGCTGGGTGAGATCTCTGCCGTAGCCTACGCGATGGGGCCCGGGCTCGGGCCCTGCCTCCGGGTCGGAGGGGTCGTCGCCAGGACCTTGGCGGCGAAGCTCGAGGTCCCGCTGGTCCCCGTGAACCACGCGGTAGGGCACATCGAGCTCGGCTGCCTTCTCACGGGGATGAAGGACCCGGTGGTGCTCCTCGTGTCTGGGGGCCACACCATGATAATCTCCCATTCGGGAGGGCGATGGAGGGTCCTGGGTGAGTCCCTCGACCTCACCCTGGGGCAGCTGCTTGACCAGCTCGGGCGGCACCACGGCCTAGCTTCACCCTGCGGTCGCGCCATCGAAGAAGCGGCCATGGGGGGCGGGTATCGCAGGCTCCCCTACGCCGTCAAGGGAAACGACGTGTCCTTCTCCGGGCTCCTCACCGCCTCCAAGACGATGCTCGACGGGGGGACCTCGTTCAAGGACGTTTCATATTCGGTCCAGGAGACGGCATTCGCCATGGTGGCCGAAGTCACAGAAAGGGCGCTCGCGTTCACAGGCAAGCGGGAGGTCATGATAGTCGGAGGGGTAGCCGCCAACAGGAGGCTCTCAGAGATGATGACCGTCATGGCGGGAAGGCACTCTGCCGCCATGGCTTCTTCCCCCCTTGAGTACAGCGGAGACTGCGGGGCCCAGATAGCCTGGACTGGGTGGCTCGCCTACAGCTCAGGCTCCTGGATTCCGGTTCAAGATGCGAAGGTCAGGCAGTCATGGAGGCTTGACGTTGTCGACACGCCCTGGCGAAGCTGAGCCTCTTCCTGGGACCCTCATCTACAGGGGGGCCGAGGCGGACATCACCCTCGGAACATGGCAGGGGCTGGGGGCGGTGTTCAAATCCAGGAAGCCGCTCCGATACAGACTCCCGGCGCTCGACGACTCGATAAGGAGGCAGAGGACCGTCCGTGAGGCCGAGATGATTGAGCAGGCCAAGAGGGCGGGGATCCGCGCTCCCTTCCTCTATGCCATGGACCTCCCCCGTGCGACTCTGGTGATGGAGTATGTCCGGGGAGACAGGCTCAGGGACCTGGTGGGGTCGCTCAGGACGGACGAGGCGGAGGACGCCTTCGAGAGGTTCGGAAGGAGCGCGGCTCGGATGCACACGGCGGGGATAATGCACGGGGACCTGACGACCGCCAACGTGCTGATGAAGGGGAAGGATCTTTTCTTTATAGACTTCGGGCTCTCTGCCCGCACGGACAGGCTGGAGGACCATGCGGTCGACCTGCGACTCATCAAGGAGACCCTCGTGGGCGCGCATCCGGGGGTCGCCCAAGCGGCCCTGGACTCTCTCTTCCGGGGTTACGCCTCCGAGGCCGGGACGCAGAGGTTCAGGTCGGTCCTGAGACAGCTGAAGAGCATAGAGCGCCGCGGACGTTACGCCAGGGTCGAATGAAACGGCCAAAACGCAGGCAACGTTTATCAGCAGAGCGGAATGGACTCGCCTTCTCGACCAAAGATTGGCCCGGATTCACTCTCACAGGCACGGGAAGTCTCACCAGACCAGGCCCCCGAGCAAGACCAATCCAACTTGGGTTACCACGACCCCAGAAGAGGCGAGGACCGTCGCGCTGAAGCTCGCCAAGGAGGGGGTCTCTCCCAGCAAGATTGGGCTGTCGCTTAGGGACGACTACGGGGTGCCGCTGATCAGGGCGCTCGCAGGCAAGCCCCTCGGGAAGATACTGGCCGAAGGGAAGGCCGCTCCGAAGACCCCGCAGGACCTCCAGGACCTGATACAAAGGGCCCAGAGGGTGCAGAAGCACCTCGGGACCCACAAGAGCGACAGGAAGAACGTCCATTCCCTGGAGCTGGTGGAGGCAAAGATCTACAGGCTTTCGAAGTACTACAAGGAGAAAGGGATCCTACCGGCCGACTTCAAGTACACCGCCGTGGTCGCGCAGCTGGCATAGCTGGCGAGGTCCCTTTGGCTGACCTCGATGGTCTCCGTGCGAGGTACCAGGGCATCGTCCCCGGCATACTCGGCGCCGCTACGAGCGGGAAGAAGATCCTGGTAGTGACACATATCGATGCCGACGGCCTCTGCAGCGGTTCGACAGTCTTCGCGTCTCTCATGCGCAAAGGAGCCAACGTCACCCTAAGGACGGTCCCGGACCTAGACCTCAAGACCATCGAGCAGATCAGCGGCGCCGGCTACGACTTTCACATCTTCACCGACCTGGGGTCGGCCCTTGTCAGCGAGCTACAGGCGGCGCTCGGGGAGAGGTTCCTGGTAATCGACCACCATCAGATCTCCGAAGCAGACATGGGGAAGCCCGTTGTGGTGAACGCCTGGAACTACGGCTACGACGGGGGGAGGGAGGCATGCTCGTCTGCCATGGCCTACTTCTTTTCGGAGGCGGTAGACCCGGCCAACCGAGACCTGGCCCCCCTGGCGGTGGTCGGGGCGCTCGCGGACCGCCAGGACTCGGGAGAGGGGAGGTCCCTTACCGGCCTGAACAGGTCCGCCATGGAGGCCGCCAGGTCGACCGGGCTCCTCGCGGCATCTACCGACCTCTTGTTCACGGGGAGGGAAACCAGACCCGTCCACGAAGCCGTCGCCTTGACGTCGACGCCGTTCCTCAAGGGCCTCACCGGGAGCAAGGACGCCGTCCTCGCCATGCTCCATCAGTCGGGGATGAAGCTGAAAGACGGCGGGACTTGGAGAACCATCTCCTCGCTCTCGGACGAGGAAAAGAAGGGCCTCACGGAGATCATAGCGGGAGCGCTGGGGGCCGAGGAAGGGTCCACCGAGGCGCTCGCGGGCCTCTTCGGGGAGATCTACGTGCTGCGGTTCGAGGATGCTTTCACCCCGCTGAGGGACGCGAGGGAATTCGGGACCCTGCTCAACTCCTGCGGAAGGATGGGCGCTGCCGGGGTCGGGGTCTCCATATGTCTTGGAGACAGGTCCCAGGCGCTCAAGGATGCGATGAAGGTCCTTGCGGCGTACAGGTTGGGGATCAACAAGGCCCTGGAAGGGATAACCTCCAACCGCTCCAGGATAGAGGGGCACGGGAACCTGGTGTTTGTCAACGGCGAAGGGATAGTGGACGAGAAGCTCCTTGGTCCGGTCATCTCCATCCTGACCTCTTCTCCAGAGTTCAGGGCCAAGGTCGTCATCGGGACCGCTGCCAGCCAGGGGTCCGAGGTGAAGGTCTCCTCCCGCGTAGGCGACTCCTTCGACGGCTCGGTGAACCTGGGGGCGATAATGAGGGAAGCGGCCGAGGCCGTGCAGGGGGTCGGGGGAGGGCACGAGATGGCAGCTGGGGCCAAGATCCCTTCGTCCGCCGTCGGAACCTTCTCCAAGGCCGTCGAGGCGCGGGTCCTGAGTTGAAGGCCTTGGTGGCGCTGAGAGTGACCTGCGCTGACCAGGGGACCCGAAAGCGGCTCGCTTCTGTCCTCGCCCCCGATAACGAGGGGCTTCCGAAGGGGCTCAAGATTTCGGCCACAGAGAGCGGGAGGGGGCTCACGTTCTCCATCGAGTCGGATTCCGTCTCGACATCCCTCTCGACCGCCCTCGCTTTCCTGCGGGACATCACGCTCTTCGAGGAGATATCGCTATTATCGCGCAGGGCAGACGGTCGGCCCAAGGGACCAAAGTCAGCATGATGGACATCAAACTGGTCAGGGAAAGCCCCGAGACAATAGTGGCGAACCTGACCAGGAGAGGAGCCCAGGACAAGGTCCCGCTCGTCAAGGATGCCGCCGACGCCGACGCCGAGTGGAGGAGACTGAAGACCGAGGCCGACAGGCTCAGGCACAGGCAGAACGACCTGACTGCCGAGGTGGCGTCCCTGAAGAAGAAGGGAGTTCCGATAGATGAAAAACTCGAGGAGGTCAAAGGAATCCCTCAGAAGATCAAGGCGCTCGACCTGGAGGCAGACAAGGCGAACGAAAGGCTGACGAAGATCCTTATGAGCCTCCCCAACATACTCCATTCCAGCGTCCCTGACGGGAAGGACGAGTCCGAGAGCGTGACTGCTAGGACCTGGGGCGGGAAGCCGGAGTTTGATTTCAAGCCCAGGGACCACATGGACGTCCTGACGTCACTGGGGATGGTGGACATGGAGAGGGGGGCGAAGGTGGCGGGAGCGCGCTTCTACTTTCTGAAGGGAGACGCCGTCAGGCTGGAGCACGCTATAATGCAGTACGCCTTGGACTTCCTCAGGTCAAAGGGGTTCGTGGCGGTGGAGCCCCCCTTCATGCTCAACCGGTCTGCCTACGAGGGGGTCGTGAACCTCGACGACTTCGGCCCGGTCATCTACAAGATCGAGGGCGAAGACCTCCACCTGATAGCGACTTCTGAGCACCCGCTGGTGTCGATGCACTCCGACGAGATCATCCAGGCGTCCGAGCTCCCGATCAAGTACTGCGGCTTCAGCCCCTGTTTCAGGGTGGAAGCTGGCGCCCACGGCAAGGACACGAAGGGTATTTTCCGGGGCCACCAGTTCTACAAGGTGGAACAGGTGGTGTTCTGCAGGCCCGAGGACAGCTGGAGGCTTCACGAAGAGCTCATCTCGAACGCCGAGAAGATCTACCAAGGCCTGGGGATACCGCACAGGGTCGTCGCCCTGTGCAGCGGGGACACCGGGTTCATGTCGGCCAAGACCTACGACCTAGAGGCCTGGCTTCCAGGGCAGGGAAAGTACAGGGAGATGGTCTCTGCCAGCAACATCACCGACTTTCAGGCCCGGCGGTCAAGGATCAGGTACAGGGATAAGCAGAGCGACCCGACCGCGATGCTCCACACCCTCAACTCCACGGGGGTGGTCACACGGACGCTGGTGGCAATCCTGGAAAACTTCCAGGAGAAAGACGGCACCGTGAAGGTCCCGAAGGCCCTGGTTCCCTACATGGGGAGCATAGACGCGCTACAGCAGCGTTGAGGTTATAAGCGCGAGACGGGCGGGGCGCCTTCGTTTGCCCAAGAAAGTAGCCAAGGTGCGAGACAAGTGGAAGCTGAAGTCGTGGGTGACAGTCACCGCATCTCCGTCCTTTGGCAATGCGCCCATAGCCAAAGTCCCGCTGACGGACGTCCAGAAGCCTGAAGGGAGGGTCATCGAGACGACCCTCTATGACATCCTGAAGCAGGACCCTCAGCACTACGCGTTCAAGCTCTTCTTCCAGATCGACAGGGTCGAGGGCGAGACGGCATACACTGTGTTCAAGGGGCACGAGTATTCCAGGGAGTTCCTCAGAAGTCTGATCCGCCGCGGTTCCTCGATGTCCGATCTCATAAGAGACTACACCACGAAGGACGGATACGTGGTCCGGGTCTACTGCACGGCGCTCTCCCAGGGGAAGATGAACAGCTCGAAGAAGCACGATCTCCGCCTCATCATGGACAAGGTCATCGGGGAGAAGGCCGCAGGCATGACCTACGAGGGGTTCGCCCAGGAGCTGGTCCTTCAGAAGGTGGCGTCTGACGTGTACAATGAAGCCAAGAAGGTGACCCGCCTCAGGCACGTCGGGGTCAGGAAGAGCAAGCTGATCGCGAAGCCTACGGCAAGGAAGGCCGAGCCATTAGCCCCTCTTGCCGCTTGACACTATCTTCACTATATCCCTGTTCTTCAGAGGGTGGTCCGCTCCAAGCCTCTTCCCCGTCCTAGCGTCTACCGCATACAGGAACCCCTCCGCCAGCTCTGTGTGCACCGTCCTGGCGAGGTCGAGGGTCGTCGACCCCCCCTTCATCACGAAGGCGTCGGGGAGGACCCTCCCTTCCCTGTCTGTCAGCTTGGTCTCGTCTTCGACGGGGAACACGACAAGCGCCTTGAGAAGGCCGAAGAATGCCCTGTTCATCGCCTCTTGGACCCCTGTCCCCCCGTAGGTTTTCATCACCTTCTCCTCGACCATGGCAAGCGCCCCTGCCTGGGCGGGGGTGAGCCTCCCCGGTTCCTTCACGGTGAATCCTGGGTCCCCCGGAGAATAGGCCACAAGCCCACGTTCAGAGGCCCTGCGGAGGAGAAGCTCGGCTTCGGAGGCGCACGGCACCACCTCTCTCCCTGTCTTCCTGAGCGATTCGATGTTCGCCTTCGACGTAGGCAGGTCTGCCTTGTTAGCCGCGAGGAGCGAAGGCTTGGTCAGCTTCCTGGTCTCCCTCACGAACTCCAGAATCTGGGCGTCGGTCCAGGCGCTCGGTTTCTCGGTCCTGAGGTGCAGCCTGAGCATCGCTTCTTCGACGTCGGGCAGCGTCACAGAGAGCCCCGACAGCCGCTCAGCCAGGTGCTCCACTGCCTTCCCCCTGGTCTGCTCTAGGGACCTGGTCGCCTTCTCCCAGTCCCTCTTCAGTATCCCGTACATCCAGAGATCGAACTCTCTTTCGACCATGTCCAGGTCCTGGGCCGGGTCATGGCTCCCGGGGGGGACCTTCCTGCCTTCGATGTCCGTCGAGCCGGATGCGTCGACCACGTGGATGAGCGCGTCAGCCTGTCTCAGGTCATCGAGGAATTGGTTCCCTAGCCCCTTCCCGGAGGCCGCTCCCTCCACCAGCCCCGCCACGTCTACGACCTTTACCGGGACCAGCCTCTTCCCATCAAGGCACGCCGAGTTCCGGGGGGAGTCGGTGACCCCCATCTCCTTGCAGACGCACTCCACGGACAGATGCGCCACACCCACGTTCGGCTTGATGGTCGTGAACGGGTAGTCGGCGATCTGTACGTCCTTCAGGGTCGCGGCTGCGAAGAAGGTCGACTTCCCGACATTAGGTTTGCCGACGACTCCCACGAGCACGTTGCGGCCGCTCTGCCCGCCCGTTATAACCGTCTCAGGGAGGGCGGGGACGGTTGCCCAAGGTCGTGGTTGTGGGTGCAGGCATGGCGGGGATGGAAGCGGCCCGGGAGGCACTGGGCCGTGGGGCAGACGTGACGGTCGTCGACCAGTCTGAGAGGGTGGAACCTCCCTGGAGAGCCTGGCCTGATCTGATCGGTGTCGCTCCCTGGTCTGGCCCCTCCGGTGCTTCCGCCTCGCATGAATCCGAGGTGCCGGTCGAGCTCGGGACGAAGGTCGTCTCCGTCGGTCCCGACCAGGCGACTACCGCGTCAGGGGCGACGCTGCGGGCGGACGCCACAGTAGTCGTAACGGGG
>JAJZOO010000039.1 GCA_021811485.1 archaeon
GCCTGCCTGAACTCTTCCGCCTCGCCGATGCGCGTTGCCGTGTACTTCAGGAAGACGTCGTCCAGGGTGGGTCTGCTGACAGAGATGGAAGAGACATCGACCCTTGCCGCCTCGTAGGCCCTGACTATCTGGGGCACGCCCTCCTCTGCCCGTCCGCCCACCAGGATGACGTCTTCTCGGCCCCCAGCTCCCCTGCCCGGGCCAGGGCCGTCGTCCTGTTTCATGAACTCGAAGCCGGGAGGGAGGACGACGGGCCCGCTTTCGAGCCCTCCCGGACCTCCACCACCCATCCGGACAGAGACGAGCTCTCTTCCCACCCCCGCCTTCAGCTCGTCGGGCGAGCCTGAGACCACGATCTTGCCGGCGTTCATTATCGCGATCCTGTGGCAGAGCCTGTCCGCCTCGAGCATGTCATGGGTGGTGAGGAAGATAGTAGTCCGGAGCTCTTCGTTCAGCTTCCTCACGTGTCTCCACACCTCCAACCTAGCCGCCGGGTCCAGTCCGATGCTCGGCTCGTCCAAGAATAGGACGCTGGGCCTGTTGACCAGGGCCTGCGCGATTTCAAGCCTGCGCATCATCCCGCCTGAGAAGGTCTTGACCAGGTCGTCCGACCTCTCGTCCAGCCCCATGTATCGAAGGGCCTCCCTGATCCGGGTCCCTCGCTCAGCTCGGTCGACGTAATACAGCTTCGAGAAGATCAGGAGGTTCTCGTACGCGGTCAGGTCTCCGTCCACCGAGACCTCCTGGGGAACGTATCCCATCACCTGCCTGACCGCAGCCTGGTTCGCCAGAGCGTCGACGGAGCGGATGAAGATGCGGCCCGAGGTCGGGGAAGTGAGCGTCAGTATCGACTTTATCACTGTCGTCTTCCCCGCGCCGTTCGGCCCGAGAAGCCCGAACACCTCCCCCTCCTTTACGTCGAAGGACACGGAGTCGACCGCCCTCAGGCCGTTGGGGTAGACCTTCGTCAGGCCCTCGACCCTGACCGCGGATTTCAGGGCGGGCGGAGAGGGGGCCACACCCTGACCTGTGGTCAGCTCAGCCAATCTCCTTGACCCTCCTTGGCCCTTCGGCGGGCTCCGGCCCGGCGACCTTCCTGAGGAGACTCTCGAGTTCCCTCCTCTCTCTCGCATCCAGCCGCTCGAAGAGCGCCGAAAGGTTCCTAAGCTGCTCTCTCCGCCAGGACGCGACCGTTATCCCCCCCTCTTCCGTCAGCATGACCCTGACCTCCCTTTCGTCGTCCCTGCTCCTTTCCCTTGACACCAAACCCGCCTTCTCCAGCCTCTTGACCGACACCGACGCAGTGCTCGGGGTGCACTCCAGCCTGTCTGCCAGGTCCTTTATCCTCTGGGGGCCCGACACGGAGAGCATCCGGAGTATCCAGTACTGCTCCTGGGTGACGTCCCCCCTCCCGACAGGAGACGAGCTGCGCCACTTCCTCCAGATTCGCATGAAAAGGTCGGGAATCTCCGAAGCCAAGACCGAGTCTGACCGGATGCGTGGCGGGATTTAATTAATCTATCTATTCATTTGATAGTCTAATAATTTGAGCGTGAAGATAAACCTCAGAGGTTGGGAGGCCGCTCCGACTTCGCCAGCACCACCTCCGTAGCCTTGACGATCGCCTCGACCTCGTCCCCCGGCCTCAGTCTCAGGTCCTGGACGGCCTCGTTCGAGATTATCGAGGTGAGGCGTCCGGGCCCCCTGATCTCCATTTTGACCTCGGATGTTATAGGCCCCTCCCTCACCTCCAGGATCCTTGCCCTGATGCGGTTGCGCGCGCTGAGCCTGTAGCTGATGTGCTGCCAGAAATCCTTGTCCCCCAGGGCGCTGAAGAGGTAGGTGTTCAGCTTCCTGTATTCGGAGATCAATGCAGCCCCCTCCGGCGTGAGGGAAGCGCCCCCGCCGCTCGCGCCCCCAGCCTGCGCCAGCACTATCTCCCGGCCGAGCTTCGTCTGAATCGCTCTGATGCGGTCCCAGGCGCCCCGGTAAGAAATCCCTGACACCTTAGCGGCCGATGATATCGAACGTCTCTCCGCGATGTTGTGCAAGAGCAGGGCGTCTATGTGATCGATGGATGCCCCACTGGCATCCCTCAGCACCAGGGAGAAACTGGGCTCGAACTCGGCGGTCCTGGGCGAGCTTCTCCGCTTGGCACGGGCCAACGGACGCAGCCACGACAAGCCAGCTTAAATAGGCCGTTATGCATGGGCCTGCATATCGCTATGCGCCTAACCAAGAGAGGTGTGTCGACGGTCGCGGTTGCGGTCATCGTCATTCTGATAGTGGTCGCCTCGGTAGGGACATACGCGTACTTCACCTACTATGGGACCGGGAAGCCCAAGACCCCCCTGATAATCTACACAGCCGACCTCTACACGCGAGAAGCGAGCTATCTCTACAGCGGCTTCTCCAACTCCACCGGGGTCCCGTACGCAGCCCCGAACGGCGGGGGGTCAAACGCCCTAGCCACGCAGATCTCGCAGGGGGCCCCCGTGAGCGTGTTCATTTCGGTCGCGAAGTCCACCCTCGGGTCCGCCGACCTAGGTACGCAGTACTCCGGGTGGGGGATCGCCTTCGCGGCCGACCAGATGACCCTTGGTTACACCAGCGCGGCCGGACAGCCCGGCGCGTTCCAGCAGATCCTCAACGCCTATCAGGCAGCGAGTTCCTCGAACAGCACCGCCGACTGGAAGGCCTTCTTCACGGACCTTGTCTCGGGGTCAGTGAGAGTCGGGATCTCCAACCCCAACACGGACCCTGCAGGGTTCCGGGGGTGGTTGGTGCTTGAAGCCGCGGGCGCCAGGTATGCCGGGAACTCATCGTACTTCACCGACATGCTCCTGCAGTCGAAGAGCAACTTCACTGCTTCCAGCGCCTCCGACCTCGTCGCCCCCCTCCAAGCAGGCCAGATTCAGTTCCTTTTCATGTACAAGTCGGCTGCGATCTCTGACCACGTCCAGGCGCTGGACCTCCCCAATCAGGTGAACCTGGGAGACCCGGCGCTGTCGAGCTTCTACGCCCAGTTCAGCTATCAGACCACGTCTGGACTCCAGACAGGAGGCCCCATCTACCTGTACGTCACAGTCCCCAAGGACAGCACCGAGACTACGTACGCCCTGCAGCTCGTGGTCTACATAGTCCAGCACTCTTCCGACATGTCCCAGTTCGGGATGGTCCCCCTCAGCCCGGCCAAACTCTACAACAGCACGGAGGTCCCGGCCCCCATCGCGCAGCTCCTCACGAGCGGGGCGCTCGTTGAGAGTGGAACCATCTGAACTGGCTGCGCCCCCTCGCATACGTCCCGCTAGCCTTCCTCGTCCTGCCCGTCCTCGCGCTCCTCTACTGGGGGTTCGGGCCCCTCTTCTCCGCCGAAGGGTTCAACGTCGGGGTCCTCCGGTCCATTGAGGTCACCCTGCTCGCATCAGGGCTCACCGTGGTCACTGAGATACTTCTCTTCACCCCTCTCTCATATCACCTGGCAAGGAGCAAGAACGAAGCGGCCGAGACCCTGGCGGACATCCCTGCCTCCATCCCCCACCCCATCATCGGAATAGCACTGGTCGTCCTCGACAGCCCTCTCACCCCGACCGGAAGGTTCCTGAACTCCATAGGGATCAATTTCTTCGACACGCTACTCGGGATGGTCGTAGCCCTGACCATAATCTCCGCCCCGATATACATCAAGGCGATGCAGCCATTCTTCGAATCGATGAACAGGGCCCCGGAGGACTTCGCCCTGGGGCTCGGCGCCTCTCGCCTCAAGACCTTCGTATCCGTCGCGCTCCCCAACTCAGGGAACGGGATAATCGGCGCATCCCTGATCGCCCTCAGCAGGTCCATGAGCGAGTTCGGGTCGATCGTGATAGTCGCCTACGCCATCCTGTCGGCCCCCCTGGGGCTAGGAGGAGTCAGCCCGGCGTCCGTGCTGATCTTCAACCTCTACAGCTCAAACGGCCTCAACGCCGCGGTGACCGCTTCGGCGACCCTGGTAGTAGTGTCCATCCCCATCATGGTGGCGCTGAGGGTCGTCAAGCACAGGGCGACAACTTAAGCACCCCTGAGGGCGGAGTCCGCCTCGTTTGTTCGACGTGCAAGTCACGTTCCAGAGGGGGAACCTGGTCCTGTCGGGGGAGCTGCATGATGGCGGGTGCATCTGCCTGTCGGGGTTAAACGGGTCTGGGAAGACCACCTTCCTGAACGTCGTCGCCGGGAACCTGAGCCCGAAGGCGGGATACGTGAAGGTCGGCGGGGCTGATGTAACCCGGCTCCCTCCAGAGAGGAGGGGGGTGGTGCTCATCAACCCGGACTCCCTGATCCCGCACCTGGAGGTGGATAGGCATCTCCGCTGGGGGGCCGAAGTGAAGAAGGCACCCCTCGACGGGGCGACGGTCGCGGAAGTGAAGGACAGACTCGGGATCTCGTTCTCCGGGCGCGTCGACAGGCTGAGCCTGGGGATGAGGGAGAGGGTCTCCCTCGCCACCGCACTCCTGTCGAAGCCGAAGGCGATACTGGTGGACGAGGCGTTCTCTAACATCGACCACAGGAACGACTTCATGTCCGCTTACAAAGAGCTCTGCGCCGTCGGGGGGATCGACCTGGTTTTCACGACCCAGCAGCAATCGGATGCGAGTCTGGCAGACCACCATTACGAGATGGTGGACGGCAGGTCGAGCAGGCTCTTCTGATTCGGAATCTCTGACTGCTTAAATACGAAGCCAGACACGCGCGGCTCCGATGAGAAGTTCCTCGGGCCTCGCGGAGTCCTTGGGACCATCCGAAAAAGGGTTCAGGCTCCTCCCTGACTCGTGGGTGGTGAAGGTCGGCGGCCAGAGCATCATAGACAGAGGGAAGGCAGCCCTCGTCCCGGTGGTGGACGAGCTGACGAGGAACTTCCTCGCAGACAAGAAGGTCATAATCGGGACCGGAGCCGGGACCCGGGCGAGGCACATCTACAGCCTCGCCATAGAGTTCGGTCTCCCCACCGGCGTCCTCTCGGCCCTCGGCGCTGGTGTCGCCTCCCAGAATGCGCGTATGGTCGGATGGCTACTTTCGAAGTACGGGATACCTGTCCTTAACCCTGGGGAGCTCAGCTCCAAGCTCGCCTTCGACCTAGAGGAGAGGAGGGCGGTGGTCTTTCCCGGGATGCCTCCCTATGCATTCTGGGAGAGGTACCCTAACGTAGGGCTCATCCCGCCGCACAGGACGGACACCGGGTGCTACCTGGTGGCCGAGACGTTCGGGGCCGCCGGGATGCTGTACGTGAAGGACGAAGACGGCCTATACACGGACGACCCGAAAAAGAACCCCGACGCAGAGTTCATACCGAAGGCATCGCCGAAGGAGGTCATAGGCATGAAGCTCCCGGATCTGGTCGTCGAGCAACCGGTCCTCGAGTTCATGGCACTCGGGAAGCACGTGAGGAAGATACAGATAGTGAACGGCCTGAAGCCCGGGAACATCACCAGGGCGCTGAGAGGGGAGCAAGTTGGCACAGTCATCGAAGCATAGGGACGAGGACTACCTGCTGAGCGGCGAGAGCCGCCACGTGCAGTCGGGCTTCATGAAAGACTCGCTCCTGAGCGAGAAGACGAAGAGGAGCTCCGAGACGGCGGTCTACCCCCTGATGCCGAGCGTGACCGCAATCCAGATAGGGGGAAGGCTAGTCGACTCTGGGAGAGACGCCATTCTCCCTATTCTGGCTGAGATCCGCAGGAACCTGAAGCAGCACAAAGTCATCGTGGCTGCCGGGTCCGGCAAGAGGGCGAAGCACGTCCTTGCCGTGGCGAGCGATCTGGGTCTCCCCCTCGGCTTGAGAGCCGAGCTGAGGAGGCTCGACACTGAGCTGAACGCCCACATAATCGGAGCCCTCCTATCCCCCTACGGCATAGCTGAGCTCACTCATGCGGAGATGGTCCACATGCTCCCGGCGATGCTCGAGATATCCAGGGCGGTGGTCTTCAACGGGGTCCCCCCATACGACATCTGGGAGCACATCAGGGCGGAAGCGTCCGAGCCTCCTACGGGAGCCGACGCAGGGGTCTTCCTCTTCGCCGAGACCTGCGGGATGAAGAGAGTGGTTTTCGTCAGGGATGTCGACGGGATATACGATGAAGACCCGAGAACTCACCCATCTGCCAAGCTCGTCAAGAGGGCCATGGCAGGCGACATGAGCACGAAGCCGAGCTCCTGCGTCGACCAAGAAGTGTTCAGGCTCCAAGCGGCTGGCCGTCATCAGATAGACGTCTCGGTCGTGAACGGGCTGAAGAAAGGCGCGCTCTCCGCCGCCCTCAGAGGCGGGAATCCTGGGACTCTCGTCAAGGCGCGCTGAGGAGCGGGCCCCGCCAGGTCGGGCGGACTCCTCCGCCGAACTTTAAAAGGCCCGTCTGAACGTGCACCCTATTGTCAGGGCAGAAGCTTGTAGAGGGAACCCCCGAAGGCCCCCTCCTCCCCAGGCAGCCAGAGGTCAACATTGGGACGGCAGGGCACGTGGACCACGGCAAGTGTCTAAGGTGGGATCAATATGTGCTGGTCAACGGCCTCCCCCTTACCGGCGGAGAAGTCCAAGAGCTCGTTGCTCAAGACGGGAGGCTTCTGACCAAATTCGACGGGGGAGAGGTCTACGAGTTCGGACGGAACGACGTTGTGAGCATCGATACGAAATTCGAGGCAAAGAAAGCAAGCTCCCTCTTCTATATGCAGGACTACAGGGGCCCCATCTACAAGGTCAGGACTGGAACAGGACGGACTATCGCCGTCACCCCCGAACACCCCCTTCTGATCAACCGAGGCGGGAAAGTGGTATGGGTGAAGTCAAGCGAGTTGCGGCCGGGAGACCACGTCGCCTTCCTGTCCCAGATTCCGCTCACAGAGGGGTATCAGTTCCCGGATCCGTTCAGCAGGCTACAGGCAGCCTACGAGATAGTGAGGTGGCAGGATTACCAGAGGATTGAAACCATCACAGAGGGATTCAGGGTTTTCGCCGCTCTCAAGCCCCGAGAAATCGATCAGCTGCGCATACTGGCTGGAGCTTCGAACGACAGGCTGTGCCGTGAGGCAGGGATTGACTACAAGACGTGGAAGAGGATTCTTGACGGCTCGCGCCCCATCCAAGGTCGCCCGAAGGAGAGGCTTCTAAAATGGTTCTCAGAGACCTCGGTGGCTCGCCTCTCGCCCGGTGAGTACCTTGCCGTCCAAAGGCGGGGAAGCGCACGCCACATCCGCAGGTTGAAGGAGTTCGACATGGACGACGACCTGGTGAGGTGGCTGGCCTTTGTCTGGTCCGAAGGGTCGAGTGGGAAGGGTTTCGTGGAGGTAACCCAAACCGTGGAGATAGACATGCTCAATTCATTCCTAAGGATCACCAGAGACAAACTCGGCGCAGAGGTTCACTCCTACGGGGGAGGGATTTACAGAATAAACAACACGCCGCTTGTGGACTACCTCAGGTTCAAGTTCGGATTCGTCCCCGGGAACAAGCTCGAATCGGCCATACAAACTTGGGTGTGCCGACTCACGACCAAGCAGAGGGCCATCTTTCTCCGCTGGTTCCTGACGCTCGACGGCGAATTCAACACGAAGGCAGGACAGGTTTCAGTTTCTCAGGCCAATCCAAAGAACATCGTCGTGATTTCGTACCTGCTCGGCTCCTTTGGAATCATCGGTCGATTCGGGACCGTATCACGGAAGGTGAAGGGAGGAAGGAAGACCTACCACAGGCTCAGCATTTCAGGGCGGAGGAACCTTCAGCTCTTCGCGACGAACATCGGATTCGAAGCCCCCAGAAAGCAAAAAGCCCTCATCGAGTACCTCGGCAGAATCTCGATTCCCAGTAAAGAGAGCGACTTGAGCATGCCCGTCGACGCGCGATTACTGCGGTCAGTCCTCCGGGGATCTGGCCTGACGAGGGAAGGTTTCCGGTCGCCAGGGACTAGGCCTGGGATTAAGGCCTCCGCATGGTACAAGGCATACGAGTCCTCCGCCAGAACGGGCCGGATTTCCAGGCCGAAGCTGCTCACCCTCGTCCAGTCCATTCAGAAGGGGGTGTTCGGGGGT
>JAJZOO010000040.1 GCA_021811485.1 archaeon
ACCTGTCAGAGCTCGAACCTCCCGACAGGGTCACAGTCGTAGACGGTGAAGGGAAAGCGCGCGAGGCTTCTGTTGGACGGGTCAAGATCGAACGGCGTCCTATGGTTCTTGTGGAAGCATCCACAGGCGAGGCGTCAGGGGCGGTAATCCTTCAGAAGGCTGAGACCATCCGCCTCGTAAGGGCGGGGGGAGCGCCAGTCTCGGTGACAGAACTCGAGCCGGGCGACGAGATCCTGGTTCACAGTGAGAAAGCGAAGGCGCGGCATTTCGGCGGTGAGGTGGACGAGCACATCCAAGAGAAGTAAGGCCAGGGTCGCTGGGGGCAAGTCCGACCCGCGGGTCCGGACCCTGATTTGCACTTCGCTCTCCGCTTCGACCTCCGACGGGCTCGCAGCCAAAGCCCGCAGGGCATTGGCCCACGGGTCGGACTTGGTTGAGTTCAGGCTTGACCACCTGCGTTCGACGGAAGCCTCCGAGGCGGCGAAGACCCTCTCGCCCTTCTCCGAGCGGGCGGTATTCACAGTCCGCCGAAAGGATGAGGGAGGACGCTTCGGGGGGGCGGAATCCGAGAGGCTCGCACTGATCCGTCAGGCCGCAGAAGCAGGACCAGCCTACTTCGACATCGAGCTCCGCACCTTAGAAGAGAGCCCCGAGTTCGCTAGGATCAGGCTCGGTGCAAGGCAGATAGTCTCCTGGCACGCCCTTGCCGGGACCCCGAGCCGGGCCCGCCTTGCTTCTCTACTCGCCAGAGCCCGACTCTACGGAGGACTGGCGAAAATCGTCGGGGTCGCTTCAAGGGCGGCTGACAACCTCGCCGTCCTCTCCCTATACGACATACGGGGCCCCCCGCCCATAGCGTTCTGCAAGGGCCAGGCTGGGATCTTGTCCAGGGTCATCGCAATCGAGCGCGGCACCCCCCTCGCCTACGCTTCCCTCGACGGCGAAGAGACGGCGGAAGGGCAGCTCCCTCTCGACACGATGCTCGCGATCAGGAGGCGGTTCGAAGCTGCCTGACAGGTATTTCCTCTTAGGAGGGGACGTGGGCGCCTCGCCGACGCCGCGCATGATGGACGCGGCCTTCCGCGCGCTGGGACTGGACGCCGTCTACCGGTCCCTGAGCACGGGACCTGCAGAGCTCTCCACGGTCTTGACCCAATTGAAGGGATCAGACGTCAGCGGCTTCAACGTGACGATGCCGCACAAGACTTCGATCCTGAAGATGCTCGAGTCCTTGGACGAGACCGCCTCCACCGTGCGGGCTGTGAACACAGTCAAGAGGGAGGGGGCCTCTTACAGGGGCTACAACACCGACGTGGGCGGGATCGTGCGCCCCCTGACGTCCAGGGGCCTGCACCGAATCCGGAATGCTGTGGTCCTCGGGACGGGGGGTGCCGCGAGGGCGTTCGTCGCAGCCATGAACGCGCTGGGATGCAGGAGCATCACCGCCATGTCTAGGAAACCCGCGACCGCCTCGGACTTCCTCTCCAGCATGAGCGCCGCGTTCCCGAATATAGACCTCGAAGTTGTCTCCGTCGAGGACCAGCCCTCCCACGGATTCGACCTCTTCTTCAACGCGTCTCCTCGCGGGTCCAACGCGATCCCGCTCCCGCCCCGGCTGTCGAGAATCCTCGACACGAAGCCTACGGTCTTCGACGCAGTCTACTCCCCAGTGGAGACCGAATTAATCGGACGGGCGAAGGCACACGGCTGCCAGGTCATCTACGGCCACGAGATGCTGCTTCATCAGGGGGCTGAAGCAGTCCGGATCTGGACCGGAAATCCTCCACCACTCCCCTCCATGAAAGAAGCCCTAATGGCTTCCCTTGAGGTGCTTGCGTGGTGATTGGCGAAGCGAAGGCCAAGGGAGCCATCAGCGTAGTCAATGCTGTTGCCAGCGGCAGGGGCGCGACCCTGTCTGTGGACCTGCCGACTTCGGCGAAGGTGGACGTCAAGGAAGAACGGGGTCGATGGAAGGTCTTTCAGAACGGGAGGCAGGTCGAATCTGCCCTCGCATTCCACACGCTTCGGCGGACCATCAGGATGCTGGGGAGGGACCCCCACGCATATTCCGGCTCGGTCGAGACAGCCTCCTTGGCTCCCACAGGGGTTGGGCTCAAGACCTCGTCCTCGGCTTCTGTCGCCATAACCCTCGCTGTCCTCTCCGCATTCGGAAGCAGGTATCCCGACGCCGAAGTCCTCGGTTGCAGCGTCTCAGCCTCGCTCACGAGCGGCGTCAGCATCACCGGAGCCATGGACGACGCCGCTTCTTGCCTCCTGGGAGGGGTCAACTTCGTCGACAACTCCTCAGGGAGAATACTCTCCAGGGTCAGCCTGAAACGCTCCCTGCCCGTGCTCATCAGGGTCCCCGGCGAAGAAAGCAGGCGAGCTGACGTCCCCACAAGGTACGTGCGAAGGTTCTCCGAGGTCGCAGACTCGATATTCAAGATCGGAATCGAGGGGAATGCGTGGAAGGCGATGACTCTCAACGGGCTCCTCTTCTCTTCAATCTACTCCTATGCGCCCTCGGCCGCTCTGCGGGCCATAGAGCGAGGCGCCCTCGGCTCCGGTCTCTCCGGGACTGGCCCTGCGGTCGCAGCCGTCTTCGACGACGAGAGAGACGCGGGCAGGCTGGCAAGGGACTGGGCTGACGACGGCGCAGAAGTGATTAGGACCACGACCAGCGATGGAGGCGCCACAGTTGGCACCTAACGTGAAGCTGGTCGCCAAGGGGGAGCTAGGGGGGAAGGTCAAGGTCCCCCCCAGCAAGAGCTACACCCACAGGGCGGCGATAATGGCGAGCCTTTCGCGGGGAAGGAGCAGAGTGCTCGCCCCCCTTGTGTCCCGGGATACCCTTGCGACCTTCCGGGCCTGCAGAGCAATGGGAGCGGAGCTGGAAGAGTCGAGCGGTTGTTTGACTGTGACCGGTTCCGAGCCCCGCGCTGCGGCCGACGTAGTGAACGTCGAGAACTCGGGGACAACCCTCAGATTCATGACATCGATTTTCGCGCTCCCCGAGCGCGGGTACACCGTCCTCACCGGCGACGAGAGCATACGCAGAAGGCCCATGGGTGGCCTTCTCGACGTCCTGTCTGGGCTCGGGGCGAGGGCATGGTCGACGGGAGGCAACGGATGCGCCCCGATAATAGTCGGCGAAGGAGGAATGGAGGGAGGGAGCGCAGGGATACGAGGAGACGTCTCCTCCCAGTTCGTTTCGTCCATCCTAATTTCCGCCCCCCTGGCCCGCGGTGAGGTCAGCCTCAGGGTACTCGACGCCGTCTCTCGTCCATACATCGACGCGACCCTCAAGCTATCGGAGCTCTACCGCATAACGGTCGAGAGAGACGGGTATTCCAACTTCAAGATCGGCGGAGGACAAAGGTACAGAGCCTGCGACTTCTCCGTGCCTG
The DNA here is from genome assembly GCA_021811485.1 of archaeon. GTDB lineage: Archaea > Thermoproteota > Nitrososphaeria > Nitrososphaerales > Gagatemarchaeaceae > UBA183. The sequence continues at coordinate 3,408 of JAJZOO010000040.1, forward strand.
GTGACTTCAGCTCTGCGTCCTTCATAATGGCCGCGGCCGCCCTTGTTGGAGGAGATGTCGAGCTGAGCGACCTGACAACATCCTTCCCCCAGGGTGATTCTGCGATCGTGAACCTGCTGGGTCGGCTGGGGGTAAAGGTCATCCAGCACTCCGGTTCGATGGTGGTCCGTTCCGACGGCGATCGGCTGAGCGGAGGAAGCTTCGACTTGTCCGACACCCCTGACCTCCTCCCCGTCCTGGGGGTCCTTGCCCTGAAGTGCGATGGACCTCTGGAGATCACCGGGGTCGCCCACGCGAGGTTCAAAGAATCAGACAGGGTCCATGCGACGGCCGAGGGGCTCTCGAAGATCGGCGCGAAGGTCGCCGAGCATGCCGACGGGATTACCATTGTCAGACCATCCAAGCTAACCCCTGCTGCCTTGGACGCCCACGGCGACCACAGGATGTTCATGGCCTTCGCTCTTGCGTCGTTGCTCCTTCCGAACGGGCTACAGGTCATCGGCGCCGAGAGCCTGGATGTATCCTACCCGTCGTTCCTGACCGACTTGCAGCGGATCGGTGTTTCGGTGGAGAGAGCTTGAGCGGAAACTTGGTGGGCGAGAGGTTCCTCCTCCTCACCTTCGGCGAGAGCCACGGGAAATGCGTCGGGGCCGTCCTCGACGGCTGCCCTGCAGGCCTCGCCCTCACCGAGGAAGATGTACAATCGGAGCTCGATCTGAGGAAGCCGGGTCAGTCAATCGTGACGACCCAGAGGAGGGAGGAAGACAAGGTGGAAATCATGTCCGGAGTCTTCGACGGGCGGACCACGGGCGCCCCTATTATGATGATGATCAGGAACGCCGACAAGGACTCGAAATCCTACGAAGCGATAAACAACACCCCGAGGCCGGGCCACGCAGACCTGGTGGCCAGGGTCAAGTACGGCGGATTCAACGACCCCCGGGGAGGGGGGAGGTTCTCAGGGAGGATAACGGCTTCCTTCGTCATGGGGGGCGCAGTCGCCAAGAAACTGCTCCGGCAGGCGCTCGGGGTCGAGGTCGTCGCCTACTCGCTCGAAATTGGTGGGATACGCGCCAGCGGCTTCACCCTTGCCGAGGCCGCCAAGAACAGATACTCCAACGAAACCAGGGCTCCGACACCGGAAGCGGCAGAGCAGATGAAGAGGAAGATCGTCGACATGCGCGGCAAAGGGAACAGCCTGGGGGGCGTAGTCGAGTGCGTGGCCACCGGCGTCCCTGTAGGCCTCGGCGAGCCAGTATTCGGTTCCCTAGACTCCGACCTCGCCAGGATCGCTCTCTCCATCCCGGCAGTCAAGGGGGTTGAGTTCGGCTCCGGCTTCGCTTCGGCCAGGATGACCGGGTTGGAAAACAACGACGAGTACTTCTTCGACGGCGGCAACATCCGCACCAGGACCAACAACGCTGGGGGCATTCTCGGGGGCCTTTCCAACGGCATGCCCATGGTCTACAGGGTCGCGTTCAAGCCCGCCTCGTCGATCGCTTCCAAGCAGACCACCGTCGATCTGAGGTCAGGCAAGGAGGTAGACTTTGTGGTTCCAGGTAGGCACGACCCGACCGTTGTCCCCAGGGCAGTCCCCGTCGTCGAGGGCACCACTGCGCTGGTGCTGGCCGACCACGCCCTGAGGGCTGGGATGATCCCTCCGGTCATTGGGAAGCAGTGAGAACCCGCTTGGAGAGCGAGCCCACTCTGGAGGAACTGCGGACTCGAATAGCGGGCATCACAAAGGAGATGATTCGCCTAGCAGGGAAAAGGACGTCCGTCGCCCGTGAAGTGGGCCGCATCAAGGACCGGGAGTCGCTTCCGACCGAGGACGATGAGACCGAGGACGCCCTCGTCAGGGAAGTAATGGCAGAGTGCGACAACGTGGGCATTCAGCGGAGGTCCGGGCTCAAGATCCTAGCCGCACTGCTGGCAGAATCGAAGCGCGTCCAGGGCATGAATGACCGCAGCACCCCCGGGGCCGTCCTCTCTAGGGCCCTCGCCCTCCAGAGGCAGGGGATGAAGGTGGTGAGGCTCGACGTCGGAGAGCCCGACTTCCACCCTCCGAGGGCAGTCCTCAAAGCGTGCTCCGAGGCCCTCTTCTCCTTCAAGACCCACTACACCGAGGCCCGCGGGATCCCTGAGCTGAGGACAGCCCTCCGCCGCTACGTGGCGAACAAACACGGTTTCAGAGCCGACGACAGCGAGGTCACTGTCACTCCGAGCGGAAGGTTTGCGGTCTACGCAGCCCTTTCCAGCGTGGTCAACGAGGGGGAGAGCGTTCTCGTAATCGATCCGAACTGGCCTGCCTACAGGGAAGCGCTGGCGCATGTGGGCGCAAGGCCTGCCATCGTACGGACCAGCCTAGAAGGGGGCTGGACCCCTTCTGTGAACGAGATTTCGGAAGCCGTGCGCCCGAACACGAAAGCAATCGTGCTGAGCTACCCCAACAATCCCACCGGGAAGGGCGTTACCGGCCGGCTGTTCAAGGAGATAGTCGGGCTCGCCGACGACCTGGGGCTGACAGTGATAAGCGACGAAATCTACAACGAGTACTCGTCGAAGCCCTGTCCGAGCGTACTGAAGACCACCCCGAAGAAGTTCATCCTGACGTCCTCCTTCTCGAAGGCCTGGGCCATGACCGGGTTCAGGGTCGGATACGCCATCTCTTCGCCGGAGACGATCGCCGCCATGACCAGGCTTACCTCACTGCTAGTCACTTCGGTCCCCGAGTTCATACAATGGGGGGCAATCAGGGCGCTGGAATCCAACGCCGAGGTCAGACGCAACGTGGGGCGGATGCAGGCACGAATAGAGGCTGCATGCAGCGCGCTCGACGGGATAGGTTCGCTCGAGTACTCGAGGCCCGACGGCGCAATGTACCTCTTCCCAAGGATCAAGTCAGGTGAGAGCGGCGACTCCTTCGCGGAAAGACTGCTCGGCAGAGGGGTCAGCGTCACCCCTGGCTCGGCCTTCGGCGACTACCCTGGCTTTTTCAGAATCTCGCTCGGTCAGCCGAAGGAAGTCGTGCTCGAGGGCCTGCACCGAATTGGCGAGCTCTTGCCTTGAAAGTCGCAGTCCTCGGCTGCTCGGGAGCCATGGGGGCGTACTTCATACGGCGCTTCCTCGCCGATGGCCACGAAGTAGCGGGCTCTGACATCAGGCCGGGGTCAACTCCTCCTGCCGGCCTCTCGTTCATGAGCTCAAATCGCGAAGCAGTCAGGGGCGCCGACGCGGTACTCCTCGCAGTGCCGATCAGGGACACCGTCAATGTCGCTCGCGAGGTCTCCGCCTGTTTGAAAGAAGGGTGTGTCGTCGTAGAAATGACGTCAGTCAAGGCCAGTTTGCTGGGCGAATTGAAGGGGGCCTTCGCGCGGAGGCGCGTCGCACTCCTTTCTATACATCCCCTCTTCGGACCGCTTTCGAAGGCTCCCAACCCCAAAATCTTCGTGATCGGGACGCCCCGCGACGTCTCAATCGCGCGCTCGCTCTTCCCCTGGGCCAAGCTCCTCCGCCTACAAGAGGAGGAGCACGACCAGGTCGTGGCGTACGCGCTATCCATGGTCCACCTCCTCAACCTCGCGTTCGTATCGACACTGAAGAAGGGAATAGGGGTCGACGAGTTCGTCAGGGTGGCCACTCCGATGGGGTCCGCACAGCTGAACCTGGCGAAGGCCGTCCTCTCCCAGGATCCGTCCCTGTACTCCTACATCCAGCTCGAGAACCCGTATGCGGGAGAGGTCATATCAACGATGGTCGAGGAGCTACAGGAGTTGAACAAGCTCATAGCCAGCAAGGACTCCCAGGGGTTCGAGAAGCGTTTCGTCTCCCTCTCTGCCGAATTCAGCCGGACGGAGCTGGCCCGCGCCCTCGAGAGGGTCTATTCGGCTTCAGGCTAGCTCCTCCGCGCGGTCGCTCGCTTCAGGGAACGGACGTATTCTTCTATCTGCCCGTAGCTCCTGCTTCCGTCCCCCCCTGCCTGTCCTACCAGTTCGACTATGCCGCTCCCCACTATAGCGGCGTCCGCTCCTGCCCCGATCACTGCCTCGACGTGCTCCGGCCTCGATAAGCCGAACCCGACCGCCAGAGGGATTCTCCCCGCCGTGAACCGCCGCGCCGACTTCACAAGCGCCACCGTCTCAGAGCTCAGACCGCTTCTCGCGCCTGTGACCCCCAGGACTGACACCAGGTAGAGGAATCCAGATGCGCTGGCTACGATCTTCCTCATCCGCGCCTTCCCCGTGGTCGGGGCTGCGAGCAGGATGGAGTCTATGCCCCTCTTCCGCGCGGCCTTCCCGAACCCGTGGGCCTCCTCCAGGGGGAGGTCAGGGACTATCACCCCGTCGACCCCGGCTTTTTTCGCTGCGTCGAGGAACCCTCCAATCCCTGACGCGAAGACCGGGTTGAAGTAGGTCATCAGGACGACCGGGACCGAGTGCCTCCTCCTAACCTGACTGGCGATTTCGAGAACATCAACGGGTCTCGTCGAGGAAGCCAGGGCGCGCACCGCCGCAGCCTGGATCGATTTCCCGTCCGCTATGGGGTCAGAAAACGGTATCCCGATCTCCAAGATGTCCGCGCCGCCTTTCAGGACCGCCTCTATGACT
>JAJZOO010000041.1 GCA_021811485.1 archaeon
CACTGTGATGGCGGACGCGGGTGTGGAGGGGCTCCCCATCTACGCGAGGATATCCGTCAGGACCTCCACCATGGGCATAATGCACTACTTGGAAAAGAACGCTTGAATATCTCGGCGGGTCACTGCCGGCCATGCCCCTAGTCTACGCCTGTATAGCACCCCACGGGACCGAAGTCGTCCCCGCCCTGGCGGGGAAGAAGTCCATGCGCTTCAGCCAGACGAGAGCGGGGATGCAGAAGCTGGCGGAGGAGATCAAGGAGGCGCGCCCTGACACGGTGGTGGTGGCCACCCCCCACAATCTCAGGCTCCACAGGCATATCGGCGTAGTGACTGCAGAGAACTCGTCAGGCGTCCTGCGGGAGGCGGGCGGAGAGATCAGGCTCAGAGCCAAGTGCGACGTGGAGTTCGCGAAAAGGCTGGTCTTGGCGGCCGAAGGGCGGAGACTCCCGGTCGTGGGCGCCACCTATGGGGTGAACGAGGGGCCACTCTCGGACATGGCCATGGATTGGGGGACCCTGGTCCCGCTCTGGTTCCTCGTCAGGGGGACCCGCCTCGGGAGCAGAATAGTGATCGTCACGCCGTCAAGGGGGATACCTCTCTCCCAGAACTTCGAGTTCGGGAAGGTCATAGCACAGGTCGCAGAAGGACAGACGAAGCGCGTTGCCCTCGTCGCCAGCTCGGACCAGGCCCACGCCCACAAGAAGGGAGGGCCTTACGGCTACAGCCCTGCTGCAGCGGAGTATGACAACTTGGTGGTAGACGCGGTGAAGGAGAACAAGCTCGAGTCCGTCTTAGAGGTCAGGGCCAGCCTCGTCGACAAGGCCAAGCCCGACAGCCTGTGGCAGATGGCCATGCTCGCGGGGGCGCTTTCCGTGGTCCCCATGTGGGGGAGACTTCACTCATACCAGGTCGCAACCTACTTCGGGATGGTCTGCGCCAGCTACTTCAGGAGGTCGAAGACCTCGCCGAGCGCGGCAATCTTGGGGCAGTCGGTCGCCCCATAGTTCCCTTCCCTGTCTATCAGCAACCCCTCGAGTCCGGCGTTCCTGGCTCCCGCCACGTCGGCCTCATAGAGATCTCCGACGTGGAGCGCCTCCGAAGGCCTGGCCGCAACCTTTCGCAATGCAATCCTGAATATCTCCGGATTCGGCTTCGACACCCCCACCACCCCGGAGACGACTATCACCGAGATGTAACGCGAGAGCCCCAGCGACTCGATGGTCTTCAAAGTGCCTGACGGGGCGTTGGAGACAAGTGCCAGCTTGTATCCTTCCTCCTTCAGCCGGCGCAGCGTAGGCTCTGCGTCGGGATACAGCTCGAGAGGCACAGAACGCTGAGTCTCGTCCCACATGCTCCCCATCAGCGATGCGGCGTGGGCACTCTCTTCCTCCGGGCGCCCGGGAAAGAGGTGGTCGAAGACCATGGAGTCCAGGACGCGATACGACTCTTCCACCTGGCCACGAGTGGAGTCCCTGCTGCCATAAGCGGAGAGCCACCCAGGCTCGACCCTGAAGTAGGCTGCACGGACCTGTTCTGGGGTCGCTGGGTAGCCGCAGCCTGAGAGGATGGAGCTGATTATCACGTCCCTCCTCATCACCATGAGGGTCCCGCCGAGGTCGAAGAAGACAGCCGTCTTTGGCAAGGCGCTCTCCTGCTCCCGCGGCTAGATATGCAGAGCGGAAGAACTCGACCTCGGAATACGGGGTCGGAGCGCACCGGACGAGACAGTCACAGGGACTACAGGATTGGACCCGGACCTAGGAGCCGGTTCCTCCTTTCGGTTCGGTCTGGGCGTCATACCCCTACCGGGAGGACTCGAGGGCGGCAACTATCCTTTCGTGGCTCTGCTGGGGCCCCTCCAAGCCGGTGTTCAGTATGATGCATGGGACCTTCCACTTCTCGAACATCATCCCGAAGAATGCGGCCTGTCTGTCGTCATCCCTCTCCAGCAGGTATGGGTTGTACCAGGGCTCAAACGACGTCGTCCCCCATTTCTCCTTTGGCCCCGCCCCGGGCAGCACCATGTACTCTCCCTTCCTCAGGACGCCTATCGCCTCTCGGGGCGAAAGCCTGGCTTCAGCCGGGCTGTGACCGTCCCTCCTCAAAAGCACGACGAGGTTGACCGGCACCTCGTTCACCACTTTGCTCGCGCCCAGTATGTCCTCCCTCCTGACGAGCGCCCTCGAATTGCCGAAGGCGTAGTAGCAGCGCCCCATCCCCTCGTTGAAGACGCACCTTCGGTGCGTGACGGAGCATTGCTCAGCCCCCTCCGGGTACTCGCAGTCCTCCTTCCTCGTCGTGACGTTTTCATTGATGGACCTGTCGAAGACTCCCCTCAGCCAGACCTGCTCCCTCTGGGATTCCGTTCTCATGTACAACGACCTCTCCGGCTGCCTCGCCACCAGGTCATCACTCGGGTGATCCGGTGCAGGGTCGGGGAATCGGATGTAAGCCCAGTCGTCACCGCATATCTTTCCTTCGCCGTTCATGAAGATGAGGAAGGCCTGGGTCGTCTTGCCCGTCCCCGTGGGTGCGATGATGACGACCCCTCGCCCCCTGTGAAGGGCGGTCGCCCCGTGAATGGAGAGCGTGTTGGACTCTCTTTCGAGGATGGCGGCCACCATCCCCAATGCCCAGGACTTGCATTGTCCATAGTACTCGGTGTTCACGAAAAGAGCGGAGCGGAGCTCCGGCGAGTAGTACGCCGAGGGCTCCATCCCCTCGACGTTGACAGCAGAATAGATCCTGGCCTGAACTTTGCCATCGGCCGCCGACCAGTTGTTCTGCCAGAACTCCGCCTGGTGAGCGCTGTTGGTGACGAGCTCGATCACCACGCCGTTCAGATTAGCCTTCAGGGACCTAGCACCGGCGAGGGAGCCCTCAGCCTTGCCCAGCAGCCTGCGAAAGTCCGAGGCGGGGGTGTTCTTGTCCCCTTTCACCCTCGCTCGGGACTGCGTGTCATAGTTCTTGAACTCCGTGGCCCTCATGAGCAAAAACCGACCGGGCTTCGAGCCCTTAAAACCGTTGACGGACTGCCATCACACTTCTCTGAACGTCGAAGGCATCTCGCCGGGAGGCGCCGCAAGGGCTGGTCCGCCACGGCCAGGGGGCGTTGCGGTCCTCCCGATAGCCCGTAGGTTGCCGCCTTCTCCACGTCCAGCCCTCCCTTCTTGCATATCGAACGCGCCAGTCCAAACAACGACCGCCCGCCCCCCACCTCCCACTCCTATGAGGGCGCCGGTGACGTACCTCGAGGGAAGCACGGCTTCGCCGGAAGCGTGTGACGCGTTCCTCGCGGCCATCTTCGCCAGGTGCCTGTAGGTCGCGTAGTAGACGGGCTTCGGCGACGTGTCCAGTTTGACCGGGTGAGGGTCCCTGTTCGTCAGGGCCTGAGCCGGACGTTCTGCAACGGGGTGACTAAAAGCCCTACAGCGACCCGTGCGGGGCCTGAGGTCGAGCCCCGCCTGGTTTCCCGCTCCTCCCGGTGACCACGACCGTTGCCATGGCATCAGCTCGGCCATGTGGCTTCAGAGCGGGGCGGCATGGGACCCGACCTCCGGTACCTATACCTCTCGAAGAACAGCTCCACTCCGTGCTGGTTGAGTTTGAAGACGACGTCCATCCGAGCGGCGCCTTCGAGTGTGAAGAACCGCGCCTCGTCCTCCTCCTCGCCGTTGGGGACGAGTATGATGTTGTTGCCTATGTCCTCCCCGGAAAGCATGAGAAAGCTATTCACCCTCTTCACTTCGGCGACGAGGGTGCCCTTGTAGGTCATATACTGGCCCTCCAACTTCTTGAGTAGCCTTTCCAGCTTGACCGCCCGCAGCTCGCCTGGGTCGACCCCCAATAAGAGGGACACTGCGGACATCCCAAGAAGCCCCATGCTGTAGCCGGTGCCGTTCGAGAGCAGCACGACTCCTGAGCCGGCATCTCGGACATATTCGATGTCTGAGGTGTAGACGTCCACCGAGCCCCCGTGGCGGACGACCTTGTGCCCGTGGAAGTCGGGGATTATCAGGAGCCCATAACCGTAAGAGTCTCCCCCGTAGTTCTCAATGGGCCACTTCGCGTAAGGCGTTTCCATCTTTGAGAGGATGTCCATGGAAATCACCCTCTTCCCTTTGAACTCTCCGCCATTTATTAGCATGGACACATAGTTCGAAAGGTCGGCGGCGCAGCTCATGATGCCTCCTGCCGCGTCGCTCCCGTAGGGGACCGGGGTGGGCGTCAGCTTCGCGCCCCTTATGGCGTAAGGGGTGGCGACGTCGATGTCTGCCGAGATGTCAGGCTTGTCTAGGAAGGTCCTCTTCATTTCCAGCGGCGTCAGGACCTCAGACCGGAGATAGTCGAACCAGTGGCGGCCGCTCGCCCTCGAGACTGCCTCGCCCAGGAGGACGAACCCCTCGTTGAGGTAGTGCACCTTCGCCCCCGGCCTGGACACGGCCCAGTCGTCGACGCCATCCAAGAAGGACCCCATGTCATCGAAGCTGGCTATGGGGAGCCAGTGGTGGTACTCCCTGAACGCGCTGAATAGGATGACCTCGAGAGAGCCCAACCCCGGGATCCCGCTCGTGTGAGAGAGCAGATGGTGGACTTCGACCCCTTCGAAGGCCTTTTGCTTGAGAGGGACGAATTTGGTTACCGGGTCGTGGAAGTCCATCCTGCCTGACTCGACGAGCTTGCCGACGGCAAGGGCGACGAAGGACTTCGTGACGGATCCTATGCCGTAGAGTGTCTGCGGGGTCGCCGGGATGGCGCCCGCGGCGTCCTTCCATCCGAACCCCCTCGCATGCACCACTTCCCTGTCCTCGATGACTGCCGCAGACACGCTGGGAAGTTTGGTCTCGCTCATCTTCGCGAAGACCAGGTCGTCGAACCTCTGGGCGTCGAAAGCTACCACGGGAGGAGTTCTCGAGTTCAGGTTAAAAGACGTGCCGCGGTCGCAGCTCACCAGTGCGACGAACGCTCAAGGATGAACCTGTAGGCATTGGCGTGCATGATCCCTTCCGCTTGATCTGTAGGCACGCCAGCTTCTACCAGGGCTCTCCTGAACTTCCCCACCCTTGACACGTCCGCCATCCCTTCGGGAGCCCTCGACATGCCCAGAAAGTCTGTCCCCAGAGCGGGTGCGGCCGGGCCGCCGACCTTCATGAAACGCTTCGCGTGATCCGCGAGCCTGGCGGCCGTGAACGGACGGCCGATGCAGCTCCGGATGAAGGTGAGCCCTACTATCCCGCCCCTCCTCCCGGTCTCGCGTACCAGGTCGTCCGAGATGTTCCTGCTGTTGGATTGCACAGGTGCCGAGTCAGAATGGCTGAAGAAGGGCGAGAGGACAGCAACGTTCAGCGCGTCGGACGACGTCTTCGGCGAAGCGTGTGAAAGATCGACCATGACGCCGAGTCTGTCTGCCAGCGCGACGAGAGCTTCGCCTTCGCCGGTGAGCCCGTAGTCCTTGGTAGAGAGGCAAGAGGCCGCGAATTTGTTGTCGTAGTTCCAGGTCAGTCCTATGGAGCGGACTCCCAAGTTGAAGAACACCCTGAGGTCTTCGGGCTCGCCCAGGGCTTCGCACCCTTCGATGTGTAGAACGATCCCTACCCTCTTCCCTAGGGACTCCAGGTCCTCCTTCGTCCTCACTATCTTGAGGTGGTCAGGATAGAGCTCTTCGAGCGAGTAATAGATCTTGATCAGTTCGATGGCTATGTCCCGGGGGGCTACAAGGGCCGACGACGAAGACCAGTATCCATACATCTTCTGCATGGCGTCAATCTTTCTCCTGTTCAAGCTCCCGACCATCGGGAAAACGGAACCTAGGACTACATTCATCCCGGCTGTCTTGTATTTCGGGATGTCTGCCTGGCGGCCCCTGAGGTTCTGGTCGAACGGGGTGGAACCGCCCATCAGATAGTAGTAGCCTATGTCTTCGTGGAGGTCTACTACCATGCCGGTCTCGTCCCCGAGGGCGGATTTAACCGCTATCGGGAGCCGCGACAGGCGCATCGGCCGGCGCGGGGACAGATTCATGGCTTGGGCCGTCCCCGCGCGACCACCCCCTACGCTCGCCGCTCAGGAGGACGAACACCAGGGCGACAAGGACCAGGGAGGTCGATATCTCGAAGGCGAAGCTCTGGCCGGAGAGGTACGCGCTGGCGTAGGCGGGGGAAAGCTTCCCCGAAAGGTTCCCTATGAAGAGCTGATACACTATCCGGGCCGGGATGACCGCGGTTGCGGCCGTCAGAGAGAGGGCGAAACTCAGGATCATCCCCGTGTTCCTGAAGGTGTTCATCGCCCCGGACCCGACCCCGTACTTGGCAGGTGGGGTCGAAGACATGATCGCAGAGGTGTTCGAAGGCCAGAAGAACGCGAGCCCCACCCCCGAGAACGCTTCCAGGGCCCCTATCTGGAGGAGCGTGGTGTTCACCATAAGCCGACTGAAAAGAAAGAGGGAACCCGAAGTGATGAGGAGACCCACGGCAGAGATCCGCCGGAAACCGAACCTGTCGGAGAGCGCCCCTCCCAGGGGACCGATGATCGCCCCCGCGACTGCGAATGGTACGATCAGATAAGACGCAGTCAGAACCGAAAGGCCGGCTATCCCTTCAAGATAGAACAGGAGGAGGAAGTTGACGCTGAAGAACGCCAGGGACTGGAAGAGGGCCGCAAAGGTCGAAAACGCGAATGTCCTGTTTTTGAAGAATGCGAGGTCCAGTATGGGGTCCTTGCTGTACTTGGCCTCCCAGGCGACGAAAGCCGCGAACAAGACTGGCGAGAGCAGGAGGGCGCCTATCGTTATGGCGTCATGCCAGGCGTACAGCAGCCCCCAGCTTATCCCGACAAGCAGGGAGAGGAGTCCGGCAGTGAAAGCCGCGGCGGCGGGGACGTCGAAGGAGCCCCGCTGCCCCAGTGGCTTGACTGTCCTGAGGGTCCTGTAGGCCCAGGCAGTGGCGAAGATCCCTATGGGGACGTTGATCAGGAAGATCCACCTCCATGAGGTGAAAGTGATTATGACTCCTCCGAGGATAATCCCGAGGACGTTCCCCAGGCCCCAGACGACGGCCTGCAGGCCGAACGCCCGCCCGGTCTCGTTGCGCGGGAATGCCTCTGACAGGATGGCGAAGGCGTTCGAAGTTATGAGAGCGGCCCCGGCACCTTGGACCACCCGGAAGGCGACAAGCGTCAGCCCAGTCGGGGCCAAACCACAGAGGGCAGACCCTGCGGTGAATATCGCGAACCCTATGTTGTAAAGCCGTTTTCTGCCATACAGGTCGGCGAGCCTCCCGAGACTGAGGACGAGGGCGGTGTTGACGACAAGATAGGCTATGACCACCCAGGTCATGGTGACAAAGTCAGACTTCAGGTCTGCCGCCATCGGGAAGAGGGCAAGGAGCACGACGGTGCTGTCCACGGCGGCCATCAAAGCGCCCAGCGACGTGACCGAGAGCGCTTTCCATTTGTACTCCATGTTACCACAATATCCTCTGAGGAGATTTCGCCCCTCACTCCCGACCCTGTATTAGAAACTGTCCCGGACGGAGGCCAGGTCTTCGTTCGTCAAGGGCGCTCAAGGGCCTTCGCCCATCGAGTGGGCGGGCGAGCGGGACCGTCCTGCGTCGGAGAACCGGTCGCCCGCGGACTCGGCTCAGAACTCGAAGCCGGCGTTCACTAACACGTCGTCGTGGGAGCGGGCGATCTCGGCCCTCGGGGTCTTCCTCGTGTCTACGAACTTCAGCTCCCTCCAGGCGTCGTGGCTCCGAACGGAACCTTTCGCGGCGTCTCCCTTGAAGATGAACTCGAAGTCCCAGTGCCTTCGGCCAGGGGATCTCTCGGGGGACCATACCTCCGTCGCTGTGGTCGGCCCCGACAGTTCGAGTTCCATCCCGAGCTGCTCCTTCAGGACCCTTCGGGCGGCTTCCTGAGGGGACTCGTATAACAAGAGATGGGACGACGGGAGCATCCATCCTTTGCTGTGGGTCTTCGCGCGGCTGGCGTCCAGGGCGCCGATGCGGGCCCAATCGG
>JAJZOO010000006.1 GCA_021811485.1 archaeon
TCTCCAGTGGTATTATGGTCCAGTCGGAACACTCCACTACGACGAAGGACTGGTCCCTCGTCCCAGCTTCGACGGCCCTCTCTAGGTCGGCGGCCCCGGATATCGTCACCCAGCTTGCGAACCCTTCCCCGTGCTGGTCTGATATTTTGACGAATGAGAGGCCGTCGAGGGAGACGGTGGGAGGTGATTCCCTCGTGAGGAGGCGCCTTATCCCGCTGCTCTTGGCCTGGCTCAGAATCTCAGCGGACGGGCCCGGCGGTGTGACGAGCAGTACGATTTCCTTGTCACTCGACTCCAGAGCCTAGGGCCTCCATTCCCTCTCCGACCGTCCCCCCCTCGACCACGACCTTCCTGAGTGCTCTGACTATGGCCGTCGGGTTCTGGCGCTCGAACACGTTCCTGCCGAAAGTGACCCCCATTGCCCCCGCCCTGATCACCGAGTCTGCAAGCTCGAGGAGCTCCCTGTCGGAGTCCACCCTGGTCCCTCCGGCCAGGACCACGGGGACCGGGCACTTCCTGACAACCTCCCTGAAGGTCTCGGTGCTCCCGGTGTATACAGTCTTGACTATGTCGGCCCCTGCCTCGGCACCAATGCGGGCCACGTGTGCGATGGTCTCGGTTCCCGTGGGGTCCTTGATGCCCTCCCCTCTGGGGTACATCATGGCGATCAAGGGGAGCTGCAGAGAGTCGCATTCGTCAGCCACCGTCCCCAGCTGCATGAGCATCTCGGGCTCTTCCCTGCTCCCGATGTTCAGGTGGATGGAGATGGCGTCGGCCCCGAGCCTGACACCCTCCTGGACGGAAGCGACCAGGATCTTCCTGTTGGGGGATGGACCGAGGGACGTGCTCGCTGATAGATGCAGTATCATTCCAATCCTCGGAGGCCTCCTGAGGGCCTTGATGATCCCCTTGTGGGCCAGAAATGCCGTGGCCCCGCCCCTGGCTGCTGACCTGACCAACAGCTCCGGGTCTTCGAGACCCCTGACTGGGCCGACTGTCATTGAATGATCCATGGGGATGCAGAGCATCTTCCCGCGCCTGGTGATGCGGGTGAGCCTGACCGACTTCCCCGAAGTCAACCCGGTCTCCCCAGGTACCCCTGGTTCTGCATCAGCTCCGCGGTAAGTATGGCGGTCCCGGCCGCCCCCCTGATCGTGTTGTGTGAAACCAGGGTGAGCTGGACCGAATTGTCGCCTATCCCCCTCCTGACCCTTCCCACCACCACGCTCATTCCGGGGACGGATCCAGAGAGCCTGTCAAGGCGCGGCTGGGGCCTGTCGGGCTCGTCCCTGATGATTATTGGTTGTTCAGGCGCTGAAGGCAGGCGCAGCTTCTGGGGGAGGCCCCTGAAGGCGCTCAGGGAGTCGGCCACCTCGTCTGGCTCGACTGCGCCCGGAAACTCGCCGTAGAGCGTCTCCGTATGGCCGTCGATGACCGGGACGCGATTGCACGAGATTGCGATTTCTATGCCCGGGTGTCTCATCCCACCTTCGACAGGATGCTCCAGGATCTTCCTCGACTCGGCCACCACCTTCTCCTCCTCGTCCTTGATGTAAGGTATCACGTTCTCTGTAATCAGCAATGAAGGGACACCGGGGAAGCCGGCCCCCGATACCGCCTGCATGGAGGTGACGATGGCCCGCGCGAGCCCGAACCGGTCAAGGAGCGGCTTCATCACCATCACCAGCCCCGTCGCCGTGCAGTTCGGTGTGGTGACGAGGGACCCCTTCCACTTCCTCCTCCTCTTCTGGACCTCGATGATGCCCAGCTGCTCGGGGTTGATCTCCGGAACCACCAGGGGGACGTCCTGGTCCATCCTGTGGGCGCTCGCCTCGCTGATTACGCTGAACCCAGACATCGCGAATTTCGGCTCGATGGCAGCCGCTGCTGCTGCCGGAAGGGCCGAGAAGACCACGTCGCAGCCCCTCGCGCTCTCCGGGACGGAAGCGAGGACTTTCTTCGCAGCGAACTCCTCCGGAATAGCATCGGCCTGCAGCCAACGGGCGGACTGTCCATAGTTGCCTCCCGCTGACCTGCCCCCCATAAGCACGTCGAGCTTGATGAACGGGTGACGCTCGAGCATCGATATGTACCGTTGGCCGACCGCGCCGGTCGAGCCTAGAAGTGCTGCCGTGAGTTTTTTCACTTTTCGCTCACCGCCATCGACTCCTTGATCAGCCTCGAGGCTTTCTTGGACTGGTCGGTCGTGACGAAGACCCTGATTGAGGAGTGGATGGTTATGACGCCGTAGACGTTGATTCCGGACCTGGCCAGAGGTTGAGTCACTCTCTGGATTATCCCAGGCTGGGTCTCGAGCGCCTTGCCTCTGACTGAAATCATCGCGAGCCCCTCGAAGGAGGAGACCGCCTTTCCCAGCTTCCGCCGGACGAGCTGATGGTGCACGCTGTCTAGCACCCGGCTTCCACCCGAGACGTAGAAGATGGCGGAAGAGGACTCCAAAGAGAGCGCTAGTATGGAGGCGCGGGCGTTCTTTATCGCCTTGGCGATCTTCTGCATTGAATCGAGCCGGTCAGAGTTCAGCCCGACTGTCGTGACCATGGAGACCCCGACGCGGGTCACATCTACCTTGGTCTCCAAGAGGTCCCCCTCGATGACAGTACCGGCTTCTAGTTTCTCTAGGCTGGTTACGCGAATCTTAAGGCCGGGGGGCTGATATCTCAGGGCCTTCAGGTGAAGGAACTTGGCCCCTCCGGCGGCAAGCATCTCGGCCTCTTCGCCGTTGAGGCTCTCGATGAATTGGGGGTTCGTGACCTTATCGGGATCGCTGGTGTAGACTCCTTCGACGTCCTTGATGAGCACGACTTCCTTGGCTCTCAGGCAGTTGCCGATTACCACGGCTGTGGTGTCGCTGCCGCCTCTCCCCAGGGTGGTTACCTTGCCGCTCGATGTCCGTCCAAGGAATCCGCACACGATGGGGACCCTCCCGCGGGCGATCTCGGGAAGGATGACCTTCCTTGACTTCGCCCTGGTCACGTCCATCAGAGGGTTGGCGTCCTGGTGCCTGTCGTCGGTGATCACAGGCCAGTCGGGGCTGTCTGTGTCCACGACGAAGGGGGTCAGGCCGTGATGTGCCAGTGCAGCCGCGACCAGCCGAGCGCTTGTCTTCTCCCCGGAGGAGAGGAGCTCGTCTATGAGGGAAGGTTCCATGTCGGGATTGACCCCCCTCGACAGCGAGAGCAGGTTGTCCGTGACCCCCTTCATCGCCGAGACGACGACGACTACGCCGGACCCTCTTTGTTGAGTATTCTTGATCATGAGGGCGGCCTTCCCTATGGCGTCTCCGTCCTCTAGGACAGACCCCCCGAACTTGACGACGATTATCTCCTGTAATCTACTGTTGCTCATGAACGAAATTCCTCCAGGATTGCGAGAAGCTGGAAGAAGTTCTACCAGCTATACCCGTAGTAGCCGTACACGGTGAAGCGTGAGGCGGTTCCGACCCGTGTTGCGGCGTTCTTCAAAATTCTCGCAGTAGGACTTGGCGATTCAGCCTATTTAGGCATTAGTGCGCATCTTTGTACACTGGCCAGTCCTCGTGGTGGCGGAGACGGGTGGCCGGTTCGGGTGGCACTGCCATCCCGTCGCGCTTCAGGCGCGCCAAGGCCCGTTCGGCGACCGAAGGAGGAAGTGGGCATTTCTTCCACTTTCCGTTCTTCTTATCCTTGAGCCACAGAATATTCCCGTCAAGCATCAGAGTGCCGCATTCGTGCTTCTCTCTCTCTTCGCAGACCACCGCAGCCCCACATCGAGGACATGCCAAGATGTTCGAGCCATCCACCACAGTCAATTGTCTACCACACCTCGGTCGTCTGGTTCTGTCAGACTGATGTACCCGTCTATCAGCAGTTCCTCCAAGATGATTCGAAAGGTATCTTCGTTTTCCTCCGCTCTTTCGGCTCTCTTGGTTTGAGCTCTTAGTTCGCTCTTCAACCGGACGATTTCTCCCGTTCTTAATGTGGCAAGTTCCGATTCCAACCGCTCGATTTGTTGCTCTAATGCTTGTTCCGTGGGGCTGACTGAGAGAATCACGCTTCCGTCGATTGCCCCGATATGGGACAGTTCGCATAACTGTCGCTGCACCGTCGGCCCTATTGCTCCGACAACTGTTGGCCCATCTACTCTATGGATTGCTGGCCCCCACTCGAATTCTACGCCAACTGCCCCGTGGGGGAGGTCGTCCTTAGACACCCTACCTACCTTCATTTCTTGTTCCTTCTCTGCTTGTTCCAGTAGGGGGACTTGCACCTCGGGCAAATCGTCGGCTCAACCTTGGGGTCTCCACGAGGAATCCACGTGTGACCGCATCTTAGGCATCGGTATCCTTCAACCTCCATCTTCACTTTGTAGGCCATAGTCTTACTTGGCCGCGTATAGGTTAATAACCTTATTTCTACCGAGTAAAGTATTATATACGCAATAACCTATACCTACGTCGGTAAGATATTGGCAACGATTCAAGACGTGCGGATAACGAAGGGCCTGGAAATCTCCGAGCACGGAAGGATTGTGGAGAACGAGGACGGGAGTTTCAGCGTCCCATCTCAGTCAAGCGAGAGGGTCTACCGCGTCTCGCTCATCCACAGCGAGTGGGTCTGCGAGTGCCCCGACTTCTATTACAGGCATGTGACCTGCAAGCACGTCTACGCCACGAAGTTCTTCCTGACGGTCAGGCACTACATGAAGCAGGAGACACCTGAGCCGAAGGTCTTGGCCGAGGATGCTGTCCCATGCGCAAGGTGCGGCTCGATACGGGTTCAGAGATACGGCCACGACGCGGGGAAGCAGGTGTTCAAATGCGCTGACTGCGGCAAGAAGTTCAGAGAACAATCGCTCATCAAGAGGGCGAGGTACGACCCGGAGGTCATCGTTGTCACTCTCGACCTATATTTCAAGGGGCTTTCGCTGAGGAAGATCAGCGACCACCTGAAGCAGTTCAGGGGGCTCGAAGTGGGACACCAGACCGTATGGTATCTCATCGACAAATACGTGAAGATGCTCAACGGGTATGTCTCGACCCTCACGCCCCAGCTTTCGGGGAAGTGGCACGAGGACGAGATGAAGCTGAAGGCCAAGGGCGGCGAGATCGAGAACGACGGCTCCCAGTGGAAGTGGCTCTGGAACGTCATGGACAAGGGGACGAGGTTCCAGCTTGCCGCCGAAATCAGCAGGACCAAGAACGAGGTGGACTCGACGCACGCCTTCCGGAGGGCGAGGGAGATCGCCCAGGCCATCCCTCACGAGATTGTGACCGACAAGGCCGGGTCAGCGCCGAGGGGCGTGGAGGGGGCATTCGTCTCGGACAGGGAGAAGCCCAAGCACACCCTCATCACTGCCGGAGCGGGATACCCCAACGGCAACCAGTGGGCCGAGCGCCTCAACAACACCGTGCGGGAGAGGACGAAGGTCCAGCGAGGGTGGAAGAAGGACGACACGCCCCTGAGAGAGGGACAGAGGTTGTATTACAACTTCATCAGAGAGCACCAGTCGCTCGCGGGGCTGACGCCCGCGGAGATGGCGGGACTGTTTGAAGCGTCGGGGCAGAACAGGTGGATGGAACTCTTGAGGAAGGCAATGAATGGAAACGGCAAAAGGGCTATATCGAGAGATATACCACGCAAACAGTATAATAAAGATAGATAGATAGTGGATGGCGCGCAAATCAAAATGACCAAACTGAAGCCACCAGTGCGCTACGAGCCTGTCGCGATTGATTCTACCTTCATACTTAGATTGCCACACGAATATACGATGGTGTTGGATGGGTTAGTCGCAAAAGGAGTTGCGAAGTCCCGAAACGACTTGATTGTCGAGATTATCAAAGGGTTCATAGGAACAATAGAGAAGAGAGCGGAGGAATCAAAGAATGGCCGATGACGATTTTGCCGCGTTCGTTGGTTTTGTTTTGGCAGTGATTGGGGCGGCAGCGGTAATCGGGATCGTAAGTCAGGCCGCTGCCTCCAAGAACTTCAAGTGCCCCAACTGTGGGACCCCAGTGCAGAGGAATACGCAGTATTGTCCTTCCTGTAGGACACCTTTACGCTGGATTTGATAGAGAGCTATTATATACTGGATTGGCAGTATCACTGCCTCGGTATAGGAGGTGGAAAAAAAATCCAAACGTATGGCAGGCAACCAGGGCTCACCGCTTACGATGTGGTTAGCGCCCTCGTGGCGGTTGGTC
Organism: archaeon; assembly: GCA_021811485.1. Classification (GTDB taxonomy): domain Archaea; phylum Thermoproteota; class Nitrososphaeria; order Nitrososphaerales; family Gagatemarchaeaceae; genus UBA183. The sequence goes on from JAJZOO010000006.1 coordinate 6,203, forward strand.
AGGCCCTGATTGCCATCGGAACCGTCCTCTATAGGGTCGGGCAGTTCCTCTACGACCTCTTCGTGAGGTAGGAGAAGAATCGCTGCCACTCAAAGACTGGCTCCGCTGAAGGCGGGGCCATCCCTCTTTATTTTCCTTACCCTTTATTTCCCCACCCTAACCGGCCACCCGTCTCCGCCACCTACTTCTCTGGACAATGTACATCTTTGTACATTTCGTGAAGGCAGCCCGGGGAGGATTCGAACCTCCGTCGAAGGCTCCAAAGGCCTCCATCCTTGGCCAACTAGACGACCGGGCTCCGGGGACTCGCCACGATGCCGTGGTGATTTAGGCTTGATTCGCGGCGCTCTGGACCGACCTTGCTATCCGGGGGACCGGGTCTTCCATGGAGTCCAGGACGCGCTTGGCCTTCTTCGCCAGCCTCTCCCTTACGCCGTCCCTGAGGAGGGCTCTGGCGTGGGACAGAAGGGAGGCCTTGGATCCGGCCTTCGCCAGGAGCCCCACCGACCGGAGGTACCTGTCGGTGTAGAGCGAACCCTGGAAGGCCGAGATGGCTGGGACCCCCATCAGCGCAGCCTCCGCGGTCATTGTACCGCCCATCCCGACGAAGAGGTCCGTGGCAGCCAGCAGGCCCCGGCCGCTGACGACATCGCCCGGGACGGTCCAACCGGAGCCGTATCTGTTCCGAATATCCTCGACCTGATAATCGTACCTGCAGAGGGCGACATGGTTGGCGTCCGGGAACGCGTCGAGGAGCCCGGTGAGGACGTCGTCTATCCATCCGACGTCGGCCTCGGCGAGGTAGGGCGCGTCGCTCTCCTGGACCCTGACCGTGACCGTCTTCCTTGATCTGTCCAGCTTCGGCACCGGACCGGGCGCAGGGTCCCTCTTCAGCCAGGCGGCCGGGTCCAGCGCCCTGTATGTTGTCACCTGCTCCGGTTTGATGCCGAAAGGCTGCCAGGCCTTGTAGGGGATGACCCAGGGACAGAGCAGGCGGTAGCTCAGAGGCACGGAGAGCCTTCCAGCGACTTCCGAGTGAGGCGAGTCGTTCACGGCGATGTGCCTGATGCGTAGGCCATAGGCGACCCTGGCGCAGACCGCCGACGCAAGCGAAACAGCCACCTGGGGACGGAAGTCCTTCACCATCGGGATGATAGCCTCCTGTCGTCTCGTGGACGCCAGGAGCTGCTCCTCGGAGCCCCTGTTGCCACGCTCCCCCACGTAAGCGAGTTCCACCCCAGCCTGCTCGGCCACGGGAGCCACCTCCCTGTACGCCCTAGAAGTCGCCAGGACCTCTGCTCCGGACGCCTTCAACTCCTCGATGACCGGCCCGAAGAACAGGACCTGCTTCGGAGTCAGGATGTCCAGCCACGCGCGCAATCCGCTCCAGCCCTCGCGGGGCCCGGGGGGCGCCTTCATACTAATCCGTTTGCCCTCCTTCCGCGGAGGCTCTTTCAAAGTATAATACCGAACGGTCACCCGGCCACGATGAGCTTTTGCCAAAGATCAGAGTCGCCATGTACGGGCTGACGAGTGAGGCGTACAGGCTCGCCGCGGACCTCGGGGAAAGGGCCCAGGTGACCATAGTAGACGAGACCCTTCAGATGGCCATGGAGATTGACCCTGTGTTCCTGAAGAAGAACCCCAGCCTGCAGGAGGTCATGGCGGGGGAGCCCCTCCTCAGCTTCAAGCCTCTGGAGCAGGTGCTCGGGGACTCCCAGGTCGTCTTCTTCACCCCGAAGCTCAGGCGGCCCTCAGAGGAGGCCCTCATCGAAGCAGGGACGAAGCTGAGGGACCTCTCAAAGTACCTCTCCAAGGGGGTCACCCTGGTGAACGCCCTTCCTACCGGGCCAGGTGGGAACTCGGACAACATCATGCTCGTAGAGAAGCAGACGGGGCTGAGGGTCGGGTCCACCCTGACCTACGCCTACATGCCCCTGAAGCCCAGGGAGCCGAAGCCTGCCGTGGTCTCCGCCGCGGGGTTCCAGGAGAAGGGGCCGTTAGACGGGCTGGGGTTCTCTCCCAACTCCCAGAACGTCTTCTCGGCCGAGCTGGAGTATGCGTCGTCGGTAATCGAAGCCGTGGTGTCTTCGGTGACCGAGATCGAGATGGCAAGGAGGGCGAGAGAGGCGAAGGTTGCGTTCCAGAGGGGTTCGGACGTCTATCTGGACGAGTTCACCAGGTACCTCTACGAACTCAAAGCGATACAGTCAAGCGAAGAGACCGGGGAGTCGATCTCCTATCTGGCCGGGGCCATTCTGAAGAGCTTCGACAACTACGTCAGATACGTCGTGGACGAGACCAGGGAGGCGCTGAAGGAGAAGCAGCTGAAAGCGAGCAGGACCAAGATAACCCTCCTCTGGAGCCTTGACAGGTACGAGATGCGCGGGGAACGACTACAGGTCGCGGAAAACATCCAGCAGAGGCTGAGGGACTACGTGACCGACGTCGCCCTTGTGTCAGGAGAGAGGCTCAAGGGCGGAGCGGAGGTCTTTGACCCCCTGAAGCACAACGTGGTCATCGTCTGCTCGAAGGCAGACCAGGACTCCCTGAAGGGCGCGAGGAGGGGGCTGAGGAGCGCCGAATCGACCCTGATATCCGCGACCCCCGGACTGAAGAGAGAGTGAGCTCGCCATAATCCTATATCCGTACCCTCTCGGGTGGCTAATCTGATGGCACGGGTAGGGGTCGTGGGCACCGGCGGATGGGGGAAGAACCACGTCAGGGTCTTGAACGAGCTCCAGTGCCTGGCCGCGGTCTGCGACATGGACAGGGAGAGGGTTGAGACGTTCTCGAAGAAGTTCCACGTCCCTGGGTACACCTCCCTCGAATCGATGCTGGAGAAGGAGAAGCTGGACGGAGTGACGATCTGCACCCCTGCCTCCACCCACTTCAAGGTCGCGATGGAGGCGCTGGCCCGGGGGATGCACATTTTCGTCGAGAAGCCCATGACCACCACGGTCGCTGATGGGGAGGCGCTCATCGAGGCAGCGAAGAAAGCCGACAGGGCCCTGACCGTGGGGTTCATCGAGAGGTTCAATCCACCTATAACCGCGCTGAAGCAGATGATATCCGAGGGGAAGATGGGGGATCCCATCCTTCTCGAGTTCCACAGAGAGAACAGGAGGGGAGCAAGCATAAGCGACGTGGGCATAGTCAAGGACGCATCGGTCCATGACATCGACACAGCGTGCTGGCTCTTCGACGACGTCCCCAAGGTCGTCTATGCCAGGGTCGGGTCGATGCGCGTCCCCCCAGAGCACGAAGACTTCGCCACCGTACTCCTCGGGTTCTCGGGGCAGAAGACCGCGTTCCTCGTCACGAACTGGATAACCCCGAACAGGGTCAGGACGCTGAGCGCCGTCTTCTCCGGCGGGGTGGTGGACGTCGACTTCGTGACCCAGCAGACGAGCATCCACGAGGGTGCCGCCACCACGGTCCCTACAAGGCCCTATCAGGAGCCGCTCATGCTCGAGCTGAAGGAGTTCGTAACCGCCATCCAGGAAAAGAGGCAGCCCCTGGTCACCGGGAGGGACGCCCTCAACACCCTCAGGGTGGCTGAAGGTGTGCTCGCGTCGAGCTCTTCAGGGGCGCCGATCTACCTCGGGTGAGGGCTTGAAGGTCGTCAACTTCGTCGCGCCGGACGTCAAGCTAGGGAAGAACGTCAGGGTGTGGCACTTCGCTTACGTCGGGTCAGGCACAGTGGTAGGCGACAACGTGAAGATTGGATCGCTCGCCCACGTCGACTACGACGTGAGGATAGGGAGCGGGACCAAGATCGAGGGAGGCGCGTACATCCCGCCGCTTTCGAGGATCGGGAAAGGCGTGTTCATAGGGCCGGCAGCCGTGCTCACCAACGACCCTTACCCCCCGAGCAGCAGGATGATCGGGGTGACAGTGGCGGACGGAGCGGTGATAGGGGCGAGGGCAGTGGTCAGGGCCGGGGTGAAGATAGGCAGGAGGGCGGTGGTGGCCATGGGAGCGGTGGTTACAAAGGACGTCCCGCCGGAGAAGGTGGTGATGGGGGTCCCCGCGAGGGTCGCATATACGAGGGAGGAGTTCGACGCTAAGATGCGGGCCTGGGAGTCTTCCCGACCTTCGACCTCACGTAGAACGCGGTAAGCCCGTCGAGCACCACGAACCAGACCACGACCAGCCCCAGTATGAGTGCCGCCTTCGCGAGCGCCAGCGCGGTGTATCCGGAGAGGTCGTGGGGGAGCCCCAGAGGGGTAAGAGGCGCGACGAAGATGAAGAAGACATAGGTCTCTGCTATGATGAGAAGGAACGCCACCGATTCTATCAGGAAGAGAGGTAGGAGCTTCACCTAGAACACCCAGGTAAGGAAGGAGATGGCTATAGAGAAGGCGCAGGAGACGACGGTGAGGGCGACGATGCTCGCGACGAGCCCCTCTTCGGTGCTCGGTGAGGCCAGGAGGATCAGCCTCACCAGCGTGTTGGGCGCGTCCTTCGCGGTCGAGGCGTGGAGCAACCCGTCTTCCCCTACGTAGGTGGGCCTCGACGACATCTTCCTCCTCTCTACGAAGCCTCTGACGCTGGAGAGGGTGTAGAACGAGTTCAGGATGGCGGGGACTATGGCTATGATTGCGGCGACCTCTATCCCCCCGACGACGGCCAGCCCTGCGAACATGGCGCCGAACATGAGGCTACCGCTGTCCCCGTCGAACGACCTTGACGGGTACCTGTTGTAGAGCAGGAAGGCCGCGGAGACGCCGACCAGGGGGAGGGCGGACGCCAGCCTGGCGGGGGAGAACCCCTGCGTAAAGAGCTCGCGGAGCGCGACCCCGACCGCCAGGGCCAGGGACGTGAGGAGGGTGAACCAGGATATCTCGCCGTTGAAGGCGTCCATCATGTTGAAGGCGTTGGTGACGACCGGGAAAGCGGCCACCACGAGTATGGTATAGATGATGAAGTGGGGGGCGGTGTCCCCCAGGATAGGGAAGTAGATGTCGGAACCATACAGATGGACCCCGGCCCCCACCAGAGAGACGAACGCGACCCCGGCGAGGACGAGGAGGAGGGGCTTGGCCTTCCCGCCCAGGACGAAGAGGTCATCGTAAAGGCCGACAGCGAACGCGACGGCACCCCCCAGGACCAGGGCGGCGGGGAAGAGGGAGCCGAACCCCAGCGCCACAACCCCCTCGCCGACCAGGACGGCGGCGAAGAGGAGGGGCCCCGCCGGCTCGGGAACCTTGGCGGGAGGGCTCTTGTGGACGTCTTCCGAGACCCGCCCCAGTCGGGTCAGGTACCTCAGATATGGGGGGAAGGCGAGCAGGAGGAGGACGAATGGGACGAGGAGCGAGGCCAGGAGGAGCGCCCCCTCGGCCAGCGGCGAGACCAATCCGAAGGGCGTCCGATACCTTTCTCATTAAACGGTTTCCAGAAGGCGCCTTGGGCGCTTCAACGTTAAATAACGCCGTAGGACGGCCAGACCGTCGCATGAACATATCCGATTTGAGGGACGGCATGAGGAGGGTCGATGCGGAAGGGGAGATTTCAGACATGGCGGAGCCGCGGTCGGTGAATCTTAGGACCGGCGGCGAGGCGAAGGTCGCAGACTGCATGCTGAAGGACGACAGCGGCCAGATCAAGCTGTCGCTTTGGGACGACCAGATCGACATGGTCAAGCAGGGATCCAAGGTCAGGATAACAAACGGCTACACCAACAGCTTCCGCGGGGAGCTGAGGCTGAACGTCGGGAAGTACGGGAAGCTCGAGGTCCTCGAGGCCTAGAAACTTCTAAAACAGCGAGCGTTCCCGGACGGGCAAGACATGGGGACCGGAGGGTTATTCCTAAGGAAACTTAGGGCCCAAGTTTCGAACAGGCCCACGGGGTTCGTCTGGGTCGAACAGGAGAGACTCGCGGGCTCCGGCTATCCAGCCTCCCGGGGACAGGTAGAATGGGTGTCTGCCAACGGCATCGACGCCGTCCTCACCCTCACCCAGGACCCGCTCCCGAAAGCCTGGACGGACGGGCTCGGGCTCTCCGTGGAGCACGTGCCCATGCAAGACCATGGGATTCCCGACGCCAAAGTCCTCGACGAGTGCGCTCGGCTGATTGAGGCGAAGCTCGACGAAGGAAAGAGCATCATGGTCCACTGCCTGGCGGGAGAGGGGAGGACGGGGTGCGCGCTGGCCGCATATCTGATTAGGTCCAAGGGTCTCGGCGCAGACGAGGCGCTAAGGAGGCTGAGGGAGAGAAAGCCTGAGTTCGTTGAGCTCGCCCAGGAGAGGGCCGTCTCCGACTATGCTGCAAGCCTAAAGCGACAGCCCCGCTCCCTTAACGCGTGAAAAGGCGCTGCGCCTGGCTGCTGGCGGCACTCCTCCTCGTTCCGCTGATGGTCCTCTCAGCGTCACCGGCGGCCTCGGCTCAGAGCTGCGGCATCAGCTTGACGGCCCAGCCGTCGCACGTCTCATTCCCGTTCGGGGCGGTCCCGGCGCCAGGAGCAGCGACCTTCGGAGAGACCTTCGACGTGGCCTATCCTCCTTCCCTGGCCAACCAGACCGTCAGGGTGCAGTACCTCAACGGGAGTCGGTGGCATGACCTAGAGAACTTCGCCGCTAACGCCATGGGGTTCACCGAGACCAGCTATGGCCTGGACAGCGGGTGGGTGAGGTTCGGGACCACGTCGGTCAGGGCGGTCAGCGGCTTGTGCGAGTCGGGAACCGCCGTGTTCGGAGTTTCTTACGACCCTGGCGCGGCTTGGATGGATGCAGGGGCCTACGCTGCAGTGATCGCCTTCGCGGGAGCATTCCTCTTCCTGGGGAAGAGCCTCGGATGGAAGCGCTTCCTGATAGTGGCAGTCCCGGTCTATCTCGCGATAACCCCGTGGACCGGTCAGAGGTATGACGTCTACTTCCTTCTGAGTTCGGGCATCAGGATCCTCCAGCACGTCAACCCGTTCGCACCAGGGAACCCTCCTCTCTACCCCGGGGGGCTGAAGTGGGCATACCCTCCGCTCTACGCCCTCTACAGCGCCCTTTCGTTCCTGATCTACCGGGGGCTCAGCGGGGCACCACTCCCTTCGGTAGGGGGACTTACTTGGCCCGGGTGGCTCACGGCGATGTACAACGTCTACCTGGCCTATGTCCCCTCCAGCCTCCCCCTGCTGGTCTCGCTCCTGAAGCTCCCCATGGTGGCTTCGGCCGTCTTAATGGGAGCCTTCCTCAACAGGATGACCAGGAGCGGGTGGACCGGAGTCTTCTGGCTCGCAAACCCGTTCGTAATCTTGGTCGCGGCGGTCTGGGGACAACTCGATCCCATGGCGGCGCTCCTGACCGTGATGGCGTTGTATTACTTCGGGAAGGGAAAGATGTACCACGCGTACCTGTTGGCTTCCCTCGGTGCGGCGGTGAAGGTCTGGCCCATCATCATCATCCCATTGATGCTCGCCATCACGCTGAGGCGAGAGGGGGTGCGGGCATTCAAACCGCTTTCGGCGTGCATACCTGCCTTCGCCGCCACCCTGGCAATCCTCGGCGCATACGGGAACCTGGCCTACACCGTCTATGTGTTCCTCTATGCCCGGGCGATACCCACCTATGGAGGGGTGTTCACGGCGAACGGGCTGACCTGGCAACAGGCGCTGTTGCTTGTCAAGGCACCTCCAGTCCCGGTGTTCCTTCTGGCAGGGGTCCCGGCCTACGTGGCCTGCCTCCTCTGGGTGTACTGGAAGAAAGACGCGGACCTGGTCAAGTGGACCGTCATATCCATACTCGTGTTCTTCCTCACGTACAACTTCGTCAACCCGCAGTACTTCTACTGGATCCTCCCGCTCCTCATTCTCCAGAGGAGGCGCATCGCAGGGGCCGTCTTCACCGTCCTCCCCCTCGCCTACGTTGCCCTCACCTACAACCTGTTCTACTTTGTGTCCCCTGCGGTCCTGATGAACCAGTTCTCGGTCGGGGCGTCGGTCGCCGACCAGTTCAAGGTAGACTTCTTCAGCCAGACGCCGGTCGCGTTCCTCGTCCTCACGGCGGTCGTTCCGACCGTCATCTACGCGCTGCTGCTTCTGAGCGAACTAAGACCGGGCTTGCTCTCGAGACGCGTCCTCAGAAGAGGACTTCCTGAAGACGAAGAGGGTCTGGTCTCCGAGCCTGTTAAAGGGCGAGACGCCAGAGAGAGGCAGTTCGAGGCGCTCGAGGAAGGACAGAAACGGCCTCAGCCTGAGATAGTAACCGTTGAGATAGGCAGGGGGGAGCAGGGCGGGAAGGGCTATGACCTGCGCCGGGCTGAACCTGGGGGAGAAGTAGGAAATGAACGACGACGGCGAGAAATAAGTCGACGGCACATCCCTCCCGCCGACGGAGACCATTATGGGCTGGACCCTGCGCGGATTCGCTCTGTCGAACTGCAGGACGAGGCCATGGGATATCATTTCGGTCGCGCAGGTGGTGTTCCTGACGGAACAGACGAAATAGCCGTCAGGCTCAAGGAGGGAGTCGAGCTGACGCACGAACGAACCAAGGTTAGGCTCGCAGTTCAGGGCGCCGTTGAACGAGTATGCTACACGTATCTCCTTCTCCCCTATCAGGTCCCTCACCCTTGAGATCTCCGATGCGGAGAGTTTCATGGGCAGAATCTTCCCTGCCAACCCTCTCGCCGCGACCTTTTCTTCCAGGAGCCCGACCATCCCGGCCGAGACGTCGGTCGCTACAATCCCCGAAACCCAGTCTGAGATTGCGATTGCCTCCTCCCCCGTCCCGCACCCCACTTCCATGAGGTAGTCTCCTGGGCGAAGCAGCTTCCTCAGGACCTGCAGTGATCGCTTCCGAATCCATGTGTTAATGAAGTTCCGCCTTATGGTGAAGTCGTATTCGTCCGACGCCGAGTCGAACGCGCCAGCGACGTCGACGTAGTAGTCCTTCTTCTGCGAGGCCCAGTGGCCGAAGTCCGCCTTGACGTCGAGTTCGCCTGAGGCGCCGCCACGCCTCACGGCGGAACCGATGGGAGTGAGGCGGAGACAGAGCTCGGAATGCGAATACCATCTCGACACGAACCTGGCGCCATATTTTTTCCCGAAGGACATCAATGCAGCCTTCGCCTCGGCCTCGTCAGCTTTGCGGGCGGCCACGTCGACCAGGTACTCGCCCAGGCGCACCTTTGCCTTCCCAGACTTTAGGGCGTTCAGGCCCCAGTCGCTGGACGGGCTGTTACCCAGGACGAAGTATTCGCCTCCCAGCCAGGCATATCTCAGTTCAACTATATGCGGGAGGTTCGTCCTCCTTCCCCTAGTCTCCAGCCTCAGGTATTCGCTTGACCCCAACCGCTTCGGGCGTCGAAGCGCTCCTGCCGAGTTAAGGTTTAATCGAATGCAGAGCCGCGACGAAGGAACAGATATCAGAGTGAGCAATCCGTTGCGGCTAGTTCCCCTTGTCAGCCCGCTCGGAGAGAGTACACAGCAAGACCCCCTGGCTGGACGGGTTCGAGGAGACAGACTACTCCAAATTCTGGGAGACCAAGAGGATAGAAGACGAAGCTCAAAAGAGGGTCGTCAGGGGGATGATCCGCCCCGGGGGGGCCTGTCTCGACCTGGGAGGAGGCTTCGGGAGGATGACAAAGGTCCTCGAGCCCTACTTCCGGGAGGTCGTCCTGATGGACCTGACCAGGAGGAACCTGGGTACCGCGAAGGACACCCTATCGAAGGCAGAGCTGGTTCGCTCCGACGTCTCTGCCATCCCAGCCAGGGACTCTTACTTCGACTCGGTCGTGATGATCAGGGTCGTCCATCTCCTCCCTCGCCCCCTAGAGACGATGAAAGAGATTCAGAGGATCTCCAAAGACGGAGCGGTCCTCATCATCAGCGTCCCTAACCTCGTCACAAACTACATGATCCGCGAATTCGACGCCAAGGTCCTCCCTGGAATCAGGCACGTCATGCCGACCTTCGGCCCGGCGGTCTGGCCGGTCGGGGATAAGCCACGGCTTTCCCCGCACGAGCTCTTCATCCCCTCCCGGTTCAGGATGACGGAGCGGAGGGGGACAGGGATGTTCGACAACTTCATGGGAAAGGCCCTGAATCGATTCCCCTGGCTGCACCTGATCGACGTCGCCACGTCCCCCCTCTGGTACTTCAAACTGGACGTCTTCTTCAGGTTCGAGGTCCGCAAGTGACCCCCTTCAGGCCCGACCGGATTCGAGGCAGGGCCTACGAGTCCCAGTTCTTCCGCGAGCCGCCCGTCTGGACAAGTGACAGGTAGAGGACGAACGAATACCCGACAAGGTACACCAGGAGTATCGGGATAAGCCCCAGGTTGTTTGTCACGTACGCGTAGAGCACAGCGACGGAGGCGAGGACAACCGCGCCCGCCTCCAGCAGGTTTACCCTGTTCAGGGGGATCTGGTACCTCTTGCCCTTCCAGGTCTGACCTGAGCTCTCGATGGCGTACTTGGGGGTCCTCGAAAACGCTCCTGTGTCGTGCGAGAACAAGCCAAGAAGAGCCTGGGTGGAGTTGCTTATGCTGATGCCGTAACCGAGCGCCACAAGCACCACTATCTGCTCGATGTTGTGTAGCACCCCCAGCCTCTGGACCCGGACCGCCTCGAAACAGTAGAAGAAGACCGCCAGGGTGGAGAGGACGACAAGGGCCGTGAAGACGACCCAGGGAACTACCACCACCGTTAGCACCAGCCCGCCGCCGGGCTTGGAGATGGGGAGGGTCACAGCGTAGCCGATGACATCTATCCTCAGGAAGTCGGCGCTCACGGCCAGTAGGAACGAAGCCACCATGAAAGGGTGCACAAGATAGTAGGTGAGGTGGACGCCCGCCTCGAACTTCTGGCCACCTGACAGCTTCTTCGATGGAACGATGCGCCCAGCCAGCTTCCTCGCAGCCTGAAGGGAGCCTCGCGCCCACCTTCCCTGCTGCCGCTTCAAGCTGGCCAGGGTGGGAGGGAGCTCCCCAGGAACCTCGAGATCGTTCAGATAGACCCCCCGATACCCGGCAAGTTGCATCCTGTAGCTGACGTCGAGGTCTTCGGCCAGGGTGTCTGCCGACCACCCGCCCGCAGCCTGGATCGCCGATGCCCTCAGGACCCCAGCGCTCCCGTTGAAGTTCATCAGATAGCCGTTCCCGTTCCTACCTTTCTGCTCAAGGAAGAAGTGGGCGTCGACCCCTATGGCCACCGCCTTCGTCATCGTGCTGTAGTTCCTGTCGACGTGCCCCCACCGGGCCTGGACGAAACCCACCTCCGCGTCCTCTTCCAAGACGGCGACGGTCCTGTCCAGGAAGTCAGGCGGAGGGACGAAGTCGGCGTCGAAGACAGCGACATACTTCTCATGAGTTTCTTCGAGGGCGGCCTGCAGGGCGCCCGCCTTGAACCCCTGTCGGCTCCCGCGCCGGATCACTCTGAACTGGAACCCGTGGGCCGAGTGCTCCGAGACGACTTCGTCAACCGCGAGGCTAGTGTCGTCATCGGAGTCGTCTATCACATAGATGGTGACCAGTCGCTCCCCGTACCGCTCCGCTACCCGAACACACGAATCCAGGAGCCTTCTCACCACGTACAGCTCGTTGTAGATAGGGAGATGGATTGCCACCGTCGGACGAGCGGAGAGCGGCGGGGCGATGCGGAGCTTGTACCTTCTAGACCTGACCGTGAGGTACAGGATGTTTAGCCCGTACACCGCGAAGGCTATGCTGAGGAGGACGGATGCGAACAGCACGGTGGGGGCAAAGGAATACGCTGGGAAGACCATCATTGTCGATCAACTATGAAGCCACGTGCATGCATCCCTGGATCTGGCTGACGGGGGGTCCTCGCTCATAACCCATCGGGTTTGAACAAGCCCCTGGGCCGCAGAGCCTCCCTGTACTTCTCTCGAAGGGCTGTATATCTCTTGGATTCGTAGATTAGGTGATCTGGCGAGCTCCGGACCTCGAAGACGTCCGAACTGCGTCCCGCCTCCTTCAGCCTCCGGTTCAAGGCGGAGGCCTTTAGACCCAGGTAGCGGCCGACGAGCCTGAACAGAAGCTGGTTGAGGGCTGCGCTCAAGGCGGACGGCCGCCTTCCGGCCCCCCGCGGGGCGTGCGTTGCTCCCGCTCTTTCGTATGCCAGTGGATAATAGCTCGATATCCAGCCTGCCGTTTTCATGAGGCTCTCATAGGTTCCCCTCCCCTTCAAGACCTTCGTCTGGAGCGCGTCGCGGGCGAAGAGGGGGTCACGGGCCTCGGCGAACGTCGACCGGGCAAAGTCTTCGCCCATCATGCAGCTAAGGCAGATCTGGGGCGATCCGGGGGAGAGCGAATTGAAGACCCTTGCCATGACGAGCGCTGCCGTCAGAGAGAGCCACGTCTTGCCTGCTGGAGCAACACAGAACAAGTCGAGGTCCCTCGACGCCGAAGCGGAGCCGTAAGACGTGGAACCGCTCACCGCGACCATTTTGAAGGCGCCTGCGTCGAGGAGCCCCGCGAAGCGGGCAGCGTGCCCCAGGTTCTCTCTGGCCATCTGCCTGTGGATGAGCTCCTCCTCTAGGAGGCTAGGCCTCCCTTCCCGCTGCCTTTCGGTGAGATACCCTCCCTTCAGCTCGAACTTGCTGCTGAGCGAAGGATCTGAAACGATAGCCTCTGCGAGCTCCGTCTCCGAGGCCCTGTGTGCCAGCAGCCGGGAGATCTCCTGGACTGTCACCAGGGAGCCGTTGTCTCTGGCCACCTGGTAGAGGAGGTCAATCCGCTCTGCGCTCTCCTTGGAGAGCGTCAGGTGAAGCGCCTCCAGACTCGGTGGGCGCTGGAGGAACTCATGGTGTCGAATATGGACATGACAGTGGAAACGAGCTCGGTCACAGCCGCCATGGGGGCTATCTCCAGGTACCGGGGGTTCTTGGCCAGAGCCCTGACCAGGATCCTGACCCCAGCAAGTGGTGAGAGGAAGAGCATGGACTCTATGGTCCGTGGGGGCGCTCCAACCTCGCGCCACACCTGAGCGTGGCCGAAGAGGATCCGCCGCCGCTGCAGGAGCACCTCCAGCGGGCGAGACGGAGTCCTAACCGTGACCCTCGCAGAGGGGCAGACAATGACCTTGTACCCCAGCTTCTTCGCCGTCCCCCCCATGTATGCCCCGTCGTTCACAAGTCCAGAGGGAAGCGGCGTGATGGCCGCAGACCTGAAGACGACGAGCTCGTCACTGCTGTGGTTGGCTATACCCATGTGATTGAGTGCGAGCGAGCACTCGTTGTGCGCGGTCCACATGAATTCTGTCAGTAGAGATGCGCGTCCTCCTCCTGATCCAGCGTCAGGCAGGGCAGAGACGGCCCCTATGAGGGGGTCGGAGAGAGCCGTCTTGAGGAGGGAAGGGACCGCCCCCGGCTCTGGGACGGCGTCGGAGTTCACGAAGACCAAGTAGTCTCCTGACGCTGCAGAGAGTATCTTGTTGACGGCGTCGGCTTTGCCGTGTCTGACCTCCTCCACGAAGAGCTGTATCCGGGGGTCCAGCTTGGTGGCAGACGCCAGTTCGGACAGGGTGGCGGCCGAGCAACCGCTCGCCACGACGACGAGCTTCTTCAGTTCCATCTGCGCGGCTCCTGCCTCGGCCAGAAGCGTGCGCAGGAAGGCGCGGGGCGCGTCCACGGTTCCCGTAGCACAGACTCCGATCGAAAACGAGGGGCGCGACGGAGGAGGCGAGGCCATTGGACCTCATGAGCTCCCGAGCGCTGGGCCCGATAGGACGTCGAATCGCAAATTGCGCCTGTCGTTTTGTACCGCTCTTCCTATAAGGGTGACTCGGCGCTCGCCAAATGCAGGACCGCGCAGGCCTTTCTATAGGGCTCGCTATAGAATGGACGGCGGTGTTGGCAGCTTTAGCTGGGATGCGCTCCCAAGAACTTCAAGACCCTATTCATGAAGGCGTCCCTCTCCTCCCAGAACGCCAGGTGCGAACTCTTTGGGAATATCGTGAGCTCGGAACCTCTGATGCGCCTATGGATCTCCTTTGCGACCAGAGGGGAGACCTCGTCGTACCTTCCGCCCAGCACCAGGGTCGGAGTCGTTATCGTGCGGAGCCGGTCGGTGACGTCCCAGTAGCGGATGTTGCCGATTATGGTGAACTCGTTCGGGCCATTCATGATCCGGTAAACCAGCTTGCTGGTGTGCTCCAGGCTGTAGGTGACCTCGGCCGGCCAAGGCTCCAGCCGGCAGAGATGCTTCTTGTAGAAGACCATGACGGCCGCCTGGTACTCGGGGTCCTCATACTCTCCAGCTGCTTCGTACTTTGCCATCGTCCGTTGGACGTCCTTCGGGAGCCCGCGCTTCATCCGCTGCATCTCCCTGACTGTAAGAGGGACGCTGTGCAACCCGCCCACCGTCGTCATCGTCGTCATGTTCCTCTGGTACTTCAGGGCGTAGGCGATGGCGAGCATCCCTCCCCAACTGGAGCCGATTATGTGGGGATTCCCCAGGCTCATTTCCTTCCGGAACGCTTCCACCTCCTCTACGTAATGCTCGGGGACGACAAGGGCCGGGTCTTTGGGGACAGCGGAGCGGCCGCAGCCGAGCTGGTCATAGAACGTGACGCGATACCCTCTCTCCGCAAGGTCTGCCATCGAAAGAAGGTAGTCGTGGGTGCTCCCCGGGCCTCCGTGCAGGCAGAGCACCTCGCCCTTCTCTGGCTCTCCGAACTGACGGTAGAAGAGGTCGAACCCCTGGACCGAAGCGAAACCATCGGTCCCCTTCAAGGCCCAGGAAGACTTGGAATGACCCCTTAACTCTTGCGAGAATCAGCCGTGCCAGGGTGGGCGCCCCAGAGCGCGCTCAAATTCTTCTCTGGGCTGGACAGGGTCGGTGCCACAGTGCGAGACGATGACCCTATCGAAGGGCAGGCTCAACATCTCCCTCAGAGCTGGCAGCTCGCGTTTCAGGTGCCAGGGTGAATCCCAAACCCTGAGTTCGCCTCCCCTTTCCGTGAGGGCGTCACCGAAGATGATCACCCTCTTGTCCGGGACCCAGATGGGCGTCTCTGCTCGTCCTCTCGCGTCGTACAGAGGGACGAGACCTCCCGGGAGCTCCTTCTCTGCCCAGATTGGGTCCATGCCGAGCTTTGGTACCTGCTCAGGGAAGAAGAAGAGCGGACCCATGGGATGAATCCCGTACCGACGAGCAAACATGTCGATGTCTCTTATGTGGTCCGGCAAGGTCACGATGCCCTGTGTCGGAGGATTCTTGTCCAGCCGCTCCCATAGGCCGATCGGGTCGAGGGCCGGCGCTATCGGATCGAGCACTATCCTCTCGCCCTTCGATTCTACCAAAGTCGACGTCACGACCTCCTGCCAATCTGCGCCCTTCGCCCAGAACGGATGCCTGGCGCGCCATATCCAGAGTCCGGGAGCCAGATCCCGGATTCCTATGCCTGAAGGGTCAGCCATGCCTCGGCGCCCTGCAAGTTCTATAAAAGCGCCTGACGCTGCTTAGTTATGCGGGGGGAGGGATTCGAACCCTCGAACCCCTAAGGGATGGGAGCCTCAGTCCCACGCCGTTGACCATGCTGGGCGACCCCCGCAGCGAGCCACGCCCGCTCCTCATAATCTAAAAACTCTCCGAAGGCTTTAGACCCAAGGGAGCCGCAGGCACCGGGAGGCGCGATGAGCCCAGCTACTGCAAGGTCGGCTATCACGGGCATCAGGTGCGTCTCGTGCGGCCGAACCTATGACCACCACGGGAAGTTCAACACGTGTCCGGCATGTGGCTCCATTCTGAGCTGCACCTACGACACCGAGAAGGCGAAGGAGACGCTCGCCCAGAGCGCCCTCGAAAGGCGAGTGAAGAGCCTCTGGAGATACACAGAAGTCCTTCCCGAGGTTCGCCCCGATAACGTGACAAGCCTGGGCGAGGGCTGCACGCCGATCGTCCGCCTTGCCGCCGGGCCTCTCCTGAAGGACGACGGGCTCATCCCTACTGGGACCTTCAAAGCCAGAGGCATGTCCGTGGCGGTGTCGAAAGCCAAGGACCTCGGCCTTGCAAAGCTGGCGGTCCCGTCGGCGGGCAACGCGGGGGCGGCTCTCGCCTGCTATGCGGCAAGGGCTGGACTTTCAGCAAAAATCTACATGCCGGTCGAGACCCCGCGGTCCATGGTCGCGGAGTGCCAGGCCTACGGTGCGGACGTGGTCCAGGTGAAGGGAAACATCGGAGACGCTGGCGCTGCGATGAGGTCGCAGAGGGACGGCTACTTCGACATGTCAACCCTGAAAGAGCCATACAGGCTTGAGGGGAAGAAGACCATGGGTTATGAGATAGCCGAGGAGCTGGGCTTCGAGCTCCCCGACGTGATCCTGTACCCGACCGGCGGCGGGACGGGGCTCCTCGGCATGTGGAAGGCCTTCGACGAGATGGAGACCCTCGGGTGGATAGGGAAAGAGCGGCCTAGGATGTTCTCTGTCCAGTCGGAGAACTGTGCGCCCGTCGTGGACGCCTTTAGCGCGGGGAAGGAGGAGCCGGATCCGGCCTATCCTGACGGGAGGACGGTGGCCGTGGGGCTCCGGGTCCCTAGGCCCTTCGCAGGGAAGCAGATAGTCTCGGTCCTGAGGGAGAGCAAGGGAGGAGCGGTGAAGGTTCCAGACTCCGAGGTCCTGGTGGCCGCCCGGGCCCTAGCGAGGGAGGGAGTCCTCGCCTGTCCGGAGGGAGCGGCTACTCTGGTGGGGTATCAGAGCCTCCTCGATCGTGGCGAGATAACACGAGACGAACGGGCTCTCCTATACAACACCGGGACCGGCCTGAAGTATCTCGAACTTTTCCAGTAAGACTACGGGTCAAGGCTTTATTGCGAGCAGCGGAGGGCCGCCCTTGAGCCAGCGTAGCTCAGCCTGGTAGAGCACTCCCAGAAGGGGCTCAGACGCCTCGTAAGCGTGGGGTCGCGAGATCGATGCTCGCCGCTGGCTCTCGCAATGTCTTGACGGTCAGCCCAGGAAGCAGGAGCTCTTGGAAAGGGCCCACCGGGTCTGATCCTGAGTATCCCGGCTACGTTGTCGAGGTCGAGGTGCTAGTGGGCACAAGGGGAGTCGGAAGGGTCGCAGCGTAGAAGCCGCCCACGCCCTCGCCTGCGACGTCCCCTGGAGCCGAATCGTGGGCGAACGTGAAGAGCGCGTAGCCGTCGAAGGTGGTTATCTTGGTGGAGTTGTAAGCGGTGATCGAGCCGAAGGAAGACGAACTGAGCCCCGGTGGAAGGGTGAGGCTGGCGGCGTAGAAGAGGGGCCAATTCGCCTCGCAGAGGCTGGTGGTGCACGTCGTCTTTCCGCTGTTGGCGGTGTCGGTGGAGCGGAAGTAGAGGGTGTAGCCCGCGCTGTTGGTAAGGTAGACTCCTATCGAAGGCTTGTATGCGACACCCACACTGTATGAAGAGCCGTTGATTATCTGACCGCCTGACTGCTGCAGGTCCGGCGGCATCGCGTACCAGAGGCCGTTGAACTGGTCGATCCCTTCTCCGGTCATGCTTCCGGCTTTCGTGTCCACCACGTAGTAGTACAGGGGCCATCCGTTGTAGGCCGTCTGCTTGCTGCCGTCAGACAGGGTGATGGTGGTGAAGTTGGACGCGCTCAGCCCCGAAGGGAGGCTCAGGCTGCTGGCGTAGAACGGCGGCCACACGGACGCGCAGGCTCCGGAACAGGCGCTCGCGCCGCTGCCTGGGGTGTCCCTGGCGAACATGTAGAGGGTGAATCCGGTGCCGTTCTCAAGATACTCCCCTACTGATGAGCTGCTCCCGATCTTGATGGTCTGGGCTACTGTCGTGGTGCTCTTAGCCGCTGGCGGCACGAACGCAAAGTAAATCCCAACCGCGGCCACCACGATGATGACTACCACGATGCCCGCCATGACGCTCGTGGAAACCCCCGGCCTTTTCCTGACCACCCCTGCGGAAAACACGAATAAAACTGGCGAATTACAGCTTTAAACACCTTTCGGGACGCTTCGGCCTAGCAGCTCACGAGGTCCCGAAAGACAGCCCCGCCTGTTTTATCCACTTCCTGTAGGCCACGGCTATCCTGTCAGAGCGAAGATGGAGCTCGGCCTGAAGGTCGAGGGGAAGCCGCTCAGGCCTCTGAGATTCCACGACAGGTATGTCCTGGCCGACTATCTTCTCCTGGAACGCCCTGAGCTCGTCTTCGGGCACGTCGAAACCGTAGTTCATCCCTATGGTCATCCATGCGATGCATCGCAGTTCGTCTACAGGGGTGACGTTGAGCTGGATCATGTATGTCTCGCCGTCGCTCGACTTCGAGAAGTAAGCGGTGAAGGGGCGCCTGACCCCGTAGATGTAGTTCACGTACCTCCCGACTCCGCTCCCATCAGGGTCTGGCTGCCAGACTCGCACGCCTGTAGCGAGGATGCCATCCGGGGTCGACTCCACGTCATAATCTTCGATTTGGGCGTGCCCGGGGTCGCCCAGCAGCCCTTCGTGGACGAAGGGGAAGTGCCCCACGTCTAGGAAGTTCTCCACCGCCCTGGGAGCTCCCGCATTGTATGCGAACGGCCCGCAGGATATCTTTCTATACGACGGGTCGTCCCATTCTGGGAAGGGCGGGAGGCCGGCGGCCGGGTCTCCGAGGCTGGCCCAGATGAGCCCATACCCCACTTTCGCATGATATGCCTTGACCCGCGCCTTTGGGGGAGGTCTCTGTTCCGGGTGAGCGGGGATTCTGACGCACTCCCCGGAGCTGCTGTACGTCCAACCGTGGTAACCGCACTGAAGCTGGCTGCCTCCGACGTGGCCCAGCGAGAGTCGGGTGCCTCTGTGCACGCAGAGGTCCTGCCAGACCATTATCTCGCTGCCCCTCCTCCAGATGACCAGGTCCTCGCCGAGGAGCCTCGCGGGAAGGACCGCTCCTTCAGGGACGTCCGAAGCCTTGGCTATGGGGTGCCAATCATCCAGGAGGACCGGGTCCTCTATCAGGATAGGTCGCCTATTCTGGCGGGAGCTCCTTGTAGTTCAAGGAGATGTCCATCCCCCGCGCCTTGTGGTACCTGCTGGACGCCAGATAGATCAACGCGCCCACTAGTAGGGTTCCTACGGTGTAGATTATCGTCAGGTTGTCGATGCCTGTGAACGCGGGAGCCGCGAGGAACTGATACGAGAGGAAGCCGAACACGGCGATGTTCAGGAACCCGGCCACCGCGAGAATCGCCTTCGATGGTCCG
>JAJZOO010000042.1 GCA_021811485.1 archaeon
ATCTCACCCCTGACCTGAGGATCATACCCTTCTGCAGCTTCAACGTGATTCCCGAGTGGTACAGGGACCGCATCCAGCAGAAGTACGGCATGCCCATCGAGGCTTGGGAGGCCAAGACAGGCAGGAAACTGGAGGACGGCTTGTACAGGGGCACTCTGAGGCGCGGGGGGCACGTCCAGGGCTGCGGATGCGCCGCAGGCGAGCACGGCGAGCCACTCCCGATCCAACCGATCACCGGGACCTAGACCCAGTTTCGGCTGACCACTCCGTCCCCACCCTCGGCCATAGCCCAGTGTTCTTAACCAAGGCAGGTGCGGAATGCCATAGGCATGGGCTTTCCATATCTCACCGCGGGGGACCTCCTACTGTGGATTGGCGCCTGGTCTATTGCCGGTTTCGCGGCCATGGGGATTGACAAGGGCTTGGCCCGGCTCCAGCAGCGCGAGCTGCACCCGAGGAGGATAAGGGAAAAGACCTTGCACGAGCTCGCCCTGGTCGGGGGCTTCCCGGGGGTGGTCCTGGGTGGGGTAATCTTCAGCCACAAGACCTCGAAGCCGTCATTCTGGCCCCCCGTCGGGGCATCCCTCGCACTGTGGGCGCTCGCGCTGGCATGCCTCTTGAGGCTGGGCTTCTTCCAGTTACCAATCTGACGGAGCTTCAAGGCGAGGTCACTCTGACCATCATGGCAGGGTGGTCGAGCCTCTCATGCCGGCGGGCAGGTTCGGCGCAGGGCATCCTCTGGCGCTCTATTCTTTATTTACCCGGCGAGAAAGTCGCCCTCCAGTTGTCCATCAAGGCGACTCTCCGCGCCAGACAGAGGAGGAGGCGCATACTGTGGATTTCAGTCACCGCCGTGGTGGTCGCCCTGTTGGTAGTCGTCTATTTCGTAGCGGCGGTCGGCAGCCCATACACGAAGTACATCGGCCAGCCGGTCTCTTCGACCATCCTCCAACAGATAACCGGGGTTAGCGGCTCTACCCTCAATGTCGTCGGGACCCCATCTGGGGTCTCTGCGCCAGCCAAGGTATCGGGTTCCCTTCTCACTTCAGGAGGTAAGCCCGAGGTCCTCTATATCGGCGGGGAGTTCTGCCCCTACTGTGCGATAGAGAGGTGGGCTATGATAGTGGCGCTTTCGCACTTCGGGACGTTCACCGGGCTCGAGTACATGCTCTCTTCCAGCACAGACGTCAACGCCAACACGCCGACCTTCACCTTCGCCCACGCCAACTTCACCAGCAACTACATCTCATTCGTGGCGGTGGAGGAATACGGCCGCGCAGGCACCACCGACGTGAGGCAGACCCTGACCACCGCCCAGACCAGCCTCGTCTCCCAGTATGACACGTGCCCGGCGTCAGGGGGGACCGGGGGGATACCGTTCATCGACATCGCCAACCAGTATGCGGTCAACTGTGGAGCCCAGTTCCAGCTCCCCGCCATAGCCGGGGGGAACTGGACGCAGGTGGCGTCAGTGCTCAACGACCCCAGCAACAGCTACGCGCAGCTCATAGACGGCGCGGCCAACTATCTGATTAGCGCGATCTGCAACGTCGACGGCGGCCAGCCTGGTTCGGTGTGTGGTCAGGGTTATGCGACCGCCACCCTATCACCCGCTCAGTCTGGCTCAGTGGCCTCTCCGGCGCTGCTGGCCATCCCAGTCAGGGGCTCGGACCTACGATGGACCGTCTGACCAAGGCCTTCGTAGCAGTAGCAGCCGTCGGAGTGGCTGTGGCAATCTTCCACGGCTATGACGAGATAACGGCGTACACTGCCCCCATATCGACAGTCTGCAACATCAACAGCTTCTTCTCGTGCGGCAGCGTCTTCGCCAGCGGGGACGTGACCTTCCCCCCCGGGCAGTACGGCATCCCGCTCTACATCTACGGGCTGGTCTGGTTCCCGCTCATGGCCGCCCTGGGGCTCTGGTACGGCCGCAGGAAGGGCTCCCTCTACGGAGAGGTGATGGTCCCCCTGCTGATGGTGGGGAACATATTCACGCTCTACCTGTGGTACCTCGAGCTCGGAGTGATACACGCCGTCTGCCCCGTCTGCATGTCCATGTACATCCTGAACTACGCCATGACTGGCCTCGCGTTCAAACGCCTGCTCGACCCCGCGTAGGGACGGCTAGCCCCTGGACTCGCGCAGGTAGAGGATGACCGGCTCTCCGAGCTTCGCAAGCACCTCCCCCCTCTCCGAGAGCGTGTACCTCACCTTCGGGGGCCTCTTCCCGATTACCTCCCTCTGGATGAATCCCATCTCTTCGAGGTCCTTCAGCTTCTTCGAGAGCACCCGCGGGCTGATCCCCCGGAGCAGCCTCCTCAGGTCGGCGAACCCAGCAGCTTCGAGGGAGTAGGTGCTCGTCAGTATCTCGATGGACCACTTGCTGAACACCCTCTTCGTCACGCTTACGTTGTCCTTGACCGAGCTCGCCTCCCCCCTGTAGGAGAACGGACCCATGGCGCTCACCTCCTTGACGAACGCCGTCGCCACCTCTCCAAAGTCCTGGAACCGCCTCTCGAGCGCCTCTGCGCTCAGCGACTTCTGTGGACGGGCCCGCTTCAAGCCCACCTCAGTTTCTTGGGCCAACCGAGACCCGACGCCTTTTCCCTTCTAATAAACGAGGCATAGGGGGCCGGGCCTAACGGGCGACGCTCATCCATGGCTCTACGGGACCCGCAGGCAACGCGCCGTCGGCTTCGGGGGGCTATCGGAGGTCGTCTAGCTTGGAAGACGCGCGCATGAGCGACAATATTCTGTCAAAGTACGACTCCAGGGCGTCCATGAACTTCCCGGCACCCCACTCCATGTTCGCGGTAGAAAGGAAGGACTCGATCCATTCGAACTCCTCTTCCGACTTTGGGCCGAGTGCAGTGATGAAGGACTCGTTCCTGTAGTGCATCTCGCTTGCCTTGTCGAACAGCCCCCTCCTCCTGAGAGACGCGACAGCGAAGGCGTTCCTGCAAAGGAGCTCGGCGTCGGTCACCGGGTCCCCCGACGGCCTGTCCGACACCCACTCGGCGAAGAACTTCTTCGTCATCTCCCTCTCCTTCTCCCCCATCACGGCGAAAACCACGTCGTCCACCATCACGTTCTGTAGGTGGTTGTAGGCGGCAATCAGGCACTCTGTCTCCTTCGTCCTCAGGCCGTCTCTCTCTTTCAGCTCCTCAAGGAGCTTCTCCAGGGCGTCGCTGTCGTGAGAGCTCGCACCCCGTTCGGTGAAGTAGACGTGGGCAAGTTCGTGCAGCACGA
This sequence comes from archaeon, assembly GCA_021811485.1. Lineage (GTDB taxonomy): Archaea > Thermoproteota > Nitrososphaeria > Nitrososphaerales > Gagatemarchaeaceae > UBA183. The sequence goes on from JAJZOO010000042.1 coordinate 3,253, forward strand.
GCCCCCCCAGCATCTCGGAGTCGAGCGCCCACTCCGAGATCAGTATCTTGTGGGTCTCGCCATCCTTCCGTGCATAGCCCATTATCGCTAGGTTCGGCTCGACGTTGAGGGTTACCTTGGACTTCACAGCATATCCCTTCTGTCGCATCCTGTCAAGCGCCCAATCGAGCGTACTCTGCAGCTGCCGGTCGGTGTTCGCGAGGCGCATTGGTCGACCCACGCGGCGCGCCACACGGATAAACATAGCGTGGGCCTGGCGACCCGGTGCCGTCGGACGAAACGCTATTCTATCGGCCCGACGAGAAAACGAGAGGATGAGGGTCAGGGGATATCTCGCGGGCGCTCTCGCCCTGACCGGGGGCGCGCTCATGCTCGCCAGCGGCTACTCGTCGAGAGGCTTCCTCTATACGGCGCTCGGCTACGCCGAACCGCGGATGGCAGCACTCCTGAGCGGAGTATACGCGAGCGCCGCCTTGCTGGCAATAACCCTCCTTGAAGGAGTCATAGCGCTGGGGGGAGTCACGGTCATGGCCGGCGGCCTGGGCATCGTCTTCCGCCACACTACGGCGGGGAAAACTTTGATCTGGCTTGGGGGTGGGGCAGGGTTCCTGGGACTCATCGTGGGGTTCGGGTATTCGGCGTACAGGTTGGGGGGCCTCGGCCCGGTCCTAGGTTATCTCCCATACTGGGTCGGGCTGGCGTTGGCCATCGCCGGGAGAAGGCTGGCCAAAAGGGCCTAGTCTGCCGCACATCGGGGGATGGGACCGTCGCCCCCCATGCCATGAGTCAGCCGGGTCCGGCGGGCTTTCCACCCGTAGGACATCCGACGGCGGCGAGCCGCCAACGCCCGTCTAATGGTAGATGGAACTGTTCCCAGACTGGCGGGACGGTAGGACGGGGAGGGCCTTTGACCTCAACTCGTCAAGGTCCACCTGGAATCCCGCCATCTTGCTGAGAACCTCGAGCAGCTTCGCGACGGACCTGACGTGGGGGCTCGGCTCCCCGTGGTCAACAGAGAGCTTGTACCCTCTCATCCCGTAATCCTTCGCCATGGCCACCACCATCGAAGCGAAGAATGGCGCCGGTTCCTCCGCCAGAATCTTCACGGCGTTCTTCCGGAGCTTGGCCACCCCGACTGCGTCGGTCGCAAAGCCCAGCGCCAGAGGGTCCGCCTCCGCCGGCAGTGGGTTCTCTGCCCACCTCGTGCCAACCGAATACAGCTCCTTCACCCCCAAGGCCTCTGCCTTCTCCAGAAGGAACTCCGTGAACTCATACTGCTCGTCCATGGGGCTCGAATCCCCGGCGAAGAGGAGGGTGTCGTGCTTCCCCCTGCTCAGGTACAGGCCGCACTCCGGAAGGGTCGATATCCCTTCGTCCCGAAGTAGGACCTCGGGGAGGAACGCGGAGGACCTGACCGTCCCGATCCTCTGGAACTTCATCTTCTTCAGCATGTAATCGGCCAGCTCCCTGGCCTGGGAGTAGAGGGCCCGATACTGGGGCATCGAGGTCGAGACCGCGACGATCATCGCCGGGCTCTTCAATCGGGCGGGGTTCGACCCCTGGTAGTCGATCCACATGTTCGGGAACCGCAGGAGCCTGGCTTCTTATTTAACCATCGTAACCGCATCAGCAGAAAGCCGGTATGGATTTTAATACACGAGGAGGGGAAACCGGACAGCGGTTCATGAGCGCCTACTGGAAGACGCTTTCTCACAGCGGAGTGAATTTTCCCGACCCCTACGTCCCAGAGGGCCTGACGGTCTCTGTTGGCGGCGGGGATGTCGCACTTTCGCCCCTGGCGGAAGAGATGGCCTACAACTTCGCCAAGAAGAAAGAAACGCCATACGTCCAGGACCCGGTCTTCCGGTCCAACTTCATGTCTGACTTCGTAAAGCAACTCCCAGACCGGTACAGGGGGATCAAGTTCGAAGAGGTGGGCTTCTCGAAGTTCTACCGGAAGGTCGACATGGAGAAAGCGGCCAAGGAGGGGATGTCCAAGGAAGAGAAGAAGGCGCAGGCGGCGTCGAGGAAGGAGCGCAGGGAAGCCCTGAAGGCGAAGTACGGCAAGGCAATCCTCGACGGGAAGGAGGTGGACATCGCGAACTGGATGGTCGAACCCCCGGGGCTCTTCATGGGGAGGGGGCAGCACCCGCTGCGGGGGCGGTGGAAGCCCAGGGTGCAGCCCGAGGACGTGGTCCTCAACCTCGGAGAGGGTTCCCCGGTGCCGCCGGGGGCCTGGAAGGAGGTGGTGAACGACCACAACTCGATGTGGATGGCCAAGTGGATGGACAAGCTTACTGACAAGGAGAAGTACGTGTGGCTGCACGAGAGCTCGCCACTGCAGCAGTCACGCAGCAAAGCGAAGTATGACAACGCCAGGAAGGTGGGTACCAATCTCGAAAGGATCAGGGCCAGGATACGGAGAGACCTGGACTCAAAGGCCGAAAAGGCCAGGCAGGTCGCCACGGTCTGCTATCTGATCGACGCACTCGGCATGAGGGTGGGGGACGAGAAGGATGAAGACGAGGCGGACACCGTGGGTGCCAGCACTCTGAGGGTGGAGCACGTAAGCCTGAGAGGGAACATGGCGGAGTTCAAGTTCCTGGGGAAGGACTCGGTCGCCTGGAACAAGTCCGAAGAGCTGCCCCCGTCGGTCGTGAGGAACCTCCTCGAGTTCATGGCCGGGAAGAAGCTCGGGGACGAGATATTCCACGACGTCACCTCCAGCATGGTCAACCAGTTCCTCTCCTCCACCGTCCCCGGGGTCACAGCGAAGGTGTTCAGGACCTACCACGCCACGGCGAGGACGAAGGACTACCTGGGCTCCGAGGACCTGAGGGAAGCTGACGACCTTGACAAGCTCTACCACGCTAAGGAGGCGAACCTTCAGGCGGCGGTCTTCTGCAACCACCAGAGGACCCCTCCGAAGACCTGGGATGAAGCGCACAGGAAGAAGCAGCAGAAGCTCGAAGACGCCATCGCCAGAAACGACGTCAAGCGCATCCCCAAGCTGAAGAGGGAGCTCGAGTTCTATGAGCGGACCAAGAACTACAACCTCAACACGTCGATGAAGAACTACATCGACCCCAGGGTCTACAAGGCCTGGTGCGACTACGTCGGCCTCGACTGGGCGAAAGTCTACAGCAAGTCTCTGCAGAAGAAGTTCGCCTGGGTCCTCCAGTCATCAGCAAAGTGGAGCCCTGACGGTGGGGGAAAACCGCTACCTCAGGCGTCGACTCCGCGAGAGCACTCTCCATAGCTCGTCCTGAGGGGCTTCGTGCAGCGCCCGCTTCGCGCCGTCCCTCCCGGCCACGTATCTTCCGCCCTTCAAGAATGACCCGACCCTGGAGACCTTGCACACCCCCAGCAACGCCTCTTCCACCTGAGCCTCTGCTCCAGGCGCCACCGCCAGAAGCAGCGAACCCGAGCCGATGAGCCGAAGGGGGTCGATGGAGAGGGCGTCGCATATCAGCCTGGTCTCGGGGGCCACAGGGACCGCCGCCTCGTCGAGCACGAATCCGACGCCGGAGGCCAGCGACATCTCGAAGGCCGCGCCGACGACACCCCCCTCGGTGCAGTCGTGCATCGCGTGGACCGCTCCGGTTCCAAATGAAGCCACGGCCTCCTTCGTTATGTCGACCTCATCGATGAATCGTCTCGCCCTCTTGAGCGCGGAGGCCGGGACCTCCCTTGCGGTGAACCTATGCTCCCGTGCCAGCTCCGCTGTCCCTTCCAGGCCCGCGGTCTTCGTCATCATTAGGGTGTCTCCCTCCCGGGCGTCCCCCGAGGTGACAAACCTGTCCACCAGGCTGAACACCGTCACCATTAGGATGGGGTGGTCGACGCCGGGGGCGACCTCGGTGTGCCCGCCCAGTACGGTGACCCCGAGCTCCTTGGCTGCCTCGTGGACTTGCCTGGCGACCTTGGCGAGGTCCGATTCTGAAGAGCCCCTCGGAAGGAGTATGACGACCTCGGCGAACTGCGGCATGTTGCCGCTGGTGGCCACGTCATTGGCGCTCACCCTCACGGCGTAGGTGCCTATATCCGCCGAAACCCCCGTTATCGGGTCCGCCGACGCCACCAGGAACTTAGCCCCGACCTTGACTGCCGCGAAGTCGAGCCCCGCCCGGGCCGGAGCCACCAACTTGTCCGATCCCGCTCCCGTCAGCTTCAGCACTGTGTCGTTCAGGACCCTGATTGGAATCTTCCCCAGGTCGAGCCTCTTCACTCCCTGGGGGGCCGGGCCCTAACCAAAGTCCTTTCCGGTCGCTCCAGGGGCCGCGCGGTTCCGATTCGGTGTCCCTACACCCTCCCCCCAAACTTGTACTTCGGCTCCTTTCGGCAACTTGCGGGTCGCCTTTCAGAGAGCCGAGAGCAGCGTCCCCATGACGTAGAGCAGGAGGGCGGCTAACGCCCCCACCGCCGCGGACTCGAGCCCAGACTTCGGCCTGAAGTTCTGCGGGATGAACGCCCTGGACCCGAGGGCGAAAAGTGC
>JAJZOO010000043.1 GCA_021811485.1 archaeon
GGATGGGGTCGGCGGTAGCAGAAGTCCTCGGGGAGCAATATCCTGCCCCCATGAAGCGCGTAGGCGTCATGGATACGTTCGGGGAGAGCGGCGAGGCCGGGGAGCTGCTGAAGAAGTACGGGCTCACAGCTGCGAACATAGAACAGGCGGCGTTGGGCCTCAAGCCGGAGTAGCCTTTATCTATCAAAGGGAGGCTCGGACCCCGTTGAAGCTATTCCTCGACACCGCCAACCTTGCGCAGATCAAGAAGCTCAACCAGATGGGGGTGGTCGACGGCGTCACCACGAACCCGACGCTGATCGCCAAGGAGCCAGGGGAGTTCGAGGAGATTGTGAGAGCCATATGCAGGGAGGTGAAAGGGGACGTGAGCGCAGAGGTGGTGGCCACCGACTCCGACGGCATGGTCGCCGAAGGGAAGCGACTTTCGACCATCGCTCCTAACGTCGTGGTGAAGGTCCCGATGATCCCCGAGGGGCTCAGGGCGACGAAGTCGCTCAGCGTCGCGGGAATCAGGGTCAACGTGACGCTCGTCTTCTCGGCGAACCAGGGGCTCCTCGCTGCGAAGGCCGGGGCCTCATTCGTCAGCCCCTTTATCGGGAGGCTGGATGACATAGGACAGCGAGGGATGGAGTTGGTCGAAGACCTTGTGAAGATACGGGACAACTATCGGCTGAAGGCGGAGGTCCTAGTGGGGAGCATAAGGCACCCCCAGCACGTCCTCGAGGCGGCCAAAGTGGGGGCCGACATCGCTACCATGCCCCCAGAGGTGATGGAGAAGATGATGCACCACCCTCTCACTGACGCGGGGCTCAAGAGGTTCCTGGACGACTGGGAGAAGGCGAAGAAGACGAGAGCCTCGGGCGCAGTCTAACAACAAGTTTTTACATGCTGAGAATTCGTTGCCATCCATGAAGACCTACATACTGCCACCACTGCCATACTCGTACGAGGCGCTCGAGCCTCACATCTCGAAGCAGATCATGACCCTGCATCACGACAAGCACCACCAGGGATATGTCAACGGGGCAAACGCCGCCATGGAGAAGCTGGACAAAGCCAGAAAGGGCGAGGCCCAGATCGACATCAAGGCGATCCTCCGCGACTACGGCTTCAACGCAGACGGACACATCCTGCACTCTCTCTTCTGGCCTAACATGGCCCCCGCAGGCAAGGGAGGGGGCGCCCCCGGAGGGAAGCTTGCAGACCAGATAACCAAGGACTTCGGAGGGTTCGACAAGTTCAAGGCGCAGTTCTCGGACGCGTCGAAGACCGTAGAAGGGAGCGGCTGGGCGATGCTCATCTACGAGCCGGTCAGCGAGCAACTGATCATCTCGCAGGTGGAGAAACACAACCTGAACCACATCGCGCAGTCAGCCGTCATCATAGCGAGCGATCTCTGGGAGCACTCCTGGTACCTGGACTACCTCAACGACAAGGCGAAGTACGTAGACGCATGGTGGAACGTGGTAAACTGGTCGGAAGCCGACGCGAGATTGGGGAAGGCAGTCCGGTAGCCTTCCTCAAGCCTCCGATTTTTTCAGGGATCACGCTTTCTTCTGGCTCGCCATCGTTTCGGCGAACTTCCCGCTGCAGGACGCCAGTCTCTTGATGTCCTCCGAGGTGTGGTCCGTCGAGATGCCTCCCGGATGGCCGGGGAGGATGAATATCCCCTTGGACATCAGGTACAGGGCGTATCCCAGCTTCGTCTTCTTATCCCTCCCGGCGGCCCCCTCTGCGTCTCTGGGCTCCCCGCCGAAGTGCGTGAGGAAGAGCGAGCCCAGCCCTGTGGTATGGGCCTCGACCCCCGCGTCGGCAAACTCCTTGTCGACGCCCATCCTCGCCTCCTTCCCCATCCTCCCCAAAGCGGGATAGATGCTATTCTCGTGTTTCCTGAGATACCGCACCGTCGCCAGTCCCGCGGCCATCGAGAGGGGGTTCTCCGAGAACGTCCCGCCTCCTATTGAAACGAACTTCTCTTTCCGGGTAGGGTCCGCCAGGGACACTACCTCCTCCCGCCCGGCGACAAGGCCCAGAGGGAGCCCTCCCCCCGCGATCTTCCCGAACGAAGCCAGGTCAGGGGTGACCCCGTAGTACTCCTGAGCCCCTCCAAGGGAGACCCTGAATCCAGTGATTATCTCGTCGAAAGCCAGGAGCGCCTCTGTCTTGTCAGCCAGCTCCCTCAGCCCCTTCAGGTATTCCTTGTCAGCTGGGACGCAGCCGCCAGCGCCGAGGACAGGCTCAAGGAAAATCACCGCCACGTCGTCCTCGGTCTTCCTGACCGCCTCCTCGGCCGCGGCCAGGTCGTTGAACCTGACGCTCTTCACGTAAGCCTGCTCTTCCTCAATTATCCCCGCGCTTTCGCTCCTGTCGAACGGCCGGTGGACCCCCTTGTTCAGCTCGGTGTTGTATCCGTGCCATCCCCCCGTCATCTTGATGACCACCCTCTTACCGGTGTACCCCCTGGCGAGCCTCACGAGGTACATCGTCGCTTCCGCGCCGGTGTTGCAGAACCGCATCATCTCTGCGCAGGGGACCGCCTTCCGCACCTCCTCGGCGAGTTCCACGGAAGCTTTGCTCCCCATCCCATAGTGGGTGCCGTTCGCAATCTGCCTCCGGAGTGCGTCTACCACTGCCGGGGGCGAATGTCCCAGTATCAGCGCCATGTGACCCATCCAGTAGTCGGTGTACCTGTTCCCGTCCTCGTCCCAGATGTGCTTCCCCCTGGCCTTGGAGATGGCTATGGGATACGGCTCGTAAAACCTCGCGTTGTGATTGATTCCTCCCGCGAAAACCTTCGACCCTCGCTCGAACAGCCTCTTCGACTCATGCGTCCTAGTCTCGTAGTCTCTCGGCAACGGCCCGCCCCGGGGCTGCGCTTATTTCAAGAGGCCCCCGCGACAGCCATTTAACGCCCCGCATGGGTTCCTGACATCGGATGCCCGCCTTCACCGTCCGCCTGGATTCTCCCTTCAGCCTGGAACACACTCTGGGGAGCGGACAGGTGTTCAGGTGGAGCAGGAGAGACGAGTGGTGGTACGGCCTGGTCGCCGATGGCGTACTCAAGATCAAGCAGGAGGTGGATGTGCTCAGATGCGAGTCCAGCTCGGACCAGATCGACCCCTCGTTCGTGACCCGCTATTTCAGGCTCGGTGACGATCTCGACCACATCATCGCGGCCATAGCCAAAGACGACGGGATGACGAGGGCGGCAGAGAGGTTCTACGGTCTCAGGCTCGTCAGGCAGGACAGGTGGGAGTGCCTCGCGTCGTTCGTCTTGGCCACCAACGCCAACATCCCTAGGATAAAGAAGATGGTCGCTTCGATCTGCGACAGATACGGCCGCCCCTTCGACTATGCCGGCACAAGCTACAGGTCGTTTCCCACCCCGAGGGCCCTGGCCGAGGCCCCCGGTTCGGACCTCTCCAGATGCGGGCTGGGATACAGGGCGCCCTTCCTCAAGAAGGTAGCAGCATCGGTGAGGGATGGGGCGGTCGACTTCGACGCGGTCGCCGCCCTCCCATACGAGGGTGCCCGGGCTCTGCTCCTGCAGGAACTGTTCGGGGAGAAGGTCCTCCTGGGCGTGGGCCCAAAGGTCGCTGACTGCGTGCTGCTGTATTCGTGCGACAAGGACGAGGCGTTCCCCATAGACGTCTGGATCGCGAGGGCGCTCGCCCGCTCATATCCGAAGCTCCTTCCTCCTCCCCTCCTCGCACGCCTGAGGCGGGACGGGAAGGCGAAGATTTCGGCCGGGGATTATTCGAGGCTGTCCGGGTCAGTCAGAAGGTGGTTCGGTGAATACGCGGGGTATGCGCAGCAGTACCTGTACATGGCCGTCAGGGATCAGGAGCGTGCTTAGGAAGCCTTCTTCTTCGCTCGAGGCTTCTTCTCCGCCCTCTCCCCGACCGCCTTCTCGGCCTTCTTGACCTCCTTCCCCGCTTTCTTCACAGCTTTTTCTGCCTCTGCAGCGACCTTCTCCGCTTCTTTCTCGATCTCCTTACCGGCCTTCTCTACACCTCTTTCCACGCCCTCTGCTTCCCGCTTCGCGCGTCCGACGGCGCTCGGATGGGCGGCCCAGCTCCTGACGGAGGCTACGTTCCCATCGATGACGCTTCTCCTTCGCATGTCCACCCTCAGCCCCCACTTGGACGCGACGGCCGGGACAAGCCCCGCTCCGGAAATCTCTCCAAAGGAGAACCCTCTTCCTTCCCTCGAAACCATCCCACTACCGTGCCTCGACTGCACCAGGGCCACGGGCGGACGTCCCGCAGGCCCCGGCTGCCCTATGTTCTTCGGTCTTCTCCCTTCGACCTCTTTCGCCAGCTTCTTCACATCTTTCCTCACGGCCGTCTCTGTTTTCTTGATAGCCGCCTCCGCCTCCTTCACGACGCCCTTCTTCTTACCTCCCTTGGGCTTCTTGGTCGCTGCCGAACTCAAGGTTTGACCAGCCCGTTCCGATGAGGGTTAAAACGGTTCCCTGAACTCGGACAGTCAGAGGCTACCGTTTCGGCGTCCGGAGCCCCCAAAGGACAGAGACTATCCCGGCCGCTGACAGGAGCGCCCCCGCCAGAACGTAGTAGAAGTTGTCGAACAGCAGGTATCCGGGGACGAGAAGCGCGTCCACCCCTATGAGCAACGCCACCAGGCCGAAGGCGAAGTAGTTCCCGCTCCCTATCGTTATGGGACTCACGACCCTCCCGCCCGGGAGACTGACGGCCGGGGCGGCGGCGGTCGGACCTCTCCTGAATGACGGGAGCCCTCCCTTCATCAGTCCCATCGGCAGGAACATCACCCCGAGCGCCAGGATGATGCTGGACGTGCTCTGAGCCGCCGTGGGCTCAGGGCTCGAGATCAGGCAGTAACAGCCGTCCAAGCTAGGCGTCATGACCGGAAGGATGGAGTAGTACGGAGGGAGGATGCTGCTGAACAGAAGCACCCCCGTTATCCCCAGGAGCATGAACACGACCGAGATGGCGAGAAACTCCCTGTCCAAGTATCTCTCCCGGCGACCCTCTCACATTTCTTAAGCGTTTCTGGAGGCGCCCATCATCTTTGAGGCGTCGCCCGTCGGAAGATGAAACCGGCGGCTATCAGGGCGACGAAGACCCCTATCAGGCCCACCGAGTTGGCTATCCCGAAAGAAGTCGCCCCCCGTGGCTCGGCCGCGCTCATGGCAAAGAACAAGGCGTAGGCGACGACGATCAGCCCTCCCACGGCCACCGGAACCCAGATCTTCATGGAGCCTGAAGAGCTCTGATGGACGCCTCAATATGTGTTTGGCGGCGGCCGGCTTTGGCTGGTTGAGGACGCGACGACCCCCCGCCAGAAAGGCCCAACGGCTGCCGTGTCTGCGAGGACTGAGGAGGGGAAGCGGGGCTCATAGCCGGATGTCCGTCCCGGCCGGCAGAGGGTCCCCGGGCGCAGCAGGCGCGACGCTGTTATCCATCGGAGACTGGTGCGCGGTGGCCTCCGACTGCCCGTGAGGGGCGCGCGGTGCCCATTCGACCCTCTCCAGGAGTGGTCCCTCCCCGCCGCGCTTCGGCGGTTGTACCGCAAGGCATTACCTGGCTTCGGCAGAAAGGCCAGGCACTCTAGCCCTGGGATGAATGCCTGGGGGCTTTTATGTGATCGCGGCGTACTAACCTAGGTGACTCAAGTTCATGAGCAGACGGCGGCCAATACCAAGCCTCGCGGAGACCAACTGCCACTCGCGAACTTGCGTCGGGCGGGTTAGGACATGAAGACGGCGTTCCGGTTCCGCCTGTACCCGAACCGCAGGCAGGAGCGGAGGCTGCTGGGGATGGTCGAGGCAGGGAGGAGGCTCTGGAACGACGCGCTCGCCCACCGCAAATGGCGCTGGGAGGAGCAGCGGTTCTCCACCTCGTACAGCCAGCAGTGCTGGATCCTCACCGCCGAGAGGAAGGCGGACCCGCTGCTGGCAGAGCTCCACTCGCAGTCGGGGCAGGAGATCCTCCACCGGCTCGACAGGGCGTTCGAGGCGTTCTTCGAGCACCGCTCCAGATGCCCGAGGTTCAAGAAGTTCCCCGCGTCGGGGTCGTTCACCTATCCCCAGGCGTACAACGGGTCGGTGAATCTCGACGTGCCTCGGAAGAGGCTCTTCCTCTCCAAGGCCGGGAACGTGAAGGCTGTGTTCCACAGGCCGTTGCCAAGAGACTCTTGGCTGAAGACGTGCACGATGGGGTTGTGCCGCTGCAGAACGCTTCGTCGGCCGTGACGAGGGCGCCAGCCGGGTCGCCCGTCGGCGTCGACCTCGGCCTCCTCTCTCTGATAGCCACATCTGATGGAGAGAAGGTCGAACATCCGAAGTTTCTCAGGCGCGCGGAGAAGAGGCTGAAGCGCCTCCAGCGTTCCCTCTCCCGCAGGAAGAAGGGCTCAAACAACCGGTCCAGGGCGAGACAGAGGGCCGCCTCCCGGCATGCAACGGTGAGGCGCCAGAGGGAAGACTTCAACCACAAGCTGAGCGCCGACCTGGTGCGGAAGCACGACCTCGTCGCCTTCGAGGACCTGAAGGTCAGGAACATGGTCAGGAACCACGCCCTGGTGAAGTCGATACACGACGCTGGCTGGTCCCGGCTCGTCAGGTTCGCCGAGTACAAGGCGTCGAGGGCAGGCAAGCTTGTGGTCAGGGTTCCGCCGGCGTACTCGACGCAGGAATACTTCTTCTGCGGAGATCGGGACCAGATCCCACTGTCGGTGAGGCAGTTCGAGTGCAGGGGGTGAAGGACGCTTGACCGCGACTTCAACGCTGCCAAGATCGTGCTGAAGCGAGGACTCGCTCAGGCAGGGCAGGGCATGCCCGAACTCAAGCCTGCGAGACAGGGCCTCTGCCCGTCCCGACAACGGGACGCGCAAGCCAGGTCGAGGAGGCAGGAACTACACGCCATGGAACAGGGGCTGGAAGCCCACGGCTTCAGTCGTGGGAGGATGTCACTTCGAGTATCCTAGCGGATACCCTGACGTCCTGATAAAGAGCTCAGACGGCTCTGTCACAGCGCTTAGCATGCTCTGCACCCACACCTGCTGCCAGCTCTCCTTCGACCAGTCGGCGGGCGCTTTCGTCTGCTACTGCCATGGCTCGGTGTTCGACATTTCGGGGAAGGTAGTCAGAGGCCCGGCTACCATTGACCTCCCGCAGATCCAGTATCGGGTGGACTCCTCAGGGAACCTGTTCCCCACGGGGATAAGCAACCCAGGACCGTGCGGCGCCTAGCCCCTGGGGCCCCGGCCGTCAGGTTGGTTCGGCCGGCTCTGCAAGCGTCGTTCGAAGGGCGCCTGGACGCCACCGTCGGACTCCCCTGGAGCTCCGCTTCGGTCGTGGGCTTGCGAACACGCTTGGATGCCCGCGCCCGGCGGTTTGCAGGAGCGCTCAACACGGTAAGGCGCAGCGAAGCCATCGCTCTTCGAAACCGAAGGGCGGTGAAACCGGGGGGTCTCGTCGGTCTTTCGGCTTCCACTTTGCGGAGAACAGCGCTGGTCGGTGGCTCGCCGTCGCGCGTCGGGGAGGCGGTTCAGGACCGGGAGGGGGTCCGAATGACCGTCCCGCAGGTCGGAACCTCAGGGCCTTGCGGCCCCTTTGAGCCGACGACACTCCGGTGACTGTGGCCTGAGTAGGCTGAACGGGTCAGCCGATGGCCGACCTCTACAGCCGGAAGCTTTCTGCCCCTTTCGGGTCT
>JAJZOO010000044.1 GCA_021811485.1 archaeon
CCCCTTTGTAGACGAACAGGGTGTAGGACTTCGTCCCCTGCTGGCTGAGGGTGTCCACCTCCTGGAACGACTTCAACGCGTCCGACAGCTTCTCCACCCGGCTCTTGTAGTCGTCGACGATCCTGAGGGTCACCTGGGCCAGCGCCCCCTTCGGGTCCGAGGAGTTGACCGGCAGAGAGCCCACCTTGAACCACCCCTTCGGCGCCTGCTGCCCTCCTTTCTCCTTCTTGGAGTCCTTCTCCTGCTTCTCCTTCCCCTGGGATGACCCCTGAGGGGACCTAAGCTGCTCGCCGAGCTGGTGGCCGTACTCTTCCTGCCTCGTCTTGTAGTACTGCAGCATCGCCTCCATGTACGCTATAGCGCTCTCCTTGCTCGGAAACTTCACCAGGCCCGAGTTCAGCTCGAGGTTGTCGCGGAGCATCGCGGGCCGCCTATTCCTTTTCTAGCGTGTCTTTCACGAGGTCTGATTCGACAGAGTCGTAGAACTGCTTCCTCGAGTCCTTGACCACCGAGGTCCCCTCCTTGAACTCGCGGAGTATCTTCTCCACCAGGTAGAGCCTCTCCTCTGCCCCCTTCTTCCTCTCGGTGATCTTCACCCTGAGCTTCGGCGCCCACTCCTGGACCACGTTGAGTATGTCCACGGGCTTCAGGTCCGACAGCGGCTTCGAGAACGGCTTGCCGTCGGCGTCCAGCCCGATTATCACGGCGTCGGCCCCTATGATCGCCTGCTTGACGTGGTTCAGCGGCTCGCCGAGGGAGACTGGGCGTATGGATATCGCCGTCCCGACCCCGGCCTGGATCACCTTCATGGACTCGACCAGCTTCATCGTCTGAGAGTATTCCAATTCCTCTATCTCCGACAGCTGGGCCGCGTCGCTCTGGATCTCGCGCATCTCCCGTATGACGGTCTGGGGGTCGGTCGCCTCCTCATCGGCGACCTCCTTCTCCTTTGCTTCCTGGGCCGCGGGCATTTGAAGACAGAATGCCCCGTCATTAATAATAGGTTTGTGAACCAGTAATCCATACGGCGAGAACTGCAAAATCGCACGGCGCATTCTCGCGTCCCCTGTGCGGGTTCCCAGGGAGGCGCAGGCCGCGGCTTGGCCCCCTCACGCCTCGCCCACTCCCGACAGCTCCATGTACGCCTTCGTGAAGAACTTCATCATCTCATACGGGGTGCTGAGGACCGAGTTGACTTTGAAGTACTTCTTCACTTCGGGGCTTTCGACCCCTATCCCCACCAGCATGATCCCCATCTTCCCCGTCTCCTTGATCTTCTCCGCGAGCTCCTCCTCGATCCCCGCGTAGCCCGTGGGGAGGCAGTCAGAGACCACCACCAGGTACTTGCTCTCGACGGGCCTGGAGTTGAGGGCCCTCGATGCGACGGCCAGGGCGTCGGGGAGGTAGGTCCCTCCCTTCTGCGAGAGCCCGCCTATCCTGGACTTCGCGTCGATGGAGTACGGGTCGTCGAAGTCCTTCACAAGCTGGAACGTGTCGTTGAACCCGAAGAGGCCCCACCTGCTCTTCTCCCTCATGACCGTGCTCGCGACCTCAGCGAGGCACGTCGCTATCCCGCGTATCTCCAGAGACGACTTCGACACGCTCTTACTCGCGTCCACGAGTATGGCCCAGGCCTCGTCCTTCAGTATCGGCTCCTCCCGGACGAAGACGTCTGACCTCTGCGACCCGGAGGCGACCACCTGCATTGCCATGGGCATGTCCACCTGGCCGCTGAGCTTCCCCGGTTCCTCGTCGGCCACGTTCTTGATGGCCAGGAGCTGGTTCTTGATGTTCCGTATCGGCCCCGCCAGCTCCGCCCTGGCCCTGAGGAAACCGGCGTAGTCGCCGTCGGGGAACACGATCCCGTTCAGCCTCGTGCTAGCCAGGAGCTTGGAGTAATAGTCGGTGACCTTCTTCCTCCTCGCGAACTGGTCCTGCAGCGCAGTGAACGTCTCCTTGAACTCGGGCTCGTCCGGGAGCTCCACCGACGCCCCTCCCTCGACCCCTATGGCCGCCAGGGCCCCTGCGAGCCTGGGCTTTCCCTTCCCCTTCGTCGCCTCGAGGTGGTCCCGGAAGAGGGAGTCCCCCGAATGCGCCTCGGTGTGGGGGAAGGCAGGGATCTGCGGCAGAACCACCTTGTCGAACTGCTTGTAGATCAGGTTGGCCGCCTTCAGGAGGAGGGGGTTCTCGGGGTCCTCGGCCGAGTTCTCGACCATCCCCCGAACCTTCTCGGTGATAGCGAGGATCGCCTGGTCCTCCTCGACCCTCCCCGCCTTGGCCGGGGCGACCCCCCAGAGGGCGACCAGGAGCTTCGAAGCGGTCCTGAGCCCCCTGCTCTCTATGTCGTCGAGGTCGGGCATCCTCATGGCCGCCACCAGGTTGGCGTAGGCGATGTCGGTCATCACCCCAGGCCATTTCTCCCTCGCCGCCAGGGTGATGCGGTAGTCCTCGAGCAGGGACAGGGTGAATATCGCCGGGAAACGCTCCTTCTCCTTCGCCCACTTCGCGAGGGGCTTCAGGTTGCCGTGGGCCAGGTGGAAGGCGGCGTGGTAGAGGGACGCCCTGAAGAGCCTCCAGAGGGTGGCCCACCCCTGGCCGTCCGCGTCGGTGAACAGCCCCTGGACAGACACCACCCCCTCCTTCTCCTGCCTCGGGACAGGTATCTTCGCCAGGAACCCGTCCCCTTCGAGCCCCAGGGTGGGCCTCGGCGCGGTGGCGCTCAGGATCAGCCTGAACCTGCTCTGGTCTGCTCCTGACACGCTGGAGAAGTTGGTCCAGGCGTACTCTAGGATGTTCATTTGGACCCGGCTTTTGCGTCCCCCACGACCATCCGGACGATCCTCCTCACGTTGTTCTGGACCTCGGGGTCGTCTGCCGTGAGGGCGATTATGGTCTCCTCGGCCGCCAGGGCGGGGGTCAGCCCGTCGGCCACGAGGGTCCCCCAGTTGACCAGGTCCCCCACCGACGGGGCGTAGGGGAGGTCGCCGGTCTTGTACTGCCTGCGTATCTCCGCGGCCACCCTGACCAGCTTCTCCGCCACGGGGCTGCCTATCTTGGCGCGCTGGGCTATCATCTCCACCTCGTCGGGGGCTATCTTGCTCCCGACGCTCAGGTAGTCGAAGTCGATCCAGACGGTCATCCTGCGGCGGAAGGCGGCGTTGAGGGGCTTGGTCCCTGCGAACTCAGCGGAGTAGGGGTTCATGCTGATCATCACGAAGCCGTTGGGGTGCCTGGGGATCACCTCGTTGTCCCTCTCGTTGAGGACCATGTGGCCCCTGGTGTCGAGGATCGGGTTGAGCCTGGTGGCTATGTCCTGCTTCATCATGTTGGCCTCGTCGAGGTAGAGGATGCCGCCGTACCTGCACCAGGACACTATCTGGCCGTCGACCCAGTTCTCCTTCCCCAGGCCCACGAACCTGCCGAAGAGGTCGTAGACCGAGGTCTGGAGCCCGCAGTTGATCTCCCAGAGGGGGAGGCCGGCGAGCTCGGCGACGAGGTAGGTGATGTGGGTGTTGTGGGTGACTATCCCGTCCCCGGCGACGAAGGTCTCGGTCCCCGGGACCTCGAAGTCGTAGACCCACCCTTCGTGCGCCTCCATCTTCACTTCGACGACCCGCTCCCACTTCGCTATGGTCCGCCCGGACTGGAGGGCGGAGGTCCCTCCTATGGCCATGACGATGCTCGGGGCCGGGGTCGTGTTGACCACCGGGAGGAAGACCCCGGGCTTCAAGTCCGACGCCTTCACCGTCCCGTCCAGGGTGACGAAGGAGTGGTCCGGGGTGGCCGCGAGCTTCCGCCCCGTGGCCGTGGTGACCACGGCGATGGGGCCGGCGTAGGCGCTGCGCGCGATGGCCGCAGGGGATCTCCACACGATCTCGCCGGCGCGCCTGTCGAAGGAGAGCACCAGCAGCTCGTCCCTGCCGACCCGGATCGTCTCCCAGCTCCCGGCGGCGTCCACCCTCTTCCCCGCTCCCTTCAGGGACTCGAAGATGCCTTCTATCGTGCTGGACCCTCTCTTGCCGTTGCGGATCACGTCCACCTCCTCCGTCCCCCTGACGCTCTTCCCGGTCCCCGACGGCCCGATGAGGGCGCACTGCTTGAAATGATAGAGGGCGCGCATGATCCTCTCGACGTAGTTCTCCCCGTGCTCGACGTAGTCTGGGGTCCCCTTGGGGACCAGGGCCTGCAGCGAGGGCCCCATGGAGTAGCCCTCCGACAGGCTGTACTTCCCCACCTTGTACTTCTCCTTCAGGTTCTCCTTCCCGAAGCGGGGCTTCAGCGAGATCTTGACCGTCAGCCTCGCATTGTCCCCCTCCGCACGGATGTTCGTGGTGCCCGGGACTTCCTCTGCAGAGGACATGCTCGCGTCCGAGGTGTGATTTCGCATAAAATGGATTGCGAACCTCGGCTATGAATTTGCAGTCTATGACCGTTAAATAAGGTGGAGGGCCGTTCCATCCCAGCGCTTGGTCGACATAGCAGTATCAGTCAAGGGGATAGAGGCGAACAAGACCTCGGACGAGGCCAACGAGTCGACCCCGGTGACGTTCAACGTCAACTCCTCCATCAACGAGGCCGACCGCGGCCCAGGGTTCCTGAACCTGAAGTTCTCCATGGACGTGGAGACGCAGCCGGCTGCGGCCAGGGTCTTCGTGTCAGGGACGGCGATGTTGAAGGGGAAGGACGACGAGATCGACCAGCTCCTGGCGGCGAAGGAGGCGGACGGGAGCCCCGCGCTGTTCATGAAGATCTACCAGAGGGTCTACCCTACCATGTACCTCCTCTGCGGGACGCTGAGGCTGCCATATCCGGCGCCGGGGCTGCTGAAGCTCAACAGGATGGCCTCTGCCGAGCAGGAAGTGGCAAGGTAGCTCCGGACTACAGAGACTCCATCTGAATCGGGAATTCCCATAGATTTAAGTGTCAAAGGTGCTGAGGGCGCTAATAACGAAGAGCAGTTGAAGACCCCAAGCGTAGGAACCCGGGACACCAGCGCGAGGACAGCCGAGCTGGTCAAACTCATCTCAGAGATCGGCCCGGACATACCAGAGATTGCGAGGCGTCTGGACCAATTCAAGGAGTCGGTGAGATACAGGTACAAGGAGAAGGTGCTGAGCAAAGGCTTCGGGGTCCAGGCGATCGTGGACCATGAGAAGCTCGGGCTGCGAAGGGTGTTGTTCGTCGCTGACTTTGGGCCCGAGTTCAAAGGATACACCAATGCGATCCTCACCGCGATGAACGAGCTCTGCTACGTCGTGTATTTCGAGAAGAGGTTGCTTTATGACGACTATGTTGTTGCCGCCAGCGTCCCTTCGGAGCATGTGGCTTCCTATGTGTCGTTCTTGAACTCCCTCAAGGAAAGCGGCCTGTTCAAGAGCCTCAAGGTGGTCCCGTTCGACTGGTTCAGGACCAATCCGATGCGGACTGAATGCTACGACTTCGACACGGGGAGGTGGGACTTCGACTGGTCCACCCCGCTCAAGACGTCGGACCAGGCCGCGTATGCTCCGTCAGGGCACACGAAGTTCGACTACATGGACCTGCTCATCCTGAAAGAACTGCAGATCGACGCGACCAGGAGTTTCGTCGAGATCTCCGAGAAGCTCAAGCTCAACTACAAAGTGCTCGCCTGGCACATGAAGACACACGTAATGGAGAGGAAGATGATTTCAGGATATTACCTGAGATGGATGGGCACGACCTATGACACCGTGCTGGAGAAGGCGCTCCATAGGCAGCACAGATACCAGCACATCAGCCTGCTTTCGACGGGGCTCTCGGAGAGAGAAAGGATGGAGCTGATGGCAAAGCTGCACACGATACCGTTCCTTTGGTCCGAAATGGTCGGGGCGTCGGATTATTTCGCCGAATTTTACTTCCCCACCGAAGACACCGTCGAGGGGTTCCAGTTCCTGACCAGAGCGATCGCGGATGTCAAAGTGAAGACCGAGGTCATGGTGCTAGACCAGTCTGAAGCGCTTTCTTTCACCATCTCCCACAACCTCTACAGCAAGGACAAGAAGGCCTGGGGCTTCGACGAGCCGGCTTTGCTTTCTCGGTTCCAGAATCTGACGGCGCAAATAAAAGGATCGGGTGGATCCTAAGCTTGACCGGATCCACCGATGATTTCCAGAGGCCCTAGGTGCAGACCGAGCGAGGCGAAAACAATGCTCGCTCCTGTCAGGGCCACCATGCCGAGTCGGATTTTCTCGTCGAGAGTCATTGCGGCAACGGCTGGGGGGCCGGCTGATTTAAACTATGAGCAATTCAATTGATACGCCCAATGCATGTCTATGTGTTTTCTAAAGGTTATAATCATCCGTTCCCCTGAGCATGGATTCCGACGATTCACGTCAGGAACGCTGTCAGGGTCAGTATCGCGAAGATCGCGAGCTGGCCGAGAAGGGCCCACCTGAGTATCCGGATCCCGTCGTAGTCGAGCTCGCCCCTGGCGTAGCTCCTGGCGGCCATCCTGTAAAGGACCCCGAACACGGAGAGGAGGGCCCCTGCGAGGACGAGTATCGCGACCAGGGCGCTTGTGTTCAACCCAGCCCTCCTAGTATACGGCCAGGTGCGCCATGACCAGGATGATCAGGACCTGGAAGACAGCCTGGCTGGCGGCGAGCCTGACGTTGCGCATCGTCAGCTTCGATATCAGAGCCGGGTCTGGCTTCACCTTCGCGAGCTCTAGGAATATCCTGACGCCGTTGGGGAGGAAGACGCCGAACCCCTGGACCGTGAGCACCACCACTATCACCCCCGCGGCGAGTATCCACGGGTCCGCGAGGTTGAACTTCCCCATCGCCTGGGCGAGGTAGATCCCCGAGGTTATGGCCACGGCCGCCAGGGACGGGATGATGAAGAACGTGGTGGGGGTGAGCCTCTTCGCCACCTCGACCCGCGCCGGTATCTCCAGGGACCTCAGTATCCTGGAGAGGACAAGCCCGGTGTACAGGTCGAACCCGGTCCAGCTCCCCCCGGTAATCACATGGACGTAGTCCAGCAGATAGAGGCTCTTCAGGGCCAGCCCCAGCACGAGCGCCACCGGCGGGATGACCCCGATGGCGAAGCTCCACTTCAGCAGGCTCCGTGTGAACGGCGGGAGCCCCGGTTGGTGCGGGCTCGTCGAGGTCTGGGCCAGGGCACGCGGTTCCCTCCCCGGGTGATTTATCCCTGCGCTTGTAATCCTGCCTGAAGCCTCTAGAACGCCGACGAGAACTCGGTAACGTCCTCTTCGCCGACTTCTTCGAGGATCTTCTGGTAGGCGTACATCACGCTGGAGCCCTTCAGGGTCAGGTCGTAGCGCTTGCGGGTCCCCTCCGTCACCCACTTCAGCAGCCCCCTCTCTATCATCTGGTTGAGGTGCGTCTGCAGCGCGACCCAGGACAGGTTCGCCTTGTACATGATCTGGGTGGGCTTCTCGGCGCCGGCCTTTATCACCTTGAGCATGTCCATCCTTATCTCAAGCTGGGACCTGCGCGCGAGGACCTTGCGCTTCTCCGC
>JAJZOO010000045.1 GCA_021811485.1 archaeon
ATGGCGGCTTCGACCATGCCGACGTGCACCTCCAAAGCGGGAAGGTCTACATCGCCCACACTGCCGACGACAACGTGGAAGTGGTCGAGGGGGAAGCGCTCTCTCACGTCGCAACCATTCACGGGTGCCCTGAGGCGAGCGGAGCGCTCTGCGCCCAGCCCGACGGACCCGTCTTCGCTGCAGCGCGTGGGACCGGCAGGCTACTCGTGGTCGACGTCGACAGCGACAGGACGGTGAAGGAAGTTACCGTAGGGTCCGGGCCAAATGACCTCACCTGGGATTCCCTGAGGAAGCACCTGCTCGTCGCTGACGTGAAGGACAACCAGGCAAGGCTGGCCGACCCGGAGCTTGGGAAGGTCACCCCGTCCTCCAGCCTCAGGGGGAGGCCTCGCTGGTGTCTCTATGATGGGAAGCTGGACCTTTTCCTCGTGAACATCCGAGACCCGCCGGGCGTAGCCCTGATCTCCCCCGAGACCATGGCCGAGCGGAAGTTCGTCAGCGTCTCCGTGAACGGCCCGCACGGCCTGGAGGCTGTCGAAGGGACTGGCCGCGCCTTCGTGGCCTGCGATGGGAAGGCGCTGGTCTCCTTGGACTTCGTCCGCGGAAGGGAGACGGCAAAGGTCCCCCTGTCGGGGGTGCCGGACGTCCTCTGGCGCAATCGGAAGCGGAACATCCTCTACTGCGCGGGCGAGGAACCTGGGGTGATCGACGTGATAGACACTGAGAATATGACAGTTGGGCAGGGGCTGGCCACGGAAGAAGGAGCCCATACGCTCGCCTTCGACGAGAAGAGGCAGATGCTGTTCGTACCTCAGCCGAAGTCGGGCGCCCTGGTAGCATACTCTGAAGTATAGCCGCGGGCGAACCGCCCAAAGCTTTCGACGGGGTTGGAGTGCGGCACGCAGTCGTGGCCCCAGGAGGGCGCGCCCTGTAACTCGACAGGATTCGATTTCACCCCAAACCGGGAAGACGGCGTCGGTGTTCTGCCGGCCGGGCGGTCAGCCTCCTGGTGACGGTGCGCAGCAAGAGACTTTCGGTGGGGGCCTTCCTCTCCCATTTCGGGGAACCAATATAGTATGGGTCTGCCTAGAGCATCCCGCGGTCGCCTTGCGCAGAGACATCGAACCGTTCTTCGCTCCCAGGGCCGTAGCGGTAGTCGGCGCTTCCAGGACCCCGGGGAAAATCGGGCACGAGATTCTGCGCAACATCAAGCTGTCTGGATTCCGGGGGAACATCTTCCCGGTCAACCCCAACTATGGCTCCGTCCTCGACCTTCCCTGCTACAGGACGCTCGCCGACGTCCCCTCTGACGTCGACCTGGCCCTGATAGCGGTCCCCGCGAAGCTGGTAGAGGGGGTTGTCGGAGACTGCGTAAGGAAGCGGGTGAAGAGTGCCATAATCATAACCTCGGGGTTCTCTGAAGTGGGGCGCAGGGACCTCGAAGACAGACTGGTCTCCATGGCCAAGGGGAAAATGAGAATCATCGGGCCAAACACCTTCGGGGTGTACTGCGCCCGAAGCAGTATGAACGCGACCTTCGGCCCGACGAAGGTCCTCGAGGGGAAGACGGCCTTCATCACCCAGTCTGGGGCGCTGGGGCTCGCCCTGATGGACTGGACCACCGAGGAGAAATACGGGGTGTCCGCCATAGTCAGCATAGGGAACAAGGCCGACGTTGACGACGCCGACCTGGTAGAATACTTCGCCGATGACCCGTCCACCAGTTCCATCCTGATCTATATGGAGGGGCTGAAGGACGGGAGGCGGTTCTTCGAGGCGGCCAGGAGGGCAGTTAGGCGGAAGCCGATGGTGGTGATAAAGGCGGGCCGGTCTGCCAGGGGGGCCCAAGCCGCGTCCTCTCACACCGGGTCTATCGCCGGCCAGGACGCTATCTTCGCCGCGGCGTTCCAGCAGGCGGGGGCGATGAGAGCCGAAGGGATGACTCAGGCTTTCGACTGGATTCAGGCCCTGAACGAAAACCCGGTCCCCAAGGGGGAGAACGTCGTCGTGGTAACAAACGGCGGGGGGCTGGGGGTGCTCTCCACGGACAGATGCGAAATGCTCGGCCTGAAGCTGATGGACCTCAGCGACGACCTGACGAAGCAGGTGCAGGACGTGACTCCGAGCTTCGGGTCGGCCAAGAACCCGATAGACCTCACGGCCAACGCTGACGACCTGCTCTACGGCGAAGTCCTCAGGCTGATTATGAGACGGAGAGAGGTGGACGCGGTCATTGCCCTCTTCTGCCAGACCGCGAACATCGACCCCGGGTTGGTAGCGCGAGCCATCGTGGACGCCAGAGACAAGGAAGGGCTTGACAAGCCGATCACGGCTGCCTTCGTCGGCGGGCGCATGTCCCAGATGGCTTACGAGAAGATGCTCGAAAGGAGGTTCGCGGCATACCCGACTGCGGAGCGCGCCGTGGACGGGATGAACGCGCTAATGACGCGGCACAGGCAGCTGAAGTCGTTCGGGAAGGGGGGCCGTTGACGGCGACAGACCAGAGGAAGGCAAGAACGTCCAAGGTTTTCCGCTCTGCAGTGGATTCGGGGAGGGCCGCCCTTCTAGAGCGCGAGGCGGACTCGGTTGCCAAGTCTTACGGACTGCGGGTCCCGCCCTCGGGGCTGG
Organism: archaeon; assembly: GCA_021811485.1. Classification (GTDB taxonomy): domain Archaea; phylum Thermoproteota; class Nitrososphaeria; order Nitrososphaerales; family Gagatemarchaeaceae; genus UBA183. The sequence continues at coordinate 2,629 of JAJZOO010000045.1, forward strand.
CCCGTACCGAAGGGGAGCTGGCCTCCCTCGCGAAGAAGCTGGGGTTCCCCCTCGCACTGAAGGTCGCATCCAGGGACGTCATCCACAAGTCAGACATCGGGGGGGTCGTGGCCGGGGTGACTTCTCTGAAGGATGCGCGTTCTGCATACAGAGAGATCCTGCATAACGTCAAGGCTGCGAAACCGCGGGCGGTGCTCTCGGGAGTCCTGGTCCAGAAGATGGCACCCAAGGGGAACGAGTTCGTCGTCGGCGGGACCAGGGACCCGCAGTTCGGACCTGCGGTCATGTTCGGCCTCGGGGGCGTCTATGTCGAGCTCTTCAGGGACGTCTCGTTCAGACTCGCCCCCCTTATCGAGGAAGAAGCGCTCGAGATGGTGAAACAGACGAAAGCGTCCAGGCTCATGGAGGGCTTCAGGGGGTCCAAGCCCCTCGACGCAAGGGCGGCCGCGAAGGCCATTGTCGCGGTGGGGGACATAATGGCGGACCACCCTGACGTCGATTCCATCGACGTCAACCCTCTCTTCGTCTATCCGCATGGCGCGCTGGCTGTCGACGTGAGGGTCTTGATGAGAGAAAGCGCCTCGCAGCGAGCAGGCGTCGTCCGGGCACGCGCGCCAGGGCTGGCACCTCGGCAGAGGGCGCCCCGTCGCCCAATTGTGAAGTCCGGCGGAACCGAGAACGGCGTCACCTAGGGCCGGTTGCCGCGGCCACGAGCGCGGCGGCGGCGAGGACAGCCCCCAGGAGGAAGACGCCCTGGACTCCGACTGATGGTATCAGGACGACAGCTGCGGCGGGCGCCAGGAGTTCCGCGACCCCCGAGGATGCCTGGAAGGCGTAGCTGGCGTTGACCACGTCGGGCTTCTTCACCGAGCTGAACGCGAAGTAGCTTGCGATGGGATAGACCATGGCGTGGGGGAGGCTGAAGAGGACCATACCGACGACGAAGAGGGGCCATGTGGATGCCAGGCCCATGCAGAGGGTCGACGCCAGCAGCAGGCCTGTAGAAGCGAGCAGCAGCCTCCCCAGGCTGGCGCGGGAATTGGTCGCCAGGACGCGTAGCCCGGTGGAGACGAGGAAGACCCCGGCGAACAGCACCAATGCATCCTCGGCTGAGAGGCCGAACCTGGTCTCGGCGGAAATCGCGCCATAAGAGAGGAAGACCGGAAGGAGGAGGGAATAGAGGAAGTTGACCGTGAACGCGCGCCGGAACCTAGGCTCATGGAGCGCAGCCCCCCACCTCGACGGGGATGGTGCCGGCGGCCGCGGCCTCCCTTCTAGGCTCGACCGTCCCATGATTGCGCCGACGGCGCCCATGACGCAGACCAGGGCGAGTGCTCCGAACACCCCTTCAAAGCCGAAGAACTCCAGCGCCCCGTAGGCCAATAGGGGGCCGAGGACCAACCCTACTCCCAGGGCGGTGGAGTAGATTCCGAGCCCCCTGAACGGCCTCTCGGGGCTCGACTCCAGGTGCATGAGCGCGGAGAGGAACGGCTGGGGGAACCCCATCCCCATCCCTGAGCCGAGCGCTTCCAGCCAGAACGGCACGAAGTGTGCTCCCGACGCCAAGGCAGCCGCCGACGCCCCCAGAAGCGCGAACCCAGCGACCGACGAGGCGGATTGGTCTCTGACCAGCATGGTGGCTATCATCACGCCCGCGGCGTTGCCCACCCACAGGAGTACGACGAACGCCCCGGCTTCAGCGGCCGCGGCTCCAAGGACCGACGTCGCATAGAGCGGGATTACTATGGCCAGAGAAGATGTAAGGAGTCGGAGGGCCAGCGCGAGCGCGAACCCCGGCCTCAGGTATGTCCTCCTTTCGGGGGCGGTCAAACAGAGGCCAGGCTCCTAGCGGGCGAGGCTGTACACCCTCATGAGCGACCGGCCAACCTTCTCAGGGGAGAACAGCTCCTTCGCCCTCTGCCGCCCGCCCTCTCCCAGCCTGCGCCTCAACTCCGGGTCCTCCACGAGCTTCTTCAGGTTCCTCCTTAGCCCTTCCCCGTCTCCCACCTCAGACAATAGCCCCGAAACGCCGTCCTGCACGACCTCCGCCACTGCCGGGATTTTGGTGGAGACCACGGGAACCCCCCTCCGCATGGCGTCGACCACCGTGATGGCGAAGGCGTCCGCCCTGGTCGGGAGGAGGAGCACATCGGTAGTCGGCCATACGTCTTCCGTCAGCCTCTTCCCCGACGAGCTGTCGGTCTGGGTGATCCTCCTGTCAGACTTCACCTCCAGCCTCGCAGCCGGGGTGCCGACGGGGCCCACGAATGTCAGCCTGGCTTCATCCTCCTTGAGTGACCTGAACGCCCTGAGGGCGGCTCCCCCCCCTTTCCGTTGGAAGTCCCTGCCGATGTAGAGGACGTTGCACCCCGGATGGTCCTTCTTGGCATCGACGGTCTCGAAGGGAGGGGGTATGACGAAGACCTTTGAGGGGTCCACCCCGTCTTCGACGAACCCCCTTCTCGCCCAGTCAGACCATGTCACCACCCCTGCGCACCAGCGGGAGTTCAGGTACGACGAGAACCCCTCGTTGGTTGACCTCCTCACGAGCCCCTTGACGTTGTTATAGCTCGAGAGGAACTGGCCGAACGACTGGTCGCTCTCGTGCACCCAGCGGCGCTCGAACTTCCTGAGGTCCCAGAAGAAGGAGTGCACCAGTGCTTTCCCCTTCTGATTCAGGGGGGCAAGGTGCTCCAAAGCGAACCTAGCCACCACGAGGCCGACGTTGACCGGGTTGAACTCGTAATTCGCCGCCCTCGCGGGATACCTGAAGCGGTCCGTCGCCAGAGTGTACTTCACCCCCGGGGGCGGGTGCATGAGCCTCCTCAAGGCCCCTGCCCTCGGGCGGCCGGTCAGAGGGTCGGTGGGAGAGAGGAGCAGGCACTCCAGATCGGGGTCGGGCTCGCCGGGGGCCCGGGGGTTCGGACGAGTGTCCAAGACTTACCGGGATACCTTGGCGGGCTGGTCTCGAGTCAGTTCCATCGGTTCCATCGCGGAAGGCCACCCTGTGAGGTCGCGGGGAAGCCGGAACGCGTCCGAGGCCACGCTCTTGCGTCCTCCCCAGGGGACCGAAGGAGCGAGGAGCGCTTCCATTCTCATCGCCGATGGCTTGCGCTCTATCACCGTCTCGAAGACCTCGCGCAGGACTTCGTCCATGGTCTTCGTCCGGGCGAACCCGAGTGAAGGGAGGATCTTGTGCTGGACCCTGTAGTAGTGCTCCTCGCTCTCGACCCTCGGGTTCCTGACCTTCTGGAAGCCGACGTCGAGGCCGAATTCGCCTGCGATGCGCCTGACCTTCTCCGCCAGTTGCAGGGTGTCGAACGTCTCGTCTATCTGGTTGACGACCCGGTACTCTCCTTCGCGCGGCGGGTTGTCGAGCAGCAGAGCAAGGCACTTTATGCTGTCGTAGAGGGAGAGGTATCCTCTCGTCATCTTCCCTCTCCCGTAGATCAGGAGCTTGTTGTAGACCACGGCCTGGGCGACGTACTTGTTGACCACGGTCCCCCACACGGAGTCGAGGTCGAACCTGGTAGCCAGCGGCCCGTCGCCGACCTCGTCAGTCCTGCAACCGTAGACCACCCCCTGCATGACGTCGGTCGCCTTCAGGCCGTGAATCTTGTTCGCCAGCATCACGTTGAACGTGTCGAAGACCTTGCTCAGGTGGTACCAACTCTGGCCCGTCCTGGGGAACATCGCCTTGTGCTTCCTCCCGCCCCTGCGCATCTCGACCGGACCCTCTGTGATCTCCACATTGGGAGTCCCGTATTCGCCCATGGTCCCCATCTTCAGCAGGTGGGAGGCGGGGGTGTGCCTGGTCATCGAGAAAACGATGTTCAGGTTCGTGGCCACGTTGCTGAGCTCCGTGTAGAGGGCGTGCTCTTGGTCGATCATGCTGAATGGCGCGCTCCTCTGCTGGGCGAGGTGGACCACGGTCCTTGGGAGGTATTTCGAAATAACCCAGTCGACCTCACTAGGGTCCCGGGCATCGGCCCGGACGAACGTGAGATTCCGCCTGCCGGATGCCTTCTCGTAGCTCGAGATCCTGGCTTCTGGGCTCCCTATGGGGACAAGCGAGTCAGACCCGACGGACTGCACCAGCCTCCGCGTGACGAGGTTGTCGACGATTACCACGTCCCTCTCGCTCCGCCAAGCGAGGTGTACCGCGAGCGGCCAGCCTATGTATCCGTCGCCGCCGAAGATGACGACAGAATCCTTCAAGGGACCTCGATCACCCGTCGGAAACGGTCCAACACTGCAGAGGCTATGGCGGCCTATTTATCCGAAGAGAACGTTACGTATGAACGGTGCGTTCATCCGTCCCCGAGCCGTCAGTCAGATGGCGACCCCGAAGGCCGAAAGAAAGCTCTGCGCGCGTCTCACTTCCCTCACGAATTCCAGCCCCTTCGACGTCACCCTATAGTATCTGCTCCCTCCGTCCTCGTACTCGCTCAGGAGACCCCTCTTCTGGAGCTCAGCAACATGTTTCATAAGGCGGTCATGGGGAAGATTTGCCTTCTGGATTATCCTGGTCGTCTTTGCCTCCCCCTCCTCCTCGGTCACCGTCAGGATGTCGAAGTAGATCTTGATGGTGCTCCTCTGCTTCTCAGCTTGAACCAACTCTTCCACTCCAGATGACGAAGACCAGAAGGAGGACGAATCCGGCGAGGTTCGCAGTCCCCCCGATGACGTAGAGGAAGCCTGAGGTGAGGATGCTCCCGGCAAGTTCCCCCAGGTGGGAAAGGGCGATGAGTGCGAACGCGAGGAGGACGATGAGCGAAAACCTGTTCCTCTGCTCGGAATAGGCCATCGCCCCTTGGAAAGCGATGAACGAAACTAGAACGAGTATTACAAGTTCACCGG
>JAJZOO010000046.1 GCA_021811485.1 archaeon
GACGAGGTCGAAGTGGACGAGGTCGACGATGTCGAAGTCGTCGAGGTCGTTGTCTTCGAAGGCGATGTGGTGAGGACGAAGTAGCCGGCGACGCCGGCGATGACGAGGATTACGACGATGATGGCGACTGTTGCTGAAGTACTAATTGCTTTTCGTTGACTTAGTAACATTCTCGAACGGCAAAACGCCCATACGTTATATAAGAATTATTAGCATATGAAACAAATTAGCACTTTCTTGAAATAATCGCGTAATTTGTCCATTGTCTTCCATCCCGGCATGGGGAAGGGGGGTGGATGGAGCGGGTGCGGACCGTCGCCTCGAAGGGAGGATCACGCCGCTCCCGGAGGGCCCCGGCTCGGAAAGCGGCAACCCCAAGGGCGGTTGCCGCCGCGCTAAATCCACCCGCCTCGGGTCTGGGGACGGGACCGGTCAGCCTGAAGATTGGGCGAGGCGCAGAGCGGAGTCGGACATCACTGGACCTCCGAGACACTCGCGCCCTCTGAAAGTGGCGGTGGTTAGGCATCGACGCCCCTTTTTGTTATGGCCTGGGGGGCTGCTCGCCTCATGGCCCGCGGCTCTACGCGAAACAACTGACGGAAGCGGTCGTCCATCCTGAGAATCCGCGTGCTTGGGCAAGCCTGCCGCGAAGTAGAGGGACCTTTGATAACGGCCGGAATTGATAACAATCTATAAGAGTCCCAGGGAACTTACTAGTGACCCGCTGCTAATTGGATAATCGGTTCCTTTTCTTCGTCGCAAGACGCGCAGTGAACGCGGTCATCACGATCCTGATAATGATTGCGCTCATGTTCGCGATAATCCACCTGGTCGCGCCTACGCCAGAGGACCTGGCTAGGCTCTACGTGGGGACGCACTTCACTGTCCCCGAGCTCATCCAGATCGCTCATAGGATGGGCTTCTACCAGCCGATCTACGTCCAGTTCTACAACTACGTGAGCGGGTTCTTCCACGGGAACCTGGGCACAGACACCCAATATGGCATACCTGAACTCTTGGTCATTCAGGAGTACTTCCCGGTCACCCTGAACATGGTGGTCCTGGGGACCATACTGGGAGTAGTTATCGGGATATTCACCGGCGCCATCGCGGCCTCCAACAGGAACACAGGTACGGATTACGGGATAAAGGCGATCTACCTTGGAACCTGGGCGGCGCCCGTCTTCCTGGTCGGCATCTTCCTGCAGTTGGTCCTCGCCTACGAGTTGAACCTTCTGCCTACGGGCCAGGTAGCCAATCCTGTCCTGGCCATCCCAGCCCCGATTACGGGGCTCCCTCTCGTCGACGCGATACTCGCCCAGAACTGGGTATACCTCTACAGCTACCTCAGGCACCTGATACTTCCGGCCGTCACCATCGCGGTGATAAGCTTCGGGGGGATCACCAGGCTCACCAGGGCGACCATGGTCGACTCCCTTGACAAGGACTACGTCAAGCTGGCCTACATGAAAGGGCTCCCGAAGCGGCAGGTGGTATGGGGGACAGCGTTCAGGAACGCCATCATCCCGATCATCACGCTCATGGCCCTCTCGTTCGCGTTCACGGTCGGCGGAGCGGTCGTCGTCGAAGACATCTTCTCCTACCACGGCATCGGGTTCTTCTTCGTGCAAGCGGCCTACAACCTAGACTACCCGGCGATCCTGGCCATCACGGTCATAGTCGGCTTCGCTGTCATCATAGCCAACTTCATCGCCGACATACTCTACGGCGTGATGGACCCAAGAGTGAGGATGACCTAGATGGGGAGCAAAGGCTCGAGCAAGGGCGGGAGGCTCAGGTTGTTCAAGGGGAAGAACCACACCACCGGCGTGTCCGTCCACAACGAGGCGGAGGTTCCGCTGGGGGAGAGCTCGGGTCTCCGGTTCATAGCCGGGTTCATCAGGAGGGACAAGGCCGCGCTCGCAGGGGCGATAGGGATCGGGATTTTCTTCGTGTATGGGCTGGTACAGGGGGTGTTCGAAATGGTGGCGGACTATACCCACAACCTTGCTTTGAGCTACACCCTACTGCCATCCAACCCCTTCCAGTTCAACTTCGCCAACTCGCTCGCCGCTCCCAGCCTGGCCAACTTCCCGGTCGGCATATTCGGGTACGACGAGACGGGGAGGAGCATCCTTTCGAGGGTCCTGTACGCGATACCGAAGGATGCCTTGGCATCGGTCCTCATCGTCACTTCCGCGATAGTGGTAGGGATGTTCCTAGGCATATCGGCAGGATACCTAGGCGGCTGGGCCGACGAGATCCTGATGAGGGTGACGGACGCGTTCCTCGCGTTCCCACTGATCGTCTTCGCCATAGCCCTCTCACTGACCCTCGGGAACGGATACGTGGTGGTCCTGGTCGCCCTGACTATCATATGGTGGCCGACCTATGCGAGGTTCTTCAGGGCGCAGGCGCTGACCCTGAAGTCGAGGGGGTACGTGGAAGCCGCGAGGCTCAGTGGTCTTTCCCCGCTCAGCATCATCGTCAGGCACATCTTCCCGAACGCCATCGACCCGATAGTGGCGATAGCGACCCTCGACTTCGGGAACGTCATCCTCACATATTCGACCCTCGCGTTCCTTGGCATAGGGGTCCAAGTCGGCCAGCCTGAGCTGGGGTCGATGGCGGCGTCAGGGCTCGCCTACGCGCCGCGCGTCTGGTGGTACGCGCTTTTCCCCAGCGTCATCATCATGGCGATTGTCGTCTGCTACTCCCTGCTCGGCGACAGGATACAAGATATGGTTGGTGGGAGGCTTTCGTACTAGTTGCTGCTGGACGTCAAAGGGCTCCGCGTAGCCTATCGTACCATCTATGGGAACCTTGAAGCGGTAAGGACGCTGGACTTTGCTCTCGAGAAGGGGGAGAGCGTGGCCATCGTCGGCGAGAGTGGATGCGGCAAGTCTAGCCTCGGTCACGCCATAGTAAGGCTCCTCCCGCCCAACGCGACCTACGAGGGGAAGGTGATGGTCGAAGGGAAGGACGTATTCGCCCTGAAGGGGAAGCAGCTGAGGGCGTACAGGGGGAACGAGGCGTTCATGATCTTCCAGGACCCCCTCAACAGCCTCAATCCGGTGAAGCGGGTCGACAGGCAGATGCTCGAGGCCATCCGGACAAAACGGACGATGCAGGGCGAGGCCTATGACGAGGAGGAGGCGACGAAGGCGGCCCTGGACGGGCTCAGAGGGGTGAGGATGCCCGACCCCGAGGTCATACTCAGGAGGTACCCCCACGAGCTCTCGGGGGGCCAGATACAGAGGGTGGTCATCGCCATGGCTCTGGTCATGAAGCCGAAGCTCCTGATCGCAGACGAGCCGACCTCTGCCCTGGACGTAACCATCCAGGCCCAGGTGATGAAGCTGATCAACGAGCTGAAGGCCGAGTACGGGATGTCGGTGCTCTTCATAACCCACGACATGGCCGTGGCTTACACCGTGGCGGACAGGTTCCTGGTGATGTACGCCGGAGAGCTCTCCGAGCTGGGCCCGGTCGACAAGGTGGTGACCAAGCCGCTCCACCCATACACCGTGGCCCTCGTAAACAGCATCCCGCACAAGTCGAAGAAAGAGGGCGACCTGATTTCGATACCAGGCTCTCCCCCCAACATGCTGGCGCCCCCCAGTGGGTGCAGGTTCCACCCCAGGTGCCCGAAGGTCATGGACGTCTGCGGGACCGTAAACCCTGAGATCAAGCAGGTAGAGGACAGGCTCCTGAGGTGCCATCTGTATGACTGAGGTCGTATTCAGCGGCAAGGGACTCACAAAGTACTTCGAGGCTTCAAGGAAGGGGTTCGTCGAGTCGATCATCTCGCGCCAGCAGAAGGTCTGGGTCAGGGCGGTCGACGAGATCGACTTCGAGATCCCGGCAGGCGAGGTGCTGGCGCTGGTAGGCGAGAGCGGCAGCGGGAAGACCACCCTCGGGAGGATGCTTGCGACCCTCGAGACAGCGACGAAGGGGGAGCTCTACTTCATGGGCGAGAAGGTGTCCAGGAAGGACTACAGGAAGATGAGGCGTCAGGTGCAGATGGTCTTCCAGAACCCCACGGACAGCATCGACCCCAGGATGTCCATCAAGGCCATAGTCACCGAGCCCCTCCACAGGTCAGACGTCGGCCAAGCCTCGAAGGACGAGCAGTTCAACACGGCCCTGTCCCTGGTCGGGCTTGACGCCAAGACGTTCGCCCAGAGGAGAGTGCGAGACCTTTCAGGGGGCCAGAGGCAAAGGGTGGCCGTGGCCAGGGCGATCATCTCGAACCCGAACTTCATAGTCCTCGACGAGCCGACCTCGGCCTTGGACGCCTCGGTCCAGGCCCAGGTCCTCAACCTGCTGACGCGCATCCACGACGAGCTGAAGCTCACCTACCTGTTCATCACCCACAACATAGCAGTGGCGCGCTACATCTCAGACAGGATCGCCGTGATGTATGCGGGGAAGCTCGTCGAGCAGGGCCCGACCGAAGAGGTGATCACCAACCCCAAGCACCCCTACACCCAGGCCCTGCTGAGGTCGGCGCCGACTCTCAAGACCCACGAGCTGATCCCCCCGACTGGGGAGATCCCGAGCCTCGTTGGCCTCCCCAGAGGCTGCAGGTTCCACCCGCGGTGCCCCTACGTCATGGACGTGTGCAAGGAGAAGGAGCCGTCCATGAGGAGGGCGGGGGACGTGGACGCCGCATGCTGGCTGTACTAGAGTCGCGTTGGAATCCGATAGAAAGCTAAAGTCTAACGTGACGAAGAGCCTAATCAAGGGGACGGCCGCCCTGGCCGTCCTGTCGGTGTTCCTGAGGATAGACCCGAAGACATTCGATAGCTACCTCCTCTTCCTGGGCGCGTCCTACGCCCTCATCGGGGCGTACATGTACAACAAGGAATACACGACATACACCATAGGAGACGAGGGGATCAGCATCAGGAAGCGGCTCGGCCGCGAGCAGTTTGTGGCCTACAGCAACATGCAGGGCTTCGGGTACTCTCAGGGGATGCTGGCCAGGCGCTTCAAGTGCGGCACGGTCTTCGTGGAGTTGAAGCAGGGGAAGGGGAGCCACAAGTCCCCCGAGGGGCTCGGGGTCGTGATCCTCAAGGACGTCCCCGACCCGCAGGGACTGATCGAGGAACTGGAGGACCTGATGGGCCCCTACGCCGCGGCGCCGACGGAGACGAAGCCCTAGACCAGCTCGAGCAGCGCTCTGTGCTCCTCGATGCTGTCCAGGAAGTCCCCGAAGGCGAAGATGGGGACCACGGCGCCTCCTCCCACGAACCTCTCCCCCGGGTCCACCACTACGAGTATCACGGCGGCGATGGGACCTATGGCGTCGAGGGTGTCGTGCAGCCTGCTGGCCCTCTTCAGCTGCGCCTTCACCAGCCCGGCCAGCGCCCCCCTCCCCGACATCCTAGCCCAGTGCTTGCAGTCTACCGCGAGCGAGGTCCTGTCTGAGACTGCGAGTACGTCGACCTGGGCCCGGGGCCTTCTCAGGTAGATGTTCTCCCTTACCCTGTACCCTCTCGCCCGGAGGATGTTGGAGGAGAACCTCTCGAAGTCCCTCCAGGTGAGGTGCTTCGACACCGCCTCGATGCTCTCGCCCCTGGAGCAGAGGGCGAGGCCCGCGAGCTGCTCGTCTGCTTCCACGGGGTCGGTGAGGCCCAGGGACGACGCCACCGAGGCCACCGCGCCCTGCGCCCCCTCGAGGGATCCGGTCCTCCTCACGAGGCGAGCCAGAAGGGGCCCCATGCCCGACCTCGCCGCCGCATCGGCATTTGAACCTGAGCGGACCTCGCCGCTCCGGGGAGGGAGGGGACTACGCGAGTGTCCCAGGTCCGGGTGAAGGAGCGGCGGGGTCGCCCTTCCCCGCGCGCCTCCCCTTCACGTAGTTGGAGTAGAAGTGCCAGGCGTTGACTATCACGAGCAGGACCGCGATGACCTGGAACCAGTCGAGTGTGGGAGGGCTGGTGAGTGAGACGCCGTTCCCTGTCATGGTGAAGTACTGTATCAGGATCCCGTAGCTGAAGGAGGGGGTGTAGCTGCAGAGGCTCGCGCAGGCGGCGTGCAGAGACGCGGCGTAGCCGGCGCGGACCGCCTGGTCCTGGACCACAAGGTAGGCGAGCACCACGAGGACGGCGTCAATGGCCAGCAGCCTTAGGGGTAGCCTCGCCACGACGGGCCGGCCCGTCGGGGGCGGATAAAAAGCATCGGCGGCTTCAGACATATAACAGGTCGCCGTCGGGGAGTCACCCCATGAAGGTGGCCTCGAAGAGCACGGTCATCTATGTCGCGGCCGTGGTGCTCCTCCTCTTCTGGGCATACTTCGTCCAGACTGACACGCGACAGGTACTCGGGCACAGCATGCTCCCCACCCTCGAGGGAGGGGACCTGGTCGTCCTGCAGAGCGTCCCCATCAGCCAGGTGCACGTGGGCAACATCATCGTCTACGACGGGTCGTGCTCGGCCTTCGGGATATCCGTCGTCCACCGGGTGGTGGCAATCACGTCGGGCGGCCTGATCACCAAGGGAGACAACAACGCGGAGACTGACCAGTCACTGAGCATAGCTACGGGGCCAATAACCCAGAGCTGCCTCGTGGGGAAGGTGGTTTTCGTGATCCCCTACGTCGAACTGCTGGCCTATGAGGTCCACCACTACGGGCTCCCGCAGTGGTACAACTACATCCCTTCCATCTTGATCATCATGGTAGTCATCGGCTTGCTCCTGCTCCAGCCGGAAGAGAAGGGCGAGGACGAGCGGAAGCCCTAGGACTGGGTCCGTGGCGAGCGGGTCGGTCCCTTTCGGGGGACCGGGGGCCCGCCTGATCATCTCAGCCTCGCCGCGATGGCCGAAGCGGGCGCGGTGCCTCTCATCTAGCGTGGGGGGCTAGGCTGGAGGCTCCCGAAGCCGAACCTGAGTCATGGGCAGGGTCCAACCCACGAGAAGACCGAAGGCGAGTGCGGCCGCCGAGGCGAGCAGGACGTCGTAGTTCGTGACCCACGCCAGCCAGGGGTACTGCAGCTCGAAGTTCGTCGCGTGGGTGTACAGGGCAGGGCGGTCGAAGAAAATCAGCGCCACCTCGTAGGCGAGGACTACGCCGAATAGCAGCCGCCAGGCGAAGAGAACTGACACGAGGAGAGGCCGCTGCACGCGCCTCCAGAGGAAGCCGAAGGAGAAGATGCCGGCGAGGGCCACCGCGGCGTACTCACCGTCCACGTTCCAGTAGTGAGAGTGAGGGGGCATGAAGGGGCCGCCGCCGGGGCTCACGGCGTTGGGGTTGGCGAAGCAGTAGCCGCATAGCGTGAACGCCACGTATGCTGTAAATACGAAGAGAGCGATGAAAGCGGATAGCCCCACCAGCAGAAGTTGTGCCTTCACG
>JAJZOO010000047.1 GCA_021811485.1 archaeon
TGTCCGCGAACACGTCCTTCATCAGCCCGCTGGCCTGTCCCTCCGACTTCGTCCACGGGTCCATCATAAGGAGCTCCAGCAGCTTGTCCCTGTCCCCCTTTTGGTACGCCTCGAGCTCTGTCTCCACAGGTGCGACCCTGTCCCTGAGTATGTATCCGACGAGGTTGGAGGGGAGGCCTGACGACCTCTGCCCCTGGACCCCGTTGGCAGTAACGAGCCCCGAGACCTCGACCTCGAAATCGCTGGGGACGCCAGGCAGGAGGCCGCCGGTGTTCAGGACGTTCACCGGGAGGACCCGGGGCACGTCGCACGCTATGGACTCGATGAGCGGTACGGTGAACTGCCTGGACTTCTTGGGTGGAATAGCCTCCGTAAGCGAGGTCTTCCCGTCCAGTAGCTTGTCGAGCGCCGGGCCCCGGCGCTCGAGGTCCCCTAGGTAGTCCCTCCACCACCACTCTGGGTCTTCCCCCCACTTCCGCTCCAGCTTCTCATCCGTGTGGTACCACCACGGCCAGGTCCCGCCCCCGGGAGTGCATGTATCCCCGATTGGGAACACCCCGAACTTCTCGTAGAGGTCGAACGCTACAGGGCCGAGGATGTTGCTCGGGGTGTGCGTCTTCCAATAGGCGCGGGAGTTCTTCTTCGCCCAGGAGTCGAGCACCGGGTAGGCGTCCTTCCCTTCGTGGAAGAAGCGCGTCAGCCAGACCGTGTGGTTCACCCCCGGTATTTCGAAGCTTATCCTGTCCGGGTCGAGGCCGAAAATGCTAGCCATGTCGTAGATGGCGCGGGGCCCCTCGCAGAGCCCGACGTACTTCAGCTTGGGGTACTTCCTGCAGAGGTACGTCGTCGCTGCGAGGACGGGATTGGCCAACTGTATGTACCAGGCATTGGGACAGACCTCGAGCACGTCCTCGACGATCGACTCGAAGAGCCTGAGCTGGTAGAAGTTGACCCAGAAGCCCTCGTCGTGCATGATGTGGTAACTCCCTCCGAACCTGTAGTCTCGCTTCCGCGCCATGTCCCAGACTTTCGTGTATCCCTTGTGTCCGACGACGAGCGCGAGGTTCACAACGAAATCCGCGTCCTTCAGGGAACTCCTCCTGGTCGTCGTCTTCTCGAGCTTGAGGTCCATCTTCATCTCCCTGGCATACCTAGACGCCAGGGTGTGGACCGCGTCCAGCCTCCTCTGGTCGATATCCATGAAACTGACGGTGCTCCCCGCAAGCGAAGGCATCAGGCAGATGTCCTTCACAAGCTCGAGGGAGAAGTTGGCACTCCCGGCGCCAATCACGCTCACCTTGACCTTGGACAACGCGACATCACCGGGGCTGACCGACAGCCGTTAATCACCTTTTTCGCCCCGCCGGGAGGTCAGGAAGTGAGCGGGTAGTAGCACGCCGCGTATCTGCTCCTGCTGACCTCGGTCAGGTCCGGAGCGGACCCTCGACACCTGTCCCTGGCATAGGGGCAACGCGGGCTGAACTTGCACCCAGCAGGCGCAGGCCTGGGGTCCGCATCCACCGCCTCGGGGGGCGCCGGTCCGGCGCCCCCTGGCACGGGGACGGAATCGAGGAGGAGCTTGGTGTATGGATGTAGAGGGCGCTCGAGGAGCTCCTCTGTCCGCGCCACCTCCATCAGCTTCCCCTGGTACATGACCGCTATTCGGTCGCAGAAGTACCGCGCCACACCAAGGTCGTGCGTGATGAAGATGAGCGTCAGCCCTAGCTTGCGCTTGAGCTCGAGCATCAGGTCGAGGATTCCGATGCGCATGGAGACGTCGAGCATGGAGACGGGTTCGTCGGCGATGAGTAGGTCCGGGCTGACCGCCAGGGCGCGGGCGATCGACACCCGCTGCCTCTCCCCTCCGCTCAGCTGGTGGGGGTACTTGTGTTTCACGGCCCCTGGGTCCAACCCAACCATGGCGACCAGCCTTTCAACCATTTCCCCCCTGGAGTGTCTGTCGCCTGCGACGTGGTGTATCAGGAGAGGCTCCTCGACCGCATCCCACACCGTCGACCGGGGGTTGAGCGACTCGTACGGGTCCTGGAAGACCATCTGCACCTTCCGCCTGTACACCCTCTCTTCCTTCCTCGTCTGCGTGAGCACGTCCTCCCCCTTGAAGAGGACTTCTCCGGAGTGCGGTCTGAGGAGCTTCACGAGGACGCGGGCGAGCGTAGTCTTCCCGCTTCCACTCTCCCCCACCACTCCGAGCGACTCCCCCTCCCACGCTGCGAGAGAGAGATCATCGATGGCAGACACGGTCCTCTTCTTGAAGAACCCCATCGAGGCGGAGAACCCGACAGACAGGTTCCTGACCTCGACCAGCGGCCGGCCGCCGCCACCCTGCTCCATTTCACCCTCCGACAAGGTGGCATGCAGCCATGGACCCGGTTGTCGATGGCAATAGCCTCGGCTCTTCAACAGTGCACCGGCCGAAGCTGTGAGGGCAACGCGGGCTGAACCTGCACCCCTTCGGCAAGGAGGTCAGGTCTGGCGGGGTCCCCAGTATGGACTTCACCTGACTTATGTCGCCGTGCACGTTTGGTATCGCGCGCATCAGCGCCTGAGTGTAGGGGTGCGAGGGGGAGCGGAACATCACATCGGCGGGGCCGACCTCCACGAGCTTGCCGGCGTACATCACTGCCACCCTCGTCGCCACTTCGGCCAGGACCGAGAGGTCGTGCGTGATGAACATGAATGAAACGCCAAGCTCGCGCTGCAGCCTGGCCAGGAGCGAGAGAATCTGCTTCTGGACCACCACGTCCAGGGCGGTGGTGGGCTCGTCGAGTATGACGAGTTTGGGACTAAGCGAGAGGGCCATTGCTATCGCGGCGCGCTGCTTCATCCCGCCGCTGAGCTCGTGCGGGTAGTTCGTCACCCTTTCCTTCGGTATGCCGACCAGGCCGAAGAGCTCCCTCGCTCTCCTCCACGCCTCCTCCTTCCCCGCGCTTTCGTGGAGCCTGATCGCCTCGACTATCTGGGCACCCACCGATATCACCGGGTCGAACGCGTTCATGGACCCCTGGGGGACGAGGGCCACGTGCTTCCACCTGTACGCCCGGACCCGCTCGTCACCCATGGTCAACACGTCCTCCCCTCCGAAGGCTACAGCACCGGTCACCCTGGCCGACTTCGGGAGTATCCTCAGGACTGACAGCGCTACCGTCGACTTCCCGCACCCTGACTCCCCCGCTATCCCGAGGACCTCGCCCTCGTTGACCTCCATCGAGACCTGGTCGACCGCCATCAGATACCCTTTCTGGAGCCTGTAGGCCACGGAGAGGTTCTTCAGCTCTAGCAGGGGCATCCCGGGTTACCGCCCTCGGAGCCGGGGGTTGAATATGTTCTCCACCCCAATGCTGATCAGGACGGCGCCCAGTCCGACGAAGGCTATGCAGAGCCCCGGGGCGAGTATCCACCACCACGCCCCTCTTAGGACCGCCCCGAGGTTCTGCGACCAGTAGAGCATGGTCCCCCAGCTCACGACACTGGGGTTGCCCATCCCGATGAAGTCGAGCCCCGCTTCGCCAACCACAGCCCCAGTTATGGCCAGGACTGCGTTCGCGGCGATGAGACTCAGGAGGTTGGGGATTATCACTTTGAACATTATCCGAGCGTCGCTCGCCCCCGCGACCCTCGCTGCGTCAACGAAGGGCCTCTCCCGCAGCGATAGGGTCTGGGACCTGATCACTCTCGCCACCAGCGGCCAGCTCGTGAGGGTCAGGACCTCGATGATTGTGATCACACTCGGCCCGAGGTAAGCAGCCAGTATAATCGCCAGCGGGAGCGAAGGAAGCACAAGTATTACGTCTGTGAACCTCATCAGCGCTTCGTCGACCACCCCCCTGTAGAACCCCGAGAGGAGGCCTATGAGGGAGCCAATCGAAGTCGCAGCGAGGGCGACAGTGAACCCGACAGTCAGGCTTATCCGGGCGCCGTAAATTACCTGGCTCATCACGTCGTAGCCGAGGTCGTCGGTCCCCATCCAGTGCTGGAAGCTGGGAGGCGAGTAGGGCGAGCCCGAGACCACCTGGGGCTTGTACGGCGTGAGCCACGGCGCGAAGACTGCCATGAACACGAATATGCCGATTATGAGCACCCCCGAGGTCACCCGCTTGTTCTCAGTCAACCCACGCCGGAGCGCCGAGGTAGCAGTGGCTGTGTCCGTCCCTTACTTCACCCTCGGGTCGACCAAGGAGTAGATGATGTCGGCGAAGAAGTTGGCTATGATCACAGCCATCGAGAGGACGAAGAAGAGCCCCTGCAGGAGGGGATAGTCATGCGCGAGGACCGCCTGGTATGTCAGGTACCCTACCCCCGGGTAGGAGAATACAACCTCGACCAAGAGGGCCCCGCTCACGACGTAACCGAGGTTGAGCCCGATGAGTGTTATCATGGGGAGCATGGCGTTCCGCGCGGCGTGCTTGAAGAGAACGGCCCTGTGGGACAGGCCCTTTGCGACGGCCACGGTCACGTAATCCTGCGTCAACTCCTCAACCAATGTGTTGCGCATCATCAGGCTGTACCCTGCGAACGCCGCGAGTGTCAGGGTGAGCCCCGGGAGGAAGGCGTGCTCAGCTATGTTGCCTATCTGGTCCAAGAGCGGCATCTTGGAGAGAAACGGCGACGCGGCTCCGCCAGCAGGGAAGACATGGAAATAGATGCTGAAGAGCCACAAGAGTATCGTCCCGAGCCAGAAGAAGGGCATCGTCCAGAGGAAAAGCGAGGCGGAAGTCACCACCGTGTCTGTCTTAGAGCCCTGCTTCGAGCCAATCAGGATGCCAATCACTATCCCTATGACAGCCGTCGCCACCGTGGCCGTCCCCACGAGCAGGAGCGTCCAGGGGAGGTACGTCATTATGACCGTCCATACGGGAGCAGGGTAGAACGTGTAGGAGACCCCCAGATCAGGGGGCCAGTGGAACACCCCGACGAGATAGAGCAGGAACTGGGTCCATATCGGCTTGTCGAGCCCGAACCTCTCCGTGAGGAGCTTGGCTTCGAGCGAAGGAAGGATCCTCGGGTTGGCGAAGTACTGGACCGGGCTCCCAGGCATCACCCTTGGTATGGCAAAATTGAGGACGAGCACGATGAGGAAGGTGATGAAGGCATAGAACCCCCGTCTGAGGACGTAGCCTCTGTTCACGGTCGCATCAGGTTTTAGGTTTCTTACGCAGGACCGTCGCCGCTACCGCGGCCACCACCGCTACCACGACCACCGCCGCCGCGCCGGCCACAAGGTACGAGTCCGTCGAGCTCGAGGTTGGGGTAGAGCTCGCCACGGTGGTTGTGGCCGCGGTGCTCAGGTTGGCTGGCCTTATCGTAGCCAGGGCTGTAAGGTTCCAGACCAAACCAGGAAGCTCGAACGATCCGGGCGACTGCGGCCACCCCGCCACTTTCTGGGAGTTGTACGCCCAGATGAAGTCGGGGTAGAAGAGAGGTATCGAGGGAAGGTAGCTCGCGAGCAGGCCCTGTATGTTTTTCTCATAGGTCGTAGTCTGCTGTGGGTTAGTGGAGGCCTCGAGTGCCGCCACCGTGCTGTTGTATTCGCTGCCGGTGCTCGCGCTGGCGAACGGCTGCTGCCCAGGCTCGGGCCCTGAAGCGAGGAAGTACGAGTAGAAGCTCCCGTCTGTCAGGAGCTCGCTGTTCGGGTACCCGAAGTTCTGGTTCTCGAAGTACATGTTCACCCCTTTGTACCATACCGAAGCCATGGTCGCCCCCGCGATCGGTCTCAGTTGCGCGTCGATGCCCGCTTGCTGCAGTTCCTGGACCACGAGGGTGCCGGCGAGCACGATCGGAGTCTGCTCGGCGGGGACATAGATAGGAGGCTGGAACGCAGTCCCGTTAGGAAGGGTGTAGAACCCGCCCGACCCCATCTTGAAGCCGATGCTCGTAAGTAGTTGCTGGGCGGTCGACATGTTGTACGAGTAGGTGGGTACGCTAGAGTTGAACTCCGGGGAGGTGGAAGGAATGAACGCCGCGTTGGCTGTCGTGCCGTATCCTGCAAGCGCGCTCTTGACCAGTGTCTGGGTGTTGATGGCGTACGCAAGCGCGTGCCTGAACGCCGTCATGTTGTACGGGTAGTGGGTCGCCGGGAACTCGATGTACCAGAGCCCCGTCCCAGAAGCAGTCGCAATCTTGATGTTCTGATTGCTCAACAGGCCTGCCACGTCCGACGGGGCCACTGGGGCCGCGTCAATCTGCCCTGACAGGAGCAGGTCCGCGAGGCTCGCGCTGGAGGGGACGAGCTCAGTGACAATCTGTTTGAAGTATGGGTGCCCGCCGTTAGCCGGGCTCCCCCAAGGGGTCGGGTATGGGTTGGGGAGCATGACTAGCTGCTGGTCGCCCTGATGGTAATTCGAGACGTAGTAAGGCCCCACGCCGACTAAGGTGCCAAAGAGGTTGCCGGGAGCCGTCGTAGCGTTAATCCAATTCTTCCATATGTGGTACGGTGTAAAGTTCGGTGTGTTCTCGGACCCGATGATCGAGCCGAGTAAGCTGAACGGTCGCGTAAGCTTGACCTCCACGACACTGGAGTTCACCGGGACAACAGCCTGCTGTGGAGTCCCCCGCAACAGAGACGCGTATGGGACAAGGCTCCCCGCACCCCACGAAAAACTGGAGTACATCTGCTGGATAGACCAGGAGAGGTCTGTCGCGTTGGCCTGGACCCCGTCTGACCAGGTCATCCCGGGGGTCACCCGGAAGTACCAAATGGTCCCGTTCGTGCTCGTCCAGTACGACTGGACCGCGACGTGCACCAGCCCCAAAGCTGTAGGCACCCCATTGTCAGGGAACATGTCCTGCAGGTAGTACCAAGGAGGGTTGCAGGCGGTCAGGAACTGCGTAAAGCTGTCGATGCAGTTGGGCTCCGCGAGGATGAGCGTCCCAGACTGTGAATAACTGGACCCTGAACTCGATGCCGCAGGTACCACAGCCGGGGCGAGCCCCGACATCACGGCGAGGAGAACACCGAAGAGAAGCGCGTAGGCAGCCTTCCTGGTCACCATGATAGGGTAGGGAATGAAATCAACACCTTCCGATTATAAGGATTTTCAAATCCGTCGCTACCGCAGAGGACCCTCCCGCGTCCGGTGCAAACTTATACCTGAGACGCCGCGAACTCAAGGAGAGACGGACTTTGGCCATTCGCGACTCGGACGGAGGGGCGGCGGAGCACCTCTTCCTCGATTTCATGCAGATGAAAGACTTCGCGAAGGACCCGCTCGTGATGAAGAGCGCGCAGGGGGTCTGGTACGAAGACGTCCACGGCAAGAGATACCTCGACGGGCTCTCTGGTG